>JAJYPO010000184.1 GCA_021795275.1 Nitrospirota bacterium | reverse complement strand
ATCGAGCTCTTCTCCCGGGAGCCGGAGAAGGCCATCAAGGAATTTACCGTCGAGGGGGACTGGGTTCTGGAAGAAGGTCGTCCGCAGTTCGTGGCGCGCGTTCCCTTCGAGGGCGGAACGATCGACCTCGCGATGGACAACGCCACCCCCATGGGAGGCTCCGGGAGCGCCCCGAACCCCCTCCAGTACTGCCTTTTCGGACTGGCTTCCTGTTTCGCGTCGACCTATATGATGGTGGCGACCCAGAAGGGGGTAGCCATCGACCGCCTCTCTGTCCGGGTCGAAAATCGGGTGGACATGACCCGTCCCCTGGGACTCTCGGAGAATCCCCTGACCAAGGGGGTCCGCATCCTTCTCAAGGTGAGCGGACGGGCCGAAGAGTCGGTGCTCCGGGAGATCGAGGACGCCTCCCGGAAGTCCTGTCCGGCGGTCTACTGCCTGACCCAGCCGATTCCCCTCGAGATCGAGGCCGTGTTCGGGTGAGTCCGGATGAACCGGTGGGAGAAGCCACCTGTCATGCCTCGTGGCGGGATTCGCCGGCAACGCCGCCCGGGATACGGCGCCGTGCCGGCGAACGGCCGGACAAGGAGTGAGTCCTCCAGAGGTCCGGGAATTGAGGGAGATCTCGCAAGGAATGTCGCTCGTCCGGACATGATCGGAACCCCGTTCCGAGACCCCTGAGATCGCGCAGAGTTTTCTGAAGAAAGTGAGGAAGAGATGGACCGGAAAGAGCCTTCGATCGAAACCGACGCGAAAAAAAAACCGGAGGGGAGGATCGGGGACCGATGTCCATGAACATGGATATGATGAAGAAGATGATGGGGGGAAAGGGGCCGGAAGGGACCATGGGCGGAGAGGAAAAAGGCGGAGAAAAAGAGGAGTCTCCTTCCCCCATGCCCCTCATGATGGTGATGTGTGCCGAAATGCTGTCCCCCATGGAGCGGACGGCCGCGATGGCCGTCTTCGCCCCACCGGAATTCCAGGGGATGTTCCGCGAATGGCGCGAGGCTCTGGAAGTCGGGGCCCTTTCTTCCCTTGCAAAGGACGGGGCAAGCGAAATCGGGACTTTGGCCGCATACCTCGGCATCACCCGGGAAAGCGCCGCCACCTTGCCGCCGTCCTGGTCCTCAAGGGGAAGCTCCGAATGTCTCTCCTCCTTCCCGAGGGAGCCGGATCCCTTGCTCACAGGAGAACACTGATGGACCATTCCCATTGGAGCGCCGGATCCCCTCTCCAGACGGGCTCCGAAGGGATGCGCTCCCTTTTGGTTCCGCATCTCCCGACCCTTCACCAGGGCCCGGGCCTCCTTCTGCTCGCCCTGATGGCGGCGGCAGGGTTCCTTGGAACGGCCGGATGCCCCTTCACGCTTCCCACCATGATGGGAGTGGCCGGCGCGGCCGTAACCGGAGAGGCCTCCCCGGACGCCCGTAAAAAAGGGCTGATTCTGGCAGCCCTCTTTTCCGGAGGCATGTGGTCCGGCATGATTCTTCTGGGGGCCTTGGCCGGCCGCGTCTCGGGGCTCCTCCACGGGCCCGTCCGCGGCATCTGGAGTCTCGCCATGGTGGGACTGGCCGTCTTTCTGGGACTCTGGATCCTTCGGGGGGGAAGGTCCTCTCCGCCGCTCCTTCCGGCGCGGCCGGGTCCGTTTCGGTTTTCCGGACGCATCCGGCCCGGAACGTCCGGAGCTTTCCTCGCCGGAGTGCTCTACAGCGCGGGCCCGCCGCTCGTCTCCCTCCTGTTCGTCTTCGGCCTGGGATTCGCGCCGGCAACGGCGGGCTTCGGGGCCCTGCTCGGTTTTTCCTTCGGGCTCGGGAGAAGCCTTCCCTTCCTGCTGGCCGGATGGGCGGCGGACCCCCTTTCCCGGGCGGGCTGCCGGATCGGAGGGCGCCGCTGGCACCGATACGCCGGAGCCTCGATCCTGTTTTTCGCCGGAGGATACTATCTCTGGCTGGCGAAACCGTTTC
This sequence comes from Nitrospirota bacterium, assembly GCA_021795275.1. The sequence goes on along the minus strand of JAJYPO010000184.1, from coordinate 2,461 downwards.
TGAAGACCCTTTCCTGAACCAACCCAACAAGGAGGAGCGGAACGATGCCCTGGACATACGGTATGGGAGTCGGCATGGCCTGGATGTGGATCTTTCCCGTCCTCTTCCTGGCGGGACTGGCTTTTTTCTTCGCGGTGTTCATGCGGGGAGCGGGAGGTCTGTTCTGCGGGCGTCCCCCGGAGGACTCCGGGAGGTCGAGGCCGGGCGTCCCCGGAGAGAACCCGAAGGAGATCCTGGGCCGCCGGTACGCGAAGGGGGAAATCACCCGGGAGCAGTACCTTGAAATGCGAAAGGACCTGGAATGACGGACGTCCCTTATCCGGTTCCGGACGATGGCGGGAGCCGTCCCGTCTACCTCGACTACAACGCTACCACTCCGGTGGATCCGGAGGTAGCGGCGGCGATGCTCCCCTGGCTGGGAGAGCGGTTCGGGAATCCCTCCTCCGTCCATTTCTATGGACGCGAAGCCCGAAAAAAGGTGGAGGAGTCTCGGGAGGAGGTGGCGGCCCTGATCGGGGCGGAGCCCGATGAAATCGTGTTCGCGGGGAGCGCGACCGAAGCCAACCATCTGGCGATCCTGGGTGCCGCGAGGGCCCTGGAAGGAAGCGGCAGGTCGATTCTTGTCGCTTCCGCGGTCGAGCATCCCTCGGTGACGGGACCGTTCGACCTACTCGCTCCGGACGGATGGAAGGTCCGCCTTCTTCCCGTCGATTCCTCCGGTCGGGTCGATCTTCGGGCCGCCGAACGTCTCATCGGACCGGAGACGGCCTTCGTCTCGGTCATGCTCGCCAACAACGAGACGGGAACGATCCAGCCCGTGAGGGAGATCTCCGACTTCGCCCGATCCCGGGGAGCCCTGATCCACGTCGACGCCGCCCAGGCGGCCGGCAAGATTTCCGTCGGCGTTGGCGCCCTCGGGGCCGATTTTCTGACCCTGGCCGGCCACAAGTTCTATGCTCCGAAGGGGATCGGAGTCCTCTACGTGCGACGGGGAACTCCCCTACGGCCTCTGATGGCCGGCGGAGGACAGGAGCGGGGGCTCCGGCCCGGAACCGAGAATGTCCCGGCCATTGCGGGAGTGGGGATGGCTGCGCGACTGATCCGGAACAATCTTGGCCGGGAGGTGCGCCGGATGGAAAGACTTCGAGAACGCCTCTATCGCCGCCTGGCGGGCGCCATTCCGGAAATTGTTCTCAACGGGTCGTCCGACGACCGCCTTCCGAACACACTGAACCTCTCCTTTCCGGGGGTGCGAGGAGGAGATCTTCTGGAGGAGACTCCATGGGTCTGTGCCTCGACAGGAAGCGCCTGCCATGGAACAACTCCCCTTCCGAGCCCGGTCCTCCGGGCGATGGGTTTTCCGGACGAGCGGACGCTGGGGGCTATTCGTCTGAGCCTGGGCCGATTCACCACTCCCGACGAGATCGACCGTGCCTCCGTCGCCCTGGTCGATTCTTGGAGGAGGCTGGTTTCCTGATGGACCCTGCCTCCTACGACCACTGGTACGACACCCCGAAAGGCCGGTGGACGGGCGAGACGGAATACCACCTGATCACTCGCGATCTCCGGGCGCTTCCCGGAGAGTCGCTTCTGGACGCCGGGTGCGGGACCGGATGGTTCTCCAGACGCTTTTTCCGGGACGGGCTACGGGTGACTGGAGTGGACAGAAATATGGACTGGCTGGCCTTCGCCCGCGAAAAAAGTCCCGTAGGACTCTCCTGGATCGGAGGAGATCTTCGGGCGCTCCCCTTCCGGGACCGCCATTTCGACCGGGTGGTATCTGTAGCGGCCCTGTGTTTCGTGGGCGACGAGCGGAAGGCCGTCCGGGAGATCGTCCGGGTGACGAACCGGCGATTCGCCATCGGCTGGCTGAACAGGAACAGTCTGCTGTATGCCCGGAAAGGGAGAAACGGGGGTTCCGGAGCGTGGCGGGGAGCCCGGTGGCACCGGCCGGAGGAAGTTCTCGCCCTTTTTTCCGGCTTGTCGGTCGACGCTCTCGAAATCCATTCCTGTGTTTTTCTGCCTTCGGGATCCCTCGACTCCAGGATTGTGGAGGCGATCCTTCCCGTCTCCTGGCGCCGGGGCTCCCTGATCGTCGTCTCGGGGGAGAGGCGGGATTCATGAGGGTCCCGGATGGACACCGATGACTGGGTCAATAGAGAGGCGACAATGGAGATAGTCCGGTCGGAAGAATTCGTCCGGAGCAGGAACTCGATCCGGGACTTGGCCTGGGGGATTTCTAGTTTTGTCGGACAGATTTCAATAAATCGGACAAAACAGGGTTTGGCGGTTTTATATGAATAATGCTTGTGTTGATCCAATCGCGCGGCAAACCTCGCCATTCACGGCGGGAAAGGATAGGGCGGACGGCAGGGCCGTCCCTGTAGTGGCTTTTAGTGTGGCGTCTTCTGCTGTTCGATGTATTGGCGAATCACATCGATGGGGGCTCCCCCACAGCTTC
>JAJYPO010000183.1 GCA_021795275.1 Nitrospirota bacterium | reverse complement strand
AGGCCCGGCAAAGAACGACAAGGGAGAAGGCGCTGATCTCCTGCGCGAGGAGGAACCCCTCGCGGCTCGTCCCCAGAAAGGCCCCGTCCAGCTCCTCTCTTTTCGCGAAGGCGATGCTGTGCACCAATCCGTCCAGCGTGATTCCTTCGGACCTGAGCCTTTCGGCCACCGACGCCACTTCGTCGTCGTTTCGCACGTCGAGTGGCAGGAGCAGACTCCCGCGGTGTTCCTCAGGAAGTTCTTCCAGCAGCTTGCCGATGGTGGCCTTCTGGGACTCCCCCAGATAGGTGAGGGTCACCCGCCCCCCGTTCCGGAGCACCGACTGGACAACAGCCCAGGCGATCGACCAGCGGTTGGCGACCCCCGTGACCAGGACGTGACGGCCGGAAAGGAGCGATGGGGACGATGTAAGGATGCCAGAAGAGGAGGATGTCATTTTTTCTTCCTCGAATTGTAGGTGACTGGAATAGTATCCGACTGACCATGGAATTCGGTCAGCGGATATCCGGAAAGCCACGTCGTTTCATGGTCCGGATCATTCATCACCACGAAAAGAATAGGCCAATTGGGGAAAAGATACAAGCGGAGGGGGCGGTACGGAAGCCGGACTTGAGAAGTCACTTTCATGGCCTGTACATCGAAAAGAACCAGCCTCCTGGAACGGTGAAAAAGAACGAGGGCGAGGCGTCCACCCGGGAGAAGCTTCAGCGCCCGGACTCCGTGGCGGAAGGGACCCCGAAGGACAAACCGCCGCGTCTGGCCAGTGGGATTCTGCCAAAGGATCGCATCCTCGCATCCGGCCAGAAACCCTCCCCCCGGGAGGGGCGCAACGCGAACGGGGGAGGAACAGCCGTCAAGATCCACGGTCCGAAGGACGGCGAACGGAGCGGTCCCCACTTCGAGGACCGCATCCGAGCGGAAAAGAGGCATCCAGAGGTGTCCGTCCACTCCGCGCGCGACCCGGGGAAAGACGTCCCCAACCGCGATCCAGTCCCGGGGGCTATAACGGTCGGGATCCAGCGCATAGAGAATATGAACGGCCCGGGCGGCGATGTAGTACCGGTCGTCCGCCCCTCCCAGGATCTGGCCCGGATTGAGTCCCACGGTCCGCTCGAAGGGGGGGCCGGCCTCCTCGGCCGGAAGGATCAGCAGGGAGCGGCTCGACTCGAGATCGACCAGAAGACGGCCTCCGTATCGCCCGACCGCCATGTCACGGGGATTCTTGAGTCCGGAGATCCGGAGGGCGAGCATGCCCGTCCGCGGATCGAGCCGGTAAAGGGATCCCGCCTTCTGGGACAGAAGGAAGAGACGTCCGGCCCCCCCCGCCAGGGTTATCCTGCCCGCAGGAAAGGAGCGGGAGAAGAGTGGCGCAGAAGCATCCTCGATGCCCCAGGCCGGGCCGAGCGGAAAGGGTGCGAAAAAAAAGAAAAACAGGAACAGAGCTATTCTTGTGGACACGGACCCTAGACGACCCCCAGGGAAAGGAATCTTCCCCCGCCTTTCCTCTTGTTCCATCGGACAGAGAGCCCCATCATCGACTCCATGACTCCGGGAACGTAATGTTCCATGAATTGAGCGACATATTCGTCCACCGCCAGAAACCTGGCCGGCTTGTCTTTCCCGAAACGCCCCTCGACCTCGATCCAGAGCACCCTGTCGCGCCAGACCGGAGTCATGGCGACGCGTTCCGGGTGAATCGACTCCTCGTCAAGGCTTTTGGCCAGGGAGGCCCCCAGTTCGATCGTCGCCGCCATGGGCAGGAGGAGGGACCAGGGAACGAAAGACACATGTCCACCCTCTCCCTCCCCCTCCGGAAACGGCCTGGCAAGATCGAAAATCCGGGAGACCGCCACCCCCACCTCTTCCTGGAGTGGTCCCGCAAAGCATTCGTCGAGGATTTCCCCCCAGTCTCCGGAGGGAGGAGGCGTCATCCGGACCACGCCCACAAGCGCCCCCCTCCCCGACTCAAGGGAGGACCCGAAGGCACGAAGGACCGGGTCCGAAGGAACCATGAGTTCGTCGGCGGGCTGGTCCCAGTCCCCGAGGAGGGCGTCCGCCATCATGACCGGCACCTCGTCAAAGCTGCCGGACGAATCCATCGAAAATCCGAAGTTGATCCGCTCCTCGACGAATCCCCGCCGGCTATCATACGAAAAAGTATAAATATCTGCAAAAGAGAGGAGCCGAGGATGCAGGAAGACCTGGACGACCCTCGTGGAGTCGGAAAGGGCCGTTTCGAGAATCCGGGCCAGAGGGGACAGGGAATCGAGGGTCAGGGCTTCGGGAAGGGGCTGGTCGAGATCCACGAGAAGGCCGATTCCGAAGACGGCGTCATTCGGCTCATGAACATTTTCTTCCATGGCCTCATCCTCTCCTTCATCCTCCTCGAGGTCGAAACGGTCGTGCGAAATCTCGAGATAGTTCCGGATGAAAAGTGACCAGTCCGGGGTCATTTCGGAAAGCTGGGCCAGCTCCCCAAGCTGCCGGTCCTCCGAAAGGAAGTCCAGGATGTCGGAAAAGCGCATCGAGAGCTCGTCATCCTTCAACACCTCCGAGGGAGGTCCCTGTCGAAGGATTTCGACGAGCTCCTCGATCGGCTTTTCCGGATCGCCCGGCATTGTTTCCATCATTTATGTCTCCTTCACGTGTCTTCTGAAATGTCTTGACTGTCTGTCTTTTCCTTCGTCCGGCGACTCTTCCAGGAAAAGAGGGGCATGGAAAAATCCCGCTCCGGTGGAAGAATCCGGCTCTTCTGAAGCAGGCGGCGCGGCTGGCCGGCCTCCCAAAAGGAGAGCACCTCGGAGGCCCTGTCCACCACAGGGGCGGGAAGCCCGGCAAGCTTCGCCACCTCGATTCCGTAGGATTGTTCGGCGCGGCCATCCACAATCCGGTGTTCGAACACAAGGACTCCCTCCCGGATCGAAACACGCACAGTCTGGTTCCGTACCCGACGATGCGTTCGGGCCAACTCCGAGAGTTCGTGGTAGTGAGTGGCAAACAGGGTGCGGCACCGGATGCGGTCGTGGATGTATTCGCTCACGGCCCAGGCGATGGCCATGCCATCGAAGGTGGCCGTCCCACGGCCCACCTCGTCGAGGAGGACCAGCGTCCTCGATGTGGCCGATGCCAGGATCCTTGCCACCTCGGTCATCTCGACCATGAAGGTGGAGGCTCCCTCCAGGATGTTGTCCGAGGCCCCGACCCTGGCGATGACGCGATCCAGAAGAGGAAGTCGGGCCAGATCGGCCGGAACGGGACTGCCCGCCTGGGCCATCAGGGCGATGAGCGCGATCTGGCGCATGTAGGTCGACTTGCCGGCCATGTTGGGCCCCGTCAGGACGATGAACTCGCCGTCGACAAGCTCCGTGTCGTTGGGCATGAAGGAGCCGGCAGACATGCGTCCCTCCAGGACGGGGTGTCGTCCGCTCTTGACCAGAAGGGGTTCTTCGCCTGAGACGAACTCCGGAAGAACATACCGGTTGAGACGTCCCTGCTCGAAGAAGGCGAGGAGGACATCCGCCCGGGAGACGAAATCGGCCAGGAGATGGATTCCCTCGCGCGCAGACAAAACCGTCTCCCGGAGGCCCTCCAGGATTTCTCCCTCCCTGGCCAGGACCTTCGTCCGGGCCTCCCGGAGCCCCCCCTCGAAGGCGATGAGCTCCGAGAGAGTGAAGCGCTCCGAGTTTGTCAGCGTCTGCTTCCGCAAATACCGCTCGGGCATCTTCTGCGCCTGGGCGCGGGACACTTCGATGTAATAACCGGCCACCTGGTTGTAGCGGATCCGGAGGTTCTCGACCCCGGTCGCCTTTCGCTCGCGCTCTTCGAGCTCCGCCAACACCCGGTCGCCTTCGGACTCCACGCGCCGACACTGGGCCAGAACGGAGTCGAAGGTGTCGCGGACGATGGGGCCCTCTCCCAGGATCATCGCGGGCTCCTCCACCAGTGCCCGATCGAGAAGGTTCAGGAGGGCCGCCCCCTCCTTCTCGAAGGAAAAGGCCTCCCGTAACCCAGAAAAGAGATCCCGGATCTCGGTGATTTCCAGGAGATCCAGGGCATTGCGAAAAGATCTCCGGAACTCGGTCAGGTCGCGGGGAAGTCGATTGCCCATGGCGAGCCGGGACTGGATCCGCTCCAGGTCCCCGACACCCCGCAACAGGGGAACGAGTCTGTCGGGCAGGCGGGGATGGGCGGAAAAGCCCAGGATGACGCGGTGTTTCTCCAGAATCGGCTCCCGCTCCGAGTCGGGAGACAGGAGCCAGCGCCGCAGCATCCGGCTTCCCATCGGCGTCCGGCACCGGTCGAGAAGGGCGACCAGGCTCTCGGCCTTGCGGCCATCCCTCCCCTCCCCCGGCAGCACATCGAGGTGGCGGAGGGTCCAGCGGTCGAGCTGGAGTGTGGGAGAGCCTCCTTCGAGATCAATGCCCCGGAGATGTCCA
>JAJYPO010000182.1 GCA_021795275.1 Nitrospirota bacterium | reverse complement strand
GATCCTCGATCCGGACAATCTCGAGAATCGCCACGATCTTTCGGTGCTCTTCCGTCAGAGGACCCAGGCAATCCTCGATCCGGGGAAACAGGGATCGTTGAATGCGTCTCCAGATAGGGGAAATTCCATCGAACCTCCTAGGATTAAAAGAAGGAAATGATGGATTTATTTTACATGACAAATACTTAAAAGTATTCACAATAAATGAAGGGAAGCCTGGGGTTTTGCAAGACCCTCAAGATTACGGAGCCGACTCCGGAATGTCGATCAAAAATCAGAAATCATGATTCCATGACAGCGTTATCCGGAAAACACAAAATCAATCACAAAATCCAAATACCCCTTTTTTTATTACCGTTCAGGGACCCAGGCAACTGCAGGCATTATCCGGAAAGAATCTTTCTCCGTCCTCTTCAGATTGATTACCTCAACATTGACACATTCAATAATTTAAACATATATTTAAAAAATAAATTCGGAAATAAATTTACAAAAAACATAAATTAAAACAACTTATAACAATTTTATACATAAATCATATTCAAACAAAAAGAAGTTTCAAAATGACAGGAGCAGAGATGAAAATGATGCCTCCTCCCGAAGGCAGACACTTCAGGACGCGAGTCAATGTCGCGATCGCCACTCTTGTGGCCCTCGTCACCGTCGCCGGCCTCGTGCTGGTCGTGGCGAGCCTGACAAAGCTCACCCGGGCCTCACGCGAGCTGGCCCAGGTGAGCACTGTCAGAAACGCCCTCCTGCGCCTCCAGTCCGATGCCGGAACATACTTTCTCCGGCCAGACCCATCCCTCTACCGGGACTTTCTCGATACCGGCAACGAGCTTTCCAAAAGCATCATCGGGCTCAAGGGCCTGACCCCCGAAGAGAAAAAGGAGGTCGGAATGTACCTTATCCAGATGCGGGCCCTGTCGACGCTCCTCTTTCACACCTCCTCACAGAAAGTCGAGCAGCAGGGATTTGCCAGCGTCCAGAACCTGGTGCGCGTCCTCGATCAGAGCGTGGCCAAGAAGGCCTTTGAGCGGGAATCGCTCCGGTACGCCCAGGAAGCGGCCCGCATCCGGACCCTCGTGATCGGAAACAGCCTGATCATCCTTCTTCTTGCGATCCTGTCGGCCATCATGACCGTGCGCCTCGCCCGGAATGTCCGGACGGGGCTTCTGGACCCCCTCCATCTCCTGGCCGATCAGGCCAGGGAGGCCCTCCACTTCCGCCTGGGGAACCAGAAAATCGAAAGTCCCTATCTCGAGATCCAGGCCGTCAGCACGACCATCCGGTCGGTTCTCAAGATGGTCTTCACCACCCTGAACCGGCTGCCGGGACTCGGACTGGCCATAGCAGACACCGAGATGGGCTCGGGGAACGAAGGGAACCGGATCCTCTACGCCAACGATACCATGCAGACCCTCTACCAAGCCATGCGCACCGACCTCGAGTCCCTCACCCACCGCTCACTTCCCGAAAATCTGCTGGGGATTTCGATCCATCAGTTCCACAGGGAACCGGACCAGATTCGCGCCGACATCCGCTCCATCGGAGCCGACCAGACTCGCTCCAACGCCGTCATTCCGATCGGAAACCGCTTCATTTTCTCGCAGTCCTTCTGCCTGTCCGATGAGGAAGGACAGCCCCAGGCCTATGTCGCCGTTTTCTCGGATGTGACCCGGGAGCAGAACCTGAACCGGGGCATCAAGACGGCCGAGTCGAGCGGCGCCCACCTTACGAACTCGATGTCCCGGATCTCCGATTCGGTCTCAACCATCACCCAGCGGCTCGACAATATCTCCCGGGAATTCGATGGAATAAACCAGGAGATTCATCGCGGAGGAACCATCGTCACCAATCTGTCCCGGACCGTCGACAATCAGACCACGCTCATGAACACCCTCCGCGCCGCCACCTTGTCCATGAACGCCAAATCGACCCAGATCCAGCAGATCACCGAGGCCATCAGCCGGATCGCCGAACAGATCAACCTTCTCGCCCTGAACGCGGCCATCGAGGCTGCCCGGGCTGGGGAACAGGGACGCGGTTTCGCCGTGGTCGCAGACGAGGTCCGGAAGCTGGCCGACCAGACTAGCCGTTCAGTTGGAGACATCGGGACCATCATCCATTCGACGGTTGAAGAAACCCGACGCAACAGCGCCCTTTTGTCCGACCTAGGAGAAGCCGTGATCACCACGAAGGAAAGGACGGAGGAAACGAAGCTGGCCTTCGGAACCATCGAACAATCCCTGAAAAATCTCTCGGGTCTTTCCGAGGAGATCCGTTCCCAGATGGGAATCTCCTCCCAGACCGTTCAGGGGATGGACTCCCTCGTGGGAGAAACTCTTCGCAACTATCAGATTCTTCTGCGGTAATGCCCCACGCATTCCGGAATTTGTGACACAAGGAAATGTTTATGTTATGATTTCCGAAAAATTGTCGGAAAGACTTCTACAGGAGAAAAGGATGGGAGCCTCATGAAAAAAAGCCTTCCCCTTCACAATCAGGGTTCGATCCAGCAGGAGCTGCTCCGGGCCCTCCGGTACCATCGTCCCCTCTCTCTTCTCGCGATCACGGCCGAGCATTCGAATACTCCGTCCCTTCTCGCGGCAGGCACAAAGCTGAACGACATCATCAGGAAGCACCTTCGAAACACTGATGTCGTCGCCGAGGAATCGGAAACACGTTTTTATCTCCTTCTTCCGGAGACCCCCATGGAGGGAGGGGTGGTTCTTGCCAACCGCCTCGTCCGGGATCTCATCCAACCCGGAGGCCTTCTGAAATCCATTTACATCGGCATCAGTTCCATCGATGAAGGCGTTTACAGGGCGGATGACCTCATCAGCACCGCAATCATTTCAAACATGGCCGCACGCGCGGCGGAACGGACGATCTTTTCCGTCTCCGCATTCCGGGACAAGTCCCTGTCGCTTCCCTCCATGGTGGCCGTCACGCTCACTCTGTCGGCAAACGATCTCGAGGAGCTTTCCGCCTTTCTCGAACGAACCCGGCACGAACCGGAAGGCATCCGGAAGTCCGCCTCGGAGCTGGCGGTCAAATTGGGGCGGAAGCTGAAGCTCGACGACGATACCCAGGAAGTTGTCCGCTTCTGGGTCCTGATGCACGACCTTTCCCGGAATACGGCCCCGGCGCCGGATCCCTCAGAGACACTCCCCCACCTCTCCCGGAGGAAGAAGGCCTTCCATGGCACCCTGATGCACTACTCTCCCCTCGGTGAATCTCCTGCGAAGACCGAGCCCAAAGCCAAGGCCCTTCTAGAGGTTTTTCAGGCCGTACTCCAGGAGATCGAAGCCTACCACAATCCGACCGAAGAGATCTTCGACGATATCCTCCGCAAGGTTCTCGCTTCCTGCGAAGAGCGGGGAATCGACAAGCAGGTTCTGGCCCTCGCCCGCAAAACCTCCTCCTCGGAGTGGGTTTCCTATCCCTCCTGAGTCTTCAATATCCTTTTAAAGAGACCGGACCCGGGGATCCACTCCTTCCTGGAGAAGATCCCCCACCAGAATGGCCACCGTCAGAAAAACCGTATAAACGATCGTCGTCCCCATGATCAGGGGGTAATCCCTGTTCATGACCGACAGCACGAAGACCCTTCCCATTCCCGGAATCGCGAAAACTGTTTCTACGACAAAGGATCCGGTCAGGAAGGCCGCTGCCAGCGGTCCGACCAAGGCCAGAACGGCGTTCATCGAGGGAAGGATCAAGTGAAAAATGAGGCGCCTGGACGACACGATGCCGTTGGCCAGGGATGTCCGATAGAAAGGACTCTCCAGAGTCTCCTCCATCGAAGTGGCAAAGATCCGCGCGAGATAGCCGGCAGGGGCGATCGACAAGGCAAGGACGGGAAGGACGGCAGACCGCCAGCCTTCCCAGAGAGCCACCGGAAGAAGCCCGGCATGAAGACCCACGACATCGATCAGGACCGCCGCGAGCAAAAAAGAGGGAAGGCCTACCAGCAGGGTCGTCCCGTATCTGAGAAGCCGGGAGATCCAGGGGGGCCCGATCCCGATCAGAAGACCCGCCGCGAGACCGAGGAGGATGGAGGCCGCGAAGGCCAGAACACCCAGCGTCAGGGAGACCGGAAGAGTCTGGGATATGATTTCCGAGACAGGAATTCCGGTGGCCTTGTAGGAGGTTCCCCAATTCCCGGCAAGCGTCTGTCCAAGCGTCAGAAGGTATTGCTCCCAGAGAGGCCTGTCGAGATGATAGGTTTTGAGGAGATTGGCCATCACGTCGGGAGGTAGATGGCGCCCGGCCGAAAAAGGGTTTCCCGGAGCGAAGCGGGTCAGTAGAAAGGTCAGGGTGAAAACGGCCCAGAGGAGAAGGAGCGAGGAAAGGAGGCGGCGAACGATCCGGCTCACCGGGAGACTCCGGTGCGGCGGGAGAGACGGTCCGCCAGAACCTGGAAGCTGACCAGAGATAGGACGATGAATCCCGCGGGCCAAA
>JAJYPO010000019.1 GCA_021795275.1 Nitrospirota bacterium | reverse complement strand
GTAACCCCCCCACCTCTAGTGGAGGACTCACAAACTTTGAGAATTCCGGGAATGCGTTTAGGAGCTATGCATAAAATCCCGGAATTTGGGTTTCGCCCCACATCTCTTCATGAGGTGAAATTTAGGCCGGAATAAAAGAAGGGCGACGGATCTCAGTTTTTCGATCGCGATAAGGCCCCTTTGAGGGGCCAGCGATCGTAAAGCCCCCACCTCTGGTGGAGGTGCTCACTTCCAGGAAATACCATTTTTTAGAATGATGTTTTTTTTATTGTACGAATTCTGAAACTCTGAGGAGTGTCGTCGGGGGCTCATGGCCCGGTGAAGGAACCTCGGGGACAGAAGAAAGGCTGTTCCCGGTCGAAACGAGTCCGGAGGCCCGGGGTCTGCAGGGGGTGGGACGAAGCCGGTCTGCGGTCGGAGACGGCACCCGGGAAATCACGCCTCCGGGTGGTCGTGATCCGGTGGGGGATCCTCCCGTCGGACACGCTCGGCCAGCCAGAGCGTAAAGGAGCGGGAGAGCGTGAAGAGGTCGGCGTCTGGCTGGTGAAGGGCCCGGTGGAGGATCGCGCCTTCTTGACCCTCCGGTTCCTTCTCCAGTAGAAAGCGTGTCAGTGGACATCGCTCGAAGTCCTCGGGATGGGGACGGGGAGTGTCTGTATGCATGATCTTCCAGTGGTAGGCAAGGGCTCCGAGCCAGGTCCGGAGGGATTCGGGACGGGCGGGATCCCGGAAATTGAGGCTCCAGCCCGGAATCAGGTCCGGCTCCATGGGGCGGGCCAGCTGGAATCCCTGTCCCAGATGTGCCCCGAGGAAGGTGGCGGCCTCGATCATCCCGTCGTCCTCCAGCCCTTCGATCACCACCTCGTGGCCGAATTCCCGGCCCATCTGGACGATGGCCCCGATCATCCCGAGTGTTTCGAGGGGGATGATCCGGATCCGGGAGAGGAGGCCGTAATCGACCTTCACATTGTCGAAGGGAAGGGAGGAGAGGCGCTGGAGGCTGCTGTATCCCGATCCGAGATCGTCCATGGCCAGAACCACTCCGAGAGAGACGAGACGGCGCACCGCCTCCTCCTGGTCCTGGTGGTCCAGCACCTGGGTCTCCAGGATTTCGAGGGTCAGCCGTCCCGGGTCGATCCGGTGGCGTGCCAGGGCCTGTTCGACCCAGACCGGACATTCGGGAAGAAGCAGGGTGGAGGGGGCAAGGTTTACCGAGATCCCCACATCCTCAAGTCCTGCCTCGCTCCATTGGACCAGGGATCCCAGGGCCATGTCGAGTCCGATGCGGAAGAGACGGTCGAGTTCGGCCTCCCCCAGAAGCGGAAGAAAGATGTCGGGAAGGATGATGGATCCATCCGGAAGCCTGATGCGGGCCAGCGCCTCGACTTTGACGAGGCGGCCGGAGCGCAGGTCGACCACCGGCTGCATGAGCATGGTGAGCCCGCCGGAAAAAAGCAGACGGCGATAGTTCGTTGCGGTCTCTTCGTCGAGAACGGTCGCGGGGGCGTTGCTCAGGGTCCAGACCTGCTCCCAGCGCTGCCGGAGTGACCGGACGAACTGCTGCATCCAGGAGGAGGAAAACTGGGAGGTGTAGGACCCTCCCAGGAGGAGGACCCCCACCGGCTGACCGGTGGCACTCCCCACCGGAATGGCGGTCAGCGAGCGGAGGCCGCTTTGTCGCCAGTGGGAGAGCCAGGGATCCTCCGTTTCCCGGGCCAGGGAGGGAATGTCGGTGATCCGCTGGTCGCGCCAGCATCGGGCAAGCAGGGTGTTCCTGTCGGAAGAGTCGGTCGTCTCCCCTTCCCGAGAGAGAAAGATGTCGTACTGGAGACCCATGAGGGCCTCGGAAAGGGTCTTCCCTGCTGCTCCCCCGCTTTCCTGGACGAGGAATCGCCCGTGGCTGTCGGGACGGAGAAAAAGGAGGGCCCGGAGGCCCGGAAGTCTCTCCAGAGATTCCAGCTCCCGGAGGAGGCAGTCTCTCCAGGAGGTTCCTCGCCGGGGAAGGGGGGAGGGCAGGAGACTCATGTAGCCATCGACGGTCATGGCCTCGCTCTTGAGCTGGGACTGGATGTCCTCCTGGAGTCGGGCCTCGGAGATGAGGATGATCCGGTAGCGGTCCCGGGAGGAGAGAAGGGCCTCGTTCATCGCCTCGATCAGGAGCCGGGTGTAGAGGCTTTCGGAGTCGAGGAGCATTGCGCCGGTGACACCGGAGAGGGTGTGGATCTCCCCAATCCGCCCTCCGGCCTCCCGTATTTTTACGGCAGTCGTTAGCGGCCCCAGGAGGAACTTGAGATGGCGCCTCTGGTGTTCCCTCAGGAGCGCGAGCTCATCGGTGTCGAGCCCCTCGAGAATGCGCCTTTTCTCCAGAGATTGGCTCAGGGCCCCGTAGAATTGGTTCAGAAATCGATCGATGATCGCGTCAAATCGTTCGCTGTGGGTCTCGAGGAGTGTGGCGGCTTCCGCCCCGTAGGGGTCGAAGGGTTCGTTTTCTTCGGCGGGGAATGGGAGGGATCCCCGGCGCCACCAGCTTATCCGGCGGTGCTTGTCGGACTTGGACTGGTACATGGCCGCGTCGGCCTGACGGAGAAGGGCGTCGGGAGTCTGGGCATCGGAAGGAAAGAGCGCAAGGCCCAGGCTCATCTCGATCCGGATCTCCTGGCCCGGGACGAGCGCGAAGGGATGGTCCGCGGCGGTGTGAAGCCTGTCGAGGACATCTCCGAGGTGGGCCATTTCCGCGTTAGCCGGGAGGTCCTGGATCACCACGACGAATTCGTCCCCGCCGACCCTTGCCAGAAAGTCGCCAGCCCTCAGGAGTCCCTGCAGGCGTTGCGACAGCTCCCGGAGGAGCCGGTCGCCGGCTTCGTGGCCCAGGGTGTCGTTGACCGGCTTGAAGTCGTCGAGATCGATCATGCCCACCGCCAGGCGCGTGCCGTTTCTCCGGGCCCGGGCCACCTCCCGTTCGAGATGTTCGTCGAGCCCTCTCCGGTTCGGAAGGTCGGTGAGCCGGTCGTGGCGGGAATCGTGCTCGAGACGCCGGGTCAGCATGACGATGGAGGTGATGTCCCGCTGGACGCCCACGAAGTTCACGAGAGATCCTTCGGCGTTCCGGACGGGGTTGATCGACAGAAGGTTCCAGAAGGGGGTTCCGTCTTTCCTGTAGTTCAGGATCTCCCCCTGGAAGAGTTGGCCCTCCCGGATGGCGTCCCTGATCTTCCCGGCGGATTTGGGATCGGTCTCCGGCCCCTGGAGAACGCGGCAGTTTTTTCCGGCCATCTCCTCCGGACTGAAGCCCGTGATGGCGGTGAAGGCGTTGTTGGTGAAGATGACCTGTTGGCGGGTGTCCGTGATGAGAACCCCCTCCCCGACTGCCGCCAGGGCGTTCGACAGGAGGATTTGCCGCGCCCGAATGTCTCGGTTGTCCATGCCTCGAGACAGGGTGTGTGCCAACTCTTCGTAGAGAGCCCGGAGCTCGGGATCGAAGGAGACGGAGCGACTTTCGGCCAGAGCGAGAAGTCCCCAGAAGCGTCCCTCCCGGAGAATCGGGAGAACGGCCACCGACAGGAATCCTTCCCGTCGGGACCAGTCTTTCCAGAGTCCTTCCGGAAGGTCGTCGACGCTGACCAGAAAACAGGAAGGCACCCCTTCTGTCCCCCGGAAGAGCTCCCTTGCCCCCTGGGGTTCTTCGCCGGAGAGACCTCCCTTCCGGGAGAGGGCCCTCAAGACGCCGTGGGAGGAACCCTCGACCGTTTCAATCCAGGCCAGATCCATGGCGGCAGAATCCGTCGCCTCGTCGCAGATTTTCTGGAGGAGACGAGCCAGATCGTCGGGTCCGGTCAGGATCCGGTCGCAGGAGACGGTGAGTTTCGAAAGCCGTGTCTCCAGGAAGGCACGATCCGCGCGCCTCCGGTGGTCGGCGATATTACGGGAGGACCCATAGAGGAGGCGTTCCTCTCCGATCAGGATCGGGAGGTAACGGATCTCGGCGGGAAAGAGGAGCCCGTCCTTTCCGCGGAAAACGGTTTCGACGGGGGACCCGTCGGAACTTCCGTCGTCGGAGAGGCGCTTCTGGATCGAGGAGGTGAGCGCGGAGGCGGGTTGTCCGACATCCCAGGTGGAAACGTGGCGTCCCAGAAGGTCGTCCCGGCCGTAGCCCAGGCTCCGGGCAAAGGAATCGCTCATCGCGACCAGGAGGCCGTCGGAGTCCAGAATGTGAACGTTGTCCGGGATAGCGGCAAGGAGGTCGATACCCCTTTCCTGGATCTCCCGGCGAAGCCTGTCGCCTCGATGGACGGACGGCTCCGAAGGCTTCTCCATGGTCAGGTTCCTTTGCTAATGGGCAGGGAGATCCCGGCGTGCCCGGGAAGGATCGAGCCCTTCCCGCTCCATGGCCAGGGCGAGTGTCCGGGTCAGACTTTCCTCGATTTCCTGGCGACGTTCCGGGGTGTTGGCTTCGAAACGGAGAACGAGGGCCGGCTGCGTGTTGGAGGCCCGGATCAACCCCCAGCCGTCGGGATAGGAGACCCTGACGCCATCGATGTCGTTGTAGGAGATTCCCTCCTTCTTCAAGAGCTCCTTGAGTTGTCCCACCACCGCGAACTTCCGGTCGTCGGGACAATCCCGACGGAGCTCGGGTGTGGCGAATGTTCGGGGGAGCGAAGCGAGAAGGGTGGAAAGAGGTTCTCCCTTGCGGGCCAGAAGGGCCATGAGGCGGGCTCCCGCATAGAGGGCGTCGTCGAAACCGTAGTAGCCGTCTGCGAAGAAGATGTGGCCGCTCATCTCTCCGGCCAGGGGAGCTCCGGTCTCACGCATCCGGGCCTTGATCAGAGAATGGCCCGCCTTCCACATGTCCGGGATCCCTCCCAGGGCCGCAATCCGGTCGTAAAGGAAGGTCGAGGCCTTGACCTCGGAGATGATCCGGGAGCCGGGACGCCGGGAGAGAACCTCCTCTGCAAAGAGGACCATGAGCTGGTCCCCGAAGAGCAGTTCGCCCCGCTCATCGACGACTCCGATCCGGTCGGAGTCCCCGTCGAAGGCCATACCCAGGTCGGCCCCGCTTTCCCGGACGGCCGCCCTGAGCGCCGTCAGGTTCTCCGGAACGGTCGGGTCAGGGTGGTGGTTCGGGAACCGGCCGTCCGGCTCCTCGAAGAGAATCGTCAGGTCGACCCCCAGCGGGGTGTAGAGCTGACGCGCAACGAGTCCCGCAGTCGCGTTTCCGCAGTCGACCACGACCCGGAGCGGACGGTTTTCCCGAAGGGGGAGGCGCCCGAACTGTCCGGAGATCTCCTTTGTGTAGTCGGAGGCGACAGGACGGTCGGTCCGGATTCCCGGTGCAAATCCTCCGGCGGGCGGGGGCGCTTCGGAAAAGCGTTCCGCCCGGCGCCGGATCTCGAGAATCGCATCCCCGTAGATCGTCTCCCGGCCGATGGCCAGCTTGATTCCGTTGTCGGGGGCGGGGTTGTGGCTCGCCGTCACCATGGCGCCCCCGTCCACAGGAAGATTGAAGAGGGACCAGTAGAGAAGGGGTGTGGGAACGGTTCCGATCCCGATCACGGAAATCCCCGAGGCAAGGAGGGTCTCCGAGAGGGCCCGGGCGATCCGGGGGGAGGTGAGTCTTACGTCCTGTCCCAGGGCGATCGTCCGCGCTCCGCGATCGTGGAGGACGGAGGCCAGTGCGAGTCCGATGGCCCGGACCGCTCCGTCGGGAAGGTCCCTCTCCGCATTGCCACGGATGTCGTATTCCCGGAAGATGCCTCCGTTGATCATTGTCCGCCCTCCCGGGGGAGCGGGGGAGCGAAGGTCCCCGGACTTTCCTCCGTCCGGCGGTAGTCGTCCTGGAAGCGGATGATGTCGTCCTCTTCGAGATACTCGCCGTTCTGGACTTCGATGACCACCAGCGGGACCTTCCCGGGGTTTTCGATCCGGTGGCGGGTGGCCTTGGGAATGTCGATGCTCTGGTTGGTGTGGAGAAAGATCTCCTCCTCACCCAGGGTCACGCGGGCCGTTCCGGCGATGACCACCCAGTGCTCCGAGCGGTGGAGGTGCATCTGGAGGGAGAGCCGGGCACCAGGATTGACGGTCACGCTTTTGAGCTTGTACATCGGACCCTGGTCGAGAACGGTGTAGAGGCCCCACGGGCGGTGGGTCGTCCGGTGCTCCTGGGCCTCCACGGCATTTCGATCGCGGAGGTGGGAGACGATCTCGCGGACCTCCTGGGCCCGGTCCTTTGGACAGATCAAGGTCGCGTCGTCGGTGTCGACCACGATCATGTCCCGTACCCCAAGAACCGCCACCACCCTCTTGTCGGCCTGGATGATTGAGTTTTCGGAGTCGATGACCACCGCATTCCCCCGGACGACATTGCCGCGTTCGTCCCGGGGAAAGATGTCGTCAAGAGCCGACCAGGATCCAACATCCTTCCAGTCGATGGGGCCCGAGAGGGACCAGACCCGGGAGGATCGCTCCATCAGGCCGTAGTCGATGGAGAGGGGTGTGGTCCGGCGGTAGAAAAGGTCGATCGCCCGGCGCTCCCCGGGGGTGCCCAAAGAGGCGCGAACCTCCTCGAGGGAGGCGGTCAGTTCCGGCTGGGTCAGGGCCAGCTCCTCGAAAAAGGGGCCGACACCGAAGACGAACATGCCGGAGTTCCAGAGATGGCGCCCCCCCTTCAGAAAGGCCCGGGCCCTCTCCCGGTCGGGTTTTTCCACGAAGCGGGCGACCTTTCGTGCGCTGAAGAGAGCGGTCGAAAAGGCGGGGAGTTCGTCTCCCAGCTCCAGATAGCCGAACCCCGTCTCAGGGCGGTGGGGGGGAATCCCGAAGGTGACCAGGACCTTTTCGTCCCGGGCCATTCCGGCGGCGTGCTGAACGAGGGCAAGAAAGTGGTCCTGGGGAGCAATCAGGTGGTCGGAGGCCATGACGGCGACCACAGCCTCGGGATCCTCCCGGGCGATCAGGAGTGAGGCCAGGGCGATGGCCGGAAGGGTGTTGAGGGAGCGGGGCTCCACAACCAGTCGGCAATGGCGCCCCTCTCCCCCGTTCATGGATTGAAGGATCCTGCGCGTTTCGGAGGCGTGGGTCGACCCCACCACGAGAGCGATGCGCTCCTCGGGCACGAGAGGAAGGATCCGCTCGACCGTTCGGGCGAGCAGGGACTCGGAGCCTTCGAAGGAGAGAAACTGCTTGGGAAAGAGCTCCCGGCTCATGGGCCAGAAGCGCGTGCCGGATCCGCCGGCCATGATGATGCTGTAGAGCATGGCGCCCCCGTTCGATAGGATGTGTCGGAAGGGCGCTTGCCCTTCCCGGGGACCTATTATCCGTCGAAGGGGCGGTCAAAGACAAGAAGGAAAGGCGACGCAGGAAATCTCCTCAGGCGGAGCATCCTGGGAAAAATGTTCTCGGGAAGAGAAGCAAGCCCTTCGGTTGAGAAGCCGTAAGAAGGCGCCTCTCCATTTGCCGAGGACATCTGGGACGGATTCCGTCGCCTCTGGAAAAATCCCGGAACGGGAGTTCCGGGATTCAGAACCCCAAAACCTTCTGGACGCCGGCTACGCACCTGGAGAAGAAAGTCGGATTCTTTGCCCGGGAGCTTTTTTCGATGGCGGCGAGAAGGGCCCCGTCCATGGGGAAGAAGCTTTGGACCAGCCCGTCCTTCTGAAGGAAGACCACGGAATTCTTTCTTAAAAGCCTGCCCATGTCGGGCCTCCGATCTGAATCGGGAGATTTGGACCGGGCAACGGCCTCTCCCCCGGCCGACCCCGTTCCCCACCCTTTCCGTCCTCTCAAAAGGGCAGGAATTCCGGAAAACCCCAATTATTCCTTGAGGATGCCAGATCATACGCATTTTCTTGATTTAATTTATATCATGTTTTTCATATTAGTCAATGTTTATGCACAACTCTGCATGAAAAAGATGTTTTCAGAGAGGAGACGGCGGAGGGGGTGAACACTCGGGATGCAGATGTAGGGTCAGGTGGGAGCGCGGAGGCATCCAAGCCGAGGAAAGGGCTTTTGTAAGGTCCCTTCAAGGGGAGGAAGGAGCCTGGGTGCAACGCTCCTTCCGTCCTGGAAGGAGGTCGGAATCAGGGGAGATTAAAAACATCCGGCTCCCTCCTCGACGGGTGGCCCTTCATGAGGACGTTGGCCGGGGCTAGCGATACGGGCGGCGAGCGCTTCTGACCGGAACAGGAACCGGAAGAAGGGCGGGTCGTCCGGGCCCTTTGTCGTAAGGGGAGTGGAAAAGGTCGGCAAGGTTCGTCACCCGGAAGCCTCTCCGGGGTCGATCGGCCGGACGCCTTTCGGTTTCGGACCCTGGGAGGAGGATCCATCGCTTAATGAAGGTCAGGGGGTTCATGGCGGGCTCCTTTTTCCTTTTTCCGGAAAATGTCGCCGATTCCGTTCATGACTGGAAAGAGGCGGTATCCGGACTTTTGTCCAGGCGTATTTCCTTGTTTCGCATTTTAAGCATAACACTTGTTTATTTATTGTCAATGATACGCGGTCATTTTTCGGGGGGAGGGGGATTCTTGGGGAAGACTTGTAAGATCCGTCAAAAAGGGCTATTTCCCGGAGGAAAGGCGAAGAAGGCGGTCCCCGAGCCGGGGAGGGAGGAGGGCCAGCGTTCGGACGAGGAGGGCCAGCGGCAGGGGAAACTCGATTCGGGCCCGGCCCCTTTCGATTCCGGTCCGGATCCGCCGGGCGGCCTCCGGGGCTGTGAGGATGAAAGGCATCGGGTAAGGATTCCGCCGTGTCATCTCGGTGACGATGTATCCCGGATTGATAAGAGAAACGGTCACTCCGAACGGTTCGGCCTCGTACCGGATTGCGTCGGTCCAGGCGGAAAGGGCGGCCTTCGAGGCGCAGTAGGCTCCGGCCTTCGGGAGGCCGCGGTATCCGGCCAGGCTCCCAACCACCGCGATCCGTCCCCGGCCCTCCCTCTTCAGGACCGGAAGAAAGGGAAGAATTGTGTTGAGAACCCCCATCACATTGGTCGAAAAAACCGTTTCCATCGTCCGGAGGTCGTTGCCCTCCTCTTCCCCCCGGACCCCGGCGTTGGCCAGGATGAGTGCGGGGGGGCCACTGGAGTCGAGAACCTCGCGGGCGAGGGCTTCCATCCGCGCCCTGTCCCGGACGTCGGCTTCGTGGAGGACGGGTCGGGCTCCCCGTTCGAGAAGGAGTGGTGCCAGCCTCCGCAAGCGGTCGGAACGGCGGGCGACGAGGTGGAGTGTGACTCCCTGCTCGGCGTAGAGATGGGCGAGGGCCCATCCGAGGCCGGAGGAGGCTCCCGTGACGAGAACGCAGGACATGCTGACCTCCGGAGAGGGACGTGGGATTCGATTCCGTCCGCCGATGGAAAAAGACGGGCCATTCGGGTACTCTGGTAAACCAGTATAGATCATCCCGCGCCCTCTCTCCCAGCGGGGGGGGAGATTCACGCGGGATTTTTCCAGGGCAGGTGGATGGCGAAGCGTGCGGGCAAGGCCGGACAGGGTCCGGAGAAAATTCTCGAAGAGCTCCGGGCGATCCGTCCGGAGGCGGAGCTGGATGGGGGGCAGAGGGCCGGGTTCGTAGCCGTGGTGGGCCTTCCCAACGCGGGCAAGTCGACCCTGGTCAACGCCCTGGTGGGGGAAAAGGTTTCCGCCGTGAGCCCGACGCCCCAGACTACCCGGACCCTCATCCGGGGAATCCTGACGGAGCCCCGGGGGCAGATCGTTTTCCTCGATACGCCCGGATTCCATACCGCAGGCCCCCTCCTGAACCAGCGAATGGGGGAGCGCCTTCGGGAGGCACTGGAAGAGGCCCACGTCATTCTCTGGGTCGCCGACATGTCCTCCCGGAAAAGGGACCGGGAATGGGAGCGCTTTCAGGGGTTCATGGCCTCCGGCCGCTCCCAGAAGCCCCTGGTGGTGGCCTTCACCAAGATGGACCGCCTTGGACCTTCCAACATGATCCCCCTCCTTCTCGAGTTCGAGAAAGAAATGACCCGTAATCGCGTGGAGGGGGAAATCGTCCCGATCTCGGGCCTCAAGGAGACGAACCTCGATCGCCTGAAAGACCTCCTCTTTCGGCATCTCCCGGAAGGCGAGCCCCTTTTCGATCCGGAGTGGTACACCAGCCAGACGATGCGGGAGATGGTCCGGGAGATCGTTCAGGAAAAGATCTTTTCCCTCCTCTACCAGGAGGTCCCCCACCAGTGCGCCGTTCTTGTCGAGGAGTTTCGCGAGCCGGAGGCTCCGGAGAAGACGACCCACATCGAAGGGTCGATCCTGGTCGAGCGGGATTCCCAGAAGGGGATTGTGGTGGGGGCTCGGGGAGAGACCATTCGGACGATCAGCGAACGGGCCCGGAAGGAGATCGAGACCCTGACGGGCACACCCGTCTTCCTCCGTCTGACTGTCAGGGTCGTTCCCGACTGGCGGGACCGTCCCTCGGTCCTTCGGGATCTGGGGTACCTTTCGGAGTGAGCCTCCCCCCTAGAGAACGGGGGGCGTGAGGCAATGTCCGAGGAGCTTGCACTCATCCTCCGTGCGTCCAGATACCAGGACGCCTCCAAGATCGTTACCTTTCTTTCCCGGGAGGGGGGGCTCCGGACAGGATTTGCCCGGGGGGCGACCGCCCGGGACAACCGGTTCGGAGCCTCCCTCGAACCCGTCACACTCTGCCGGATCGTGGGCCGGGGGGGCGGACCGCGATCCCTCTACCGGATTCATCACGCGGCCATCCTCGATCCCTACCGGCGGATCCACGCCGACTACAACAGGCTTTCCTGGGCCGGGCTCCTCGTCCGGTTCCTCCTTGGCGTCCTTCCCCCGGACCACCCCGAACCGCATCTTTTTTCACTGGCCTCCGAGGCGCTCTCCCTTTTCGAAGGAGATCGTGAGCCCCCGGCCCGCATATGGCTCGCCTTTGTCCGGGAGGGACTCTCCCTTCTGGGGTACCGCCCCGCGCCCCCCGTCTGCGCCCGTTGCCGCCGGATCCCTTCCGGAGAGCGTGTCTTCTTCCGCCCGTCCGATGGGACGGTCCTGTGCCGGCATTGCCGGGGCGGCGAGGGGAAAGCCGGCGTCGAGACCTCCTCAGATCTCCTCGAATGGCTTTCCGGGAACGGAGGGGTCTCCGAACTTCAGGGAGGTCGGGTCGCGGAGGCGATGGCCCTCGTTGACCGTCTGATCGGGGAGCACGCGAACGGATGGATACCTGTTGCATCAGTGCCGTTTCTTCCCGAAGAGCGGCGGTAAGGGATCAGAAGACGAAGAAGTGAACGCCCACGGAGGTGGTGATCATGAGAAGGGGGCCCCCTGAAAAACTGGGGCCGGGGTAGGATGGAAAGGCCAGGGGAACGGCGGCCACCCGTTCCTCGATGAACCATTGCTTGAAACTCCATCCGGCGCCGACCTCTCCGAAAGGCTCGGGAGTGACGTGGCCCCCTCCGTAGGAATTTTCCAGGGCCACCCCCACGTCGGCGATGGCATATAGCCAGTTGTGGTGCTTCGTCCGGTAGAGGACGTGATAGAGGCCGAAGGAAAGGGGCGTGATGGTGGAGAGTCCGGAGGAGTTCGGGGTGTAGGTGACCGGATTTTCGGGGATGGTCTGGGTGGTCTGGAAAAAGTTGGTCATCAGGGTCGCGGTGATGTCCCATTCGGGCAGGTATTCCCAGGTCATCCGGACTCCCCCACCCCAGGCGATGGGTACGTTGTTCTGGAGGGGGGAGAGCGGCACGTAGTCGAAGTTTCCCATCAGCTGGACATCGAAGGCGCGGGCGCGGGAAGGGAAGGGGACCGCGACGGCCATCAGGATGAGAAGCGCGACCGGAACAAGGCGGCTCCGGATCCCCTTGCGAGCAACGCGTTTCAGGTGTGAGAGAGTCTTCAACGGAGCCTTTCAGCCGGAGATGCGAGGGGGGCGGGGAGGTTCCGCGTGAACCCCAGGAGGAAAAAAGAGGAGGCAAACAGTGTGAGACCCGTAAACAGGCCAAGAGGAAAGGCCGGCGATACGGGAATGGCCGATACAATGGACCGGTTTAGGGTCAAGACACCTTTTTCTCCGATCCATAGCGAGAGGCGGTAGCGTCCGTCGTCGGGAGGCAGGATGAATGCCCTCCGGGGGGATCCCGTATCCACCGGTCCCTCGAAGAAGGTCAGGTCTTGTCCGAAGCGAAGCCAGCTGTCGAGCCGATGGCGAAGGGACAGATAGCCCCCTGAGTCCGGTCTATCGCGGTGTCCGAGGGGAAGAAGCATGCGGGGGGCATCGCTCCTCCCCTCCGATTCAAGAAATCCTGACCGTGTGGGGGAGGTCCCGGCTGTCGGCCCGGTGGCTGATCCATCGCGAACAGGGGGGCCGGCCAAAAGGATCAGGAGCGTGGCAAAGGACAGGAGGGAGGGAAAGAGCCACCTTCGGACGGAGGAGAGACGGGAGAAGACGGGAAGCATGGGAAGCGAGGAGAGGGCCATGCGTCCAGACAGATATCCGGCCGCCCCGAGCAGAAGCATGAGAATGAGGTCGTTCCGGAAAAGCCCCAGGGGGGCTGCGACCCGGATCGACACGCTTTGGACGGGAGAGCCGGTCCGGCCATCCTCGAAGGTCACCGTGTAGCGTCCGGGATCCCAGAGCGCGAGGCGAAGGGTCCCTGCGTCCGGCTGCCCGGTTCGCGCGGGAGGGGCGAGAACCGGCATCTGGAAGACCGTTCGGCCAACTGGCCAGTAGGCGACGGATAGAAAGGCGTTGCCGGTCTTCACCACCCGCAGGAGGAGGGGGAGCGGCCTGTCGGAGCGGTTTTCGGGAAGGTTCACGGAAAAGGAGTGCTGGGCCCGGGGAAGAACGGGGGAAATCAGGGGGCCGGGGACCCAGGTGCTCCGGTATAGGTGGATCAGGATTCCGGCGCCGGCGATGATCAGGACCCCGGTGAGAAGGGGCAGGAGAGGTCGGAAAATGGACTTCGTCACGTAAGGGCTCCGGATGTGAGCGGGGCGGGGGGCACAAGGACCTTGTTCGGGTCCCTTTTCCCGCCAGAATTATCCCCGTATTGTGGTGGAAAGGCGGCTAAAAGTCAAAGGAGACGCCCAGCGCCATGTACTGCTCCTTGGTGAACAGCAGGTCTCCAAGGTAGGAGTATCCGTTGTAGAGGTCGATCATGGGGCGGACGTCGAAGTAGGAGCCCTGCCGGTGGAAGAGAAGGCCCAGCTGGAAGTCCTCGATGGGGGTGTAGCCGTTGATTCCGCGGGATTCGAGATAGAGCGAGGTGTACCCCCGCCCGATATTGTCGAAAAAGCCGAAGGAGGGGGTGAAGGCCTCGACGCCCCCCTGCAGGATCAGGGAATCCTGAACGGTGGGGTAGTAGGCGAGGCCGAAGACCCGGTAGGAGACCCCTCCGTAGAGACGAAGGTAGGGGGTCAGGTCCCAGGAGGAGATCTCCTGCAGGATTTCCTGGCCGAAGTCCGAGGTTTTGTTCAGATTTGCTTTCACGGTGTAATTGTAGCCGGTGTGGGAACTCTCGTGGTAGAAGAAGAGGCGCTGCGAGAAGCGTCCGATCCGGGCGGTCACTGGGACGCCCACGATGAAATCGGAGTCGATCAGATAGGTGTTGGCCCCGAAGATCCCGAAGCGGGAGAAGTCCCCTCCCATGACCCCGATCTGGAGGGCCTTGTCGACCCCGTCGGCGGTCGACTCCCAGCGGGCGACCCCGATATTCGCGGCGAGATTCCCGTTGAACTGGAGGTAGGAGGGATGATTCGATGCGGCGAAGAATTCGATGGTCGTCAGGGGTTCCCGTGGATCGGCCAGGAGCGGGGTGAATATGTCCTGGGAAGGGAAGAGGATCAGACGGGAGGCCCCGTCCTGGACGGAAAGGACACCTGCGGCTCCGGGAGCGGGGTTGTCCTGGTCGAGGGTGACGGTGGCGGAGGGCGGCGGGGCCGCACGAAGGATCCCCGGAAAAGGGAACAGGGCAAAGCAAAGCAGAAGGAGTCCCGCATAATAAAGGCGACCTATGGGGCGCGTGTGAGGGGTGCAGGACATCGGTGGACAGACCTTCCTTTTCCTTAATGTTCCTTAATGTCGGTGAAAATGTCTGAAACAAATCAAGATAGAGCAGGGGCCAACCGGAGAGATCCTGTTGGAATGGATGTTAGTTTATATTGGAACTTTATTCCGGACAAGTGCCAGTGCGATCCTGTCCGGACATCCTCCGGCGCCTTCCGTTCCGATGTATGATAGCTCGAGCGTGGGATCGCTTCCCAATGGGAAATTCTTTTTTCCATGATAAGTCCCTGGACTGGTTATGAACGGCTGCTGCAAGGAATCGTTGCCTTCATGGCAGGAGAGGAAGGGCCGTGCTATTCTCTGGGACCGTCTGGAAGGTCGAGAGCGGAATGGCCGGACAAAATCAGAAACAATCGCTTCGGAAAGGTTGCGGGTGAGAGATGCGTGAGGACAGGGGAGAGGTCGTCCTGAAGAAAAACGAGGAAAGGCGGCTCTTGGCGGGCCATCGGTGGGTTTTTTCGAACGAGATCGGGACCTGTCCACCGAAGGAGCGCGCCCCGCTCCTCGTCGATGTGCGCTCCTCCTCCGGGAGACTCCTGGGTACGGGGCTTTACAATCCGCACTCCCTCATCGCGGTCCGGCTTCTCGAGGGGCGGGTCACGACCCTTCTCTCGAGCATCGAGGAAGGCATCGATCGGGCCCTTGCCCAGAGGACAGAGCTTGGGCGGGATGGGGACGATGGCGTGCGCCTTGTCCATTCGGAGGGGGACGGCCTTCCGGGACTCGTGGTCGACCGATACGGAGACTTTCTCACGGTCCAGATCACCACCCGGGCCATGGAGGCCGTCTCAGGGGAGGTCCTGGGCATTCTTTCCGCCCGTTTGAGGCCTCGCGGGATTCGCATCGACCGGAGCGTCGGGATCCGCGAGGCGGAAGGGCTTCCGGTGGAGGCGGACTGCTTCGAGGGGGATATGCCTGACGAGATCGCGGTCCGGATCGGTGGTCAACCCCTGCGTTTTTCCCTCAAGGAAGGACAGAAGACGGGCCTTTTCCTGGACCAGAAGGACAATATCCGGAGTCTGGCGCCTCTTCTGGCGCGCCCTTCCGTTCTGGATGCCTACTGCTACGTCGGGGCATGGTCCAGTGCCATCAGGGATCAGAAGAACGGAGTCCGTCTGACGGGGGTCGACGCCTCGGAGAGGGCGATCGGCTTCTACCGGACCAATGTCCCCGAGGGTCGGGGGGTCTGCTCCGACTTCCTCTCCTGGGGGCGCAAGACCCGGGAGTCGGGGGAGCGCTTCGACTCGGTGATCCTTGACCCCCCGGCCTTCATCAAGAGCCGGCGTCTGATCCGGGAAGGGATCGAAGGGTATCATGCCGCCTTCCGGCTGGGGCTCTCCCTCCTTGCCCCCCGGGGAGTCTTCGTGGCCTGCTCCTGTTCGGCCCTTCTGTCCTGGGAAGACTTTTCAGGAGTTCTGAGAGCCATTTTCCAGAAGGAGGGGCGACGGGGGCGGATGATTTATCAGGGACGCGCCGCCTGGGACCATCCCCGCCTTCTGGCCATGCCGGAGCTCGACTATCTGAAATGCGCGGCCTTCTGGGTCGATCCTGCGCGCTGATCCCGGATCCGTTCAGCCGTCCGTCCCCGAACCGGTCTGTCCCTCGGGGACAAGGGCCGTTTTCGGACCTCCGTACCGAAGAATCTCGGGCCTGTGGGTCTCTCCCGGCGTTTCCGGGAGGCCTTGGCCCGTTCGCTGGACGATTCCCATACTTTTTTCTTCCTATGCGACACCCTCAAACAAGGAAAAAAGTTAGCCCCCCTCTCCCTTCATTGAACACGAGAACACTCTTTTGAACTTTGACGTGGTCGTGGCACCAATTGACCTTAAAGGACACGTTGGCCTATTATAGAGGTTCTGCGAATTTTTATGGCCTGACCCGGTTGAGGGAAGTCTCCCGACCGGACTTCGGCCTCCGGGTTTAAGACAAGGGGTTCAACACAAGGCGGAAAAACGAATGACGGCGTCACTTTTGCACACCAGGAACATAGCGATCATTGCCCACGTCGATCACGGGAAGACCACGCTCGTCGACAAGATGCTCCAGCAGGGGCATGTCTTCCGGGAGAACGAGGTTGTCGAGGAGCGGGTCATGGACTCGAACGCCCTGGAAAAGGAGCGGGGGATCACCATCCTCGCCAAGAACACCTGCATCTTCTACCAGGACTACCGGATCAACATCGTGGACACCCCCGGCCATGCCGACTTTTCGGGAGAGGTCGAGCGGACGCTCACCCTGGTGGACGGCGTGCTCCTGGTGGTCGATGCCTTTGACGGACCCATGCCCCAGACCCGGTTCGTCCTGAACAAGGCTCTCAAGATGGGGCTCCGCCCCGTGGTCGTGATCAACAAGATCGACCGTCCCGGGGCCCGGCCCATCGAGGTCCAGAACGAGGTCTTCAGCCTCTTTATCGAGCTCGGGGCCACTGATGCGCAGATGGACTATCCCGTCGTCTTCGCCTCGGCCAAGAAGGGAATTGCCTCTCTCGACCCCCTGAAGGAAGGAACGGACCTCATCCCCCTATTTGACACCGTCATCAACCATGTCCCCCCACCGGACGTTGACGAGAACGGACCCTTTCTCATGCAGGTGACCAGCTTCGAGTACGATTCCTACCTGGGGCAGATCGCTCTGGGCAAGATCGTCCGAGGAAATGTCTCCGCGGGCGAGACCATTGCCCGTGTAGTGGACGGGGCCCTGGTGGAAAAAAACAAGGTCAAGAAGATCCTTTCCTTCGAAGGACTCAAGCGGGTCGAGGTACCCTCGGCCAAGGCCGGAGACATCATCCTGATCGCCGTCTTCGAGGATCTTCGGATCGGCGACATCCTCTCCGATGTGACCGAGCTGGGTTCCCTGCCTCCCATAGAGATCGGAGAGCCGACCATCTCCCTCGAGTTCATTGTCAACAACTCCCCCTTCTGCGGGCAGGAAGGGAAGTTCGTTACCAGCCGCAACCTCCGGGACCGCCTGATGAAGGAGATTCGCACGAACGTCGCCTTGCGCGTCGAGGAGACGGACAGCCCGGATGCCTTCAAGGTCTCCGGCCGAGGTGAGCTGCACATCGGCATCCTGATCGAGACGATGCGCCGGGAAGGCTTCGAATTTCAGGTGTCCCGCCCGCACGTTCTCTACAAGGGGGAAGGTTCCAACCGCCAGGAGCCTTACGAATATCTCGTCGTTGACGTCCAGGAGGACTACGTCGGAGCGGTGATCGAAAAGCTCGGGCCCCGGAAGGGCGAGATGCTCAACATGGCTCCCCAGAAGGACGGCCATACCCGCCTCGAGTATCTCATTCCGGCCCGGGGACTCCTGGGATACCGGAGCGAGTTCCTTTCCGACACAAAGGGAACCGGACTCCTGAACCACACCTTCCATGGATACGGTGCCTATAAGGGGGATATCCCCGGCCGCATCAACGGCGCCCTCGTCTCCATGGAGACGGGCGAGACGGTCGCCTACGCCCTCGAAAGCGTCCAGGACCGCGGAGTCCTTTTCGTGGCACCGGGAACCAAGGTCTACGAGGGAATGATCATCGGGGCCCACTCCCGCCCGACCGACCTCGCCGTCAACCCCTGCAAGAAGAAGCATCTTACCAACATCCGCTCCTCGACCGCGGAGGACGCCATCACCCTCGTTCCCCCAAAGATCCTGAGCCTCGAGCAGGCCCTGGAGTTCCTTGAGGACGACGAGATCATGGAGGTCACGCCCGAGAACCTCCGTATCAGAAAAAGGATTCTCAACGAACAGGAACGAAGGAGGGCCTCGAAAAAATGAAAACGCGCGGCTTTTTCAGAATGACGGTCTGGGTGCTGGCCGTCCTGTTCGCGGGAATCGCAACCACCATTTTGGATAAGGGACTTCCAATGACTGCCAACGCCGAATCTGCCACCAAGGCCCCTCTTCCCCCGGGAGAGTATGCCGAACTCGAAACCTCCATGGGAACGATCGTCTGCCAGCTCTTCCCCAGTTCGGCTCCCGAGACCGTCGCCAACTTCGTGGGTCTGGCCGAGGGGACCAAGTCCTTCATCGATCCCCGGACCGGGACCCAGGTCCAGCGCCCCTTCTTCGACGGGCTGATCTTTCATCGCGTGATAAAGAACTTCATGATCCAGGGCGGGGATCCCCTCGGAAACGGAACAGGTGGCCCGGGCTATCAGTTCAAGAACGAGGTCGATCCGACCCTCCATTTTGACCACAAGGGTGTCCTGGCCATGGCCAATGCCGGCCCTGACACGAACGGAAGCCAGTTCTTCATCACCGTCGCCCCCACAACCTGGCTCGACGGGAACTATTCGATCTTCGGACAGGTCGTGGCCGGCCAGGATGTGGCGGACAAGATCTCGGAGCTTCCCACCGACCGGCGGGACCGTCCCGTGAACCCGGTGACCATTCTCCATGTCAAGATCCTGCGCGTCGCCCCCTGAGGATTCTCGGGATTTTTCTCTGATCTCCGGGAGGGGGGAATGACTGGTCTCCCCTCTCCGTCTTCCGCCATGACCGCCCTTTTCATGGGAACAGGCGCCTCGGTGGGTGTCCCGATGATCGGGTGTTCCTGTCCCGTTTGCCTCTCTCCCGACCGGAGAAACAAACGGACCCGCTCCTCCATCCTTGTCTCGGCCGGTGGAAAAAATCTCCTGATCGACACCGCCCCCGATCTTCGCCTCCAGGCGCTTCGAGAGGGACTCTCCCGGATCGACGCCGTCGTCTATACCCATGCCCATGCGGACCACGTCCTTGGACTCGACGAGCTCCGGACCTTCAATTTCATCATGCAGGAGGAAATTCCCATCTATGCGCCTCCAAAGGTTCTCGATCGGATCCGGACGATGTTCTCCTACGCCTTTTCCGATGTGAACCGGGAAGGGGTCACGCGTCCGCGCCTCGTTCCAAAGGAGCTTCCGGGGCCAATGGAGATCATGGGGATTCCCGTCCAGCCTTTTCTGGTGGAGCATGGGCCGGTGATGAACACGGCCCTGCGGGTCGGAGACCTGGTCTATCTGACCGATTGCAACGCGGTGCCCGCGGAGGGCAAGCGGGTGATGAAAGGGGCCTCCGCGATGATCGTGGGGGCGGTCCGATACGAGCCCCACGAATCCCATTTCGGACTCGCCCAGGCGGTGGCGGAGATCGAGGAAGCAGGGCCGTCCCGGGGATACATCACCCATCTCTCCCACCGGATGGACCATGCGACTCTC
>JAJYPO010000181.1 GCA_021795275.1 Nitrospirota bacterium | reverse complement strand
TCTAGAGCCGCCCCCTCCCCTTCCCGACCCCGCCTCTCCACCGCCCCCGGGGTCTCCTCCCTGTATCGACGGCTCTTCGGAGAGGGAGAGATTCTGGTGGCGACCCACCGGGAACCGGTTGTCTGGGTGGAGCGGCCTCCCGAAGAGACACGAAAGAGCGCCGCGCCCCGCCTTCGATATCCGGCCGGGGGGGTCAGCCAGTCCCTCCACCGCCTGCTGCTCCAGACCGGAGGCGACTGGGTCGCCCTCCGCTCCTCTCCCGGCCCCAATCCGCTGACCGTCTCCCTTCCGGATCAGCCCGCCTCCTACGAACTCCATCGCATCCTCCTCTCCGACCCGGCCATCTCCACGGGCTACCAGCGCTTTGCCAACGATCTCCTCTGGCCCCTCTTTCATGAGGAGCCGGGACGGGTCCTCACCCACCCCGGGGACTTCGAGCACTACCGCCATGTGAACGCTCTCTTTGCCGACCGGATGGCGACGCTCCTGGAGAAGCGCCAAAATGGCTTTGTCTTCATCCACGACTACCAGCTGGCCCTTGTGGCCCGAGGCCTCCGCCCCCGACTTCCCCAGAAGGCCCCTCCCCTCGCCTTCTTCTGGCATATTCCCTGGCCCCGCCACTCCTTTCTCGGGGAGATCCCCGAGAGGGCAGAGATTGTCCGGGGTCTTCTCGAGCACGATCTTCTGGGCTTCCAGACCCCCCTTTACCGGGACCGGTTTCTTGAGTCGGCGGCCGAACTTTTGGGAGACGAAATCCGAATCCGACGACAGACGGTCCACTGGAAGGGACGGGCCATCCATGTGGGAGACTACCCCATCGGAGTGGACCCCGACCGTTTCGAGTCCCTGGCCCAGGGCCCCGAAGGACCGGGACTCGCCCGGAAGTTCCTCCGGCAGGTCGGCATGGACCCCGAAATCCCCTTCCTCATCTCGGTAGACCGCATGGACTACACCAAAGGATTCCTCAAGCGCCTTGAAATTCTGGAGACGCTTTTCCGGCGCTACCCCACGCATGTGGGGTCCCTCCGACTTCTCCAGATCGCCCCGCCCACCCGGGCGACCCATCCTCCCTACCGAAGCTACCAGGCGCGGGTTCGCCAGGCGGTGAAGGAAACCAACGCCCGATGGGCGCGAGATGGCTGGGAACCCATTGTCACCATGGAGGAGACGGTCGACCACCGGACCCTGGCCCCTTTGTACCGTCTGGCGGCCGGAGCCCTGGTGACCTCCACCAACGACGGAATGAATCTCGTCGCCAAGGAGTATCTCGCCACACAAAAGGACGCCGGAGGAACGCTTTTCCTGAGCCGGTATGCCGGAGCCGCCCACGGATTGAGGGATGCGGTCCTCATCGACCCCTACGATCCGGAGGGATCGGCCAGGATCATCCACCAGGCCCTGGAAGAGCCGCTGGCCATCCGCTCGGGACGGAACCGGATCCTCCGGGAAGAGGTCCTGCGACACAACATCTATGAATGGATGGAGTCGATCTTGAACGAGGTCCACGACCTCAAAAACCGGTAAGCCTGGGAGGGATTGTCTTTCGGGACGAAAAAAAGGCAAAAAAAAGAGGGGCCCGAGGGCCCCTCTTTCATTCTTGAGAGCTCAAGAGCGCCCTCCTATCCTCCGACGCACACATTGTCCGGAATCAGGGAGATGTTCTTGTCGGTGATGTCCTTGAGGACCTGCGTGAAGCGGGCCTGGTCAAAGTGCTTGTACTTGAGCTCTCCGCCAAGGTTGGAGGCAATCATCGGAAGCATCTTGAGGGAGTTCCGGCGGGAGCACTCCCAGTTGGGCTGGGAATAACGGACAAGGGCCCAGGCCCGGTAGAGGGTCCGCTGGTCGGGGGGAACCCTGTTGGGATGCTTGGCCTGGTACTCGATCCAGTAGTACTGATACTCCTCACCGCCCACCAGCCACCCCTGGGAGGTCTGCCGAATCTGGGTCTTGGTATTGTCCTTGATGCGCATCATGGTTTGCGTGTCAAGATTCAGCTTGCGCTTGACGGTGTTTCCCACCAGATTCCAGTTCTGGTCTCCGATTCTGTCGGAGGCCTTTCTCTGGGCGCGGATGAAGGCATCATGCTTGGCTCCCTGAAGGGAGTTCTCCTGGGGCGAACTCGCCTCAAACCACACGGAGCTCTTGTTCCCCTTCTTGTTGCTCCACATGCCAATTCCGTTGATCCAGGAGGGGAAATCGGAGCTGGTCTCGGCCACAATCTTGTACTCCTCCGGCCCCTTGGGAAGGGTCGGGAGAGACGAGCATCCTGCCAGGGCAAGGGCCGAACCTGCCAGGGCCCCCGCCAGTGTCAATGCCACCTTTTTCATTGAAACTCCTTTCGTGTTATGCCCCCGCAGGGGCCTTGGCCCCGAAACGAAACACATTCCGGAGCGACCATCACATGGGTCGAATTTTCTCCGTCGTCATTGGGGAGGAAGGGCGACCACGGGAAGCCGGTTGACCTGTCCGGGAAGAAGGCGAAAGTTCCTGCACTGCATCTGAAAGCCCTGGAGCGCGTAACAAAAACGATAGGTCACGGAACCCCACCGAAAGTGGCGAACCGCATTGCCACTGGCGTCCACCCCCACATGCTCAATCCAGGGAAGGGGCAAGTCATAGGACAGCGGCGTCTGACCGAGGGTAGCATTGTAAATGTTCGAGGTAACAGGTGGATTCGAAAATACGACGCTGACATTGGCCCCCGCGGGAACCGATCGAAAAATCACCCGAACATGGCCGTTCGCCACCGTTCCCGCAGAGGGGGAGACGGGAGACGAGGAGGAGGCGGAGGACGAGGATTGGGTGATGGGGGGGGCTTCCGGCAAGGAGCGGAAGTCATCACACTGATGGCCAGAGGGGGATGTTCCGGTGGACACGGCCGAGCCCCCGCCTCCGCTGTCCGAGGGAAAGGCGACAAACTGGGGATCGCCGGGAGAGAGGAAGAGACGGCTCTTCAGGGCGTCAAGAAGAGGTCCCACTCCCCGTCCGGCCACCTCCCTGACCGCCAGAAGCTCCCCTTGGGTGGCCGTGAGCGCCGCCACCTTGTGCTCGGCCACGCGGGATCCCCAGACGGTTCCATCGGGAGCCGCCATCGTGAGGGCGTAATGGAGCACATAATATTTGTATCGTCGGGAGAACCCCGACTCCATCGGACGGGCACTCACCGTCCCCCCGATGAGGATCTGCCCCCCGGAGGGCACCACCAGAAGCCCCATATGGGTGACGGCATCGGTGATGGCGGCCGCCACATGCCGGACAAAGCGGTCGGTGCCCCCGCATCCGTTTTTCAGAGTGACGGAGACGGTCATGTGCCGGGAGAGCAGGCTTTCAAGACGGGAGAGGTCCCCCTCCACGTTGAAGGCATTGGAGGGGGTCCCACCGGTGACCACCGCCCATTCCCTGTCGAAAAAGGCCGCCTTTTCCTTGGTCCGGACAAGGCCGGCCAGATCGTGGATCCGGCGCATCGGGTCAGAGGCATGCGACAGGTCAGCGTTGAGCCCGTCAATCGTGGAGCGAAGGTTGTTGATCCGTCCCCGCAGATAACGGGCCAGTTCATCGCGCTTGATGCCGACCACCGCCACATAGGACCCCTGGTTCGAGACAAAACGCCCACGAAAGTTCCGGAGACCATAGAGCTTCGCATGGGTCTTCACGGAGAGGGCATCACGAACATTTCTGGAAACGGACATCCCGCTTCTGTTCGACGTCTGCCGGTATTGGGAGTGAATGTTCGAATCGAGCTGGGAGGCGATGTTCCGGGCCGCATCCTTCTGGGCGCGGCTCAGGGTCGAGCCATAGCCGATGGCGGTGAGATAGTCCTTCGAGGGGTAGCCCCCGACCTTCCCCGTCTCCCACCAGTCCCCCCCCGCAAAGGCCGAGGAGCCTCCGGCGGTGGTGCAGGCGACAACGGTTCCCGAGATCAGCAGGGCCCCCAGCGCAAGACGAATCCACTGTTGCGCGACGTTTTTCATCTCAGCCATTCAATCATTCCTCCGGAGAGACGCTTATTGGTGGGATGACTGGTGAATCATCCGCTCGAGAAGGGACCGGACCTTGGGATCCGATGCATTCCGGCGAGCCCCTTCGAGGGAGTTGCGCAGGAGTGCGTCATAGAGATCCTTGCGGATTGAAACAAGGACAGAGTACTTGTAAAAGGAATAAGGCGGCTGGTCTTCCTGGTCCTTTTCCCAGAACTTCTGCCAGAAATAGTCTTCGACCCTGGCTCCGGAGATCCGGGCGCTGGCTTCGTTCGTCACCAGGGAGGTCACGTGTCGCCGCACGCTCATGTCCATGCCGGAGCCGGTCTCATCCATGTTCCTCGAGCTGGTCTCCCGATAGAGGGAGCGGGCCCGTTCGCCGATTCTTTCCGCGATGGAGCGGACGGCATTCTGGTAGGCATCGGTCCGGCCGGATTCCTGGTCGGGTTCCTTGGTGGTCGTTCCCACAAAATACTCCCGCCCGGGGTGATCCTTTTGCCACTGTCCCAGACGGTCGATCCACACCGGCCGATTTTTTGAGGAGCGGGCTTCGAGATGAGGAACGCCGAGGCCGCCGGGAGGAGTCGAAAGGCTCGAACAGGCTGACAGAAGG
>JAJYPO010000180.1 GCA_021795275.1 Nitrospirota bacterium | reverse complement strand
GGCAAAGTAAATCAGCTCGAAGATGCAGGATGCGCTCCGGATCTTGGGGAAAAGACGGAAATGCTCGATTCCCGAGTCTGTGATGACCACCATTTCACCCGGTTCCACATCCCGGAGGTATTTGGCCCCGATCAGGTCGAAGGCGCAGGTTTCCGAGGCAAGGACATAGGAGTCTCCCAGCTTTCCGATGGAAAGTGGACGGAAGCCGTGAGGATCGCGAATGCCGATCAGGGCATGGGGAAGAAGAGCAAGCAGGGAGTAGGAGCCCTTGACAGAGGCAAGGGCGGCCTCCATCCGGGAGACGAAATCTTCTCCACGACTCCTCGCGATCATGTGGACCAGGACCTCGGTGTCGACATCGGTCGTGAAAAGGGCTCCCTCTTCCTCCAGGACTTTTCGGAGTTCCAGGGCGTTCGTCAGGTTGCCGTTGTGGACAAGGGCCATCGACGCATCGCTGAAGTAGGCGGAAAGCGGCTGAAGATTCCTCTGGGAGTCGGAGCCTGCGGTGGAGTACCGGTTATGGCCGATCGCCGCGCTCCCCTTGAGTTCGCTGATGACCGATTCCCGGAAGAACTCGGAAACCAGACCCTCTCCCTTTCTGATGATCAGGCGCCCGCTGTCCATGGTGGCGATTCCGCAACCTTCCTGGCCGCGGTGCTGGAGGGCATAGAGGCCGAGATAGGTCAGATTCCCGGCTTCGGCATGGTTGAATATACCGAAGACAGCACACTTTTCTTTCAGTTTGTCAAAGGGGGAGTCCGGAGCCCCGGACTCCTGGGACGGATCCATCAGGGAAGTTCCTCCATCTGGCCGGTAAGTGAGGCAGAATAACGTCTCTTGAGTTGTTCGGGAGAGTCGGAAAGCTCCTTGGAGCGTCCTTCCCGGTCCTGGTATCGAATGTTCCAGAGATGGGGGACCGTGATTCCGATCGTCCGGAGGGGGATGCCAAATTCCCTTGCCGACTGTTCGATGAAGCGAGCGTGTTCTGGCTCAAAGGCGAGGAGAATCCGTCCGGGCGCCTCCGAGAAAAAGGTCTGGAGAGGGTTGTCGAGGCGCGGGAGGGAGAGTGCCACCCCCAGGGTCGTTCCTCCCGAAACGATCTGAAGCAGGGAACGGAGGAGTCCCCCGCGCCCGATGGCCCGGGTGGCACAGAGTGTCCGGCCGGCCAAAAGGATGCTCATGAAGGGCTGGAGACGCGCAAGGGTCTCCCAGTCCACCTGAGGCACGGGATCCGGCTCCGGTTCATCAAGAATCCAGTCGAGGTAAGAGCCTCCCAGGGAAAGGTCATGCGAGGGTCCGGCCAGGGCCAGGGAGAGTCCTGCCCGGAAGGTTTTTCCCGGAACAAGCCGTCTCCGGTCCGAAAGAAGACCACAGGTGGCAAGGATGGGGGTTGGCGGAATCGAGATTCCGTCAGTCTCGTTATAGAAGCTCACATTTCCTGAGACGACGGGAATGCCCAGGCGTTTTGTGGCATCGGCAATCCCGGAGACAGCCAGGACAAAGTCCGACATGGTTTCGGGACGTTCAGGATTCCCGAAGTTGAGGCAATCGGTGAGCCCGACAGGCCAGGCTCCGACGGCGGCGAGATCGGTGACGCATTTGGCCACCAGAAGCATGGCACCCCGGCCGGGATCCCGAGTCAGGGGGTGGGAAAATCCTGCCATGGAGATTGCCACGGCATGCTCCTCCTCCCGGAGATCGACAACGGCCACATCATGCCCGGGGGAAAGAAGCGTCCGGGTCCCCACTTCAAAGTCGAATTGTCGGGAAATCCATTCGGCCGATCCCCCGTTGGGGTGGTCGAGGAGACGATGGAAGAGCTCCACAATGGAGTGGCGTCCGGCCTCAGAAGGAAAGTGATGGGGCGAAGGGGAGGGGGAGTGGATTCGGGCCCTGGCCGGCCGGTCATAAAGGGGGGCCTCGTCGGTCAGATAGGGAACTGGAACTTCGGCAAAAACCGTCTCGGCCTTTCTGACCCGAAAAACGGGATCGGAAATGATCCGTCCGACGACAGCCGCCGAAACCTGGCTTTCCCTTGCGATATCGAGGATCCTGTCGACACGCGCCTCCTCCACAAGAAGGAGCATCCGCTCCTGTGATTCGGAGAGGAGAATCTCCCAGGGTTCCATGGAGGAATCTCGAAGAGGGACCCTGGCCACATCGATCTCGATCCCCAATCCTGCCTTTGAGGCCATTTCAACCGATGAACTGGTCAGTCCGGCCGCTCCCATGTCCTGGATGGCTCCAGCCAGTCCTTCCCGGATGATCGTCAGGGTCGCTTCCATGACCTTTTTCCCGACAAAGGGATCGGCCACCTGGACCTGGGGCCGGAGATCGGTGTCGCCATCCGAAAAACTGCGGGAAGCCATGGCCGCCCCCGAGACACCGTCACGGCCGGTCTTGTTGCCAAGGTAGACGGCAAGAAGGGGTTTCGGGGGTGGAACGGCACTCATGATCCCGTCTTCGGCGACCAGACCCAGGGCAAAGGCATTCACAAGAATATTTTTCGCATAACGTTCGTCGAACCAGACCTCCCCGCCCATGGTGGGAACCCCGATGGAGTTTCCGTAGGCTGCGATCCCGGCCACGACCCGGCGGAACATTGTCATTTGACGGGGCTGGCGGAGAGAACCGAAGACCAGGCTGTTCGTCAGGGCCACGGGACGCGCGCCCATCGCGAAGATGTCCCGGAGAATCCCGCCGACACCCGTGGCCGCCCCCTGGAACGGCTCGATATAGCTCGGATGGTTGTGGCTCTCCATCTTGAAGGCGATCCCGGTCCGGGAAGTCACCCGGACAACACCCGCATTTTCACCGGGTCCCTTGAGGACGCGTGGTCCCTTTGAGGAGAACTTGCTCAGATGGATGCGGCTTGACTTGTAGCTGCAGTGTTCACTCCAGAGAGCCGAGAAAACAGCCTCTTCGGTCAAATTCGGATCCCGGCCAAGAAGGGATCTGATCCGCTCCATTTCA
The DNA here is from genome assembly GCA_021795275.1 of Nitrospirota bacterium. The sequence continues at coordinate 1,638 of JAJYPO010000180.1, read as the reverse complement.
TGGGCAGGTATTTTGAATCGTGAGACAGTGTCGGCAGTCATGCGTGCTCTTCGATAATGTTCAGTGCGCCTCGGAAAGGGTCCGAAGACTTTGACGCTCGAGATAAAGGGCGAGAGACTGGAAAAACAAGAGACCGTCGGGCCTTCCGAAAAGAGAGGAGGCCCGCCTTTCCGGATGTGGCATGAGGCCGACGACATTTCCGGTCACATTCGTCAATCCGGCAATCTCACGGAGTGAACCGTTGGGATTTTTGAGATATCGGAGGAGCACCTGGCCTTTTTTTTCAATCTCCTGGAGCCGGTCGGGATCGATGAAGAAGCGGCCCTCCTGATGGGCGATCGGAAGGGTCAGCGGAGTCCCGGGATTAAAAAGGGCCGTGAAGGGAGTCCGGCAGTTTTCAATCACGAGAGATTCTTCCTGGCAGAGAAAGGTTCGTTCGCTATTGGGAAGAAGGGTCCCCGGAAGGATTCCGGCTTCGGCAAGGATCTGGAAGCCGTTGCAGATACCCAGAACAGGATGGCCCTTTTGGGCAAAGTCCCCCACCAGGTCCATGACAGGGGAACGAGCGGCAATGGCCCCCGTACGAAAATAGTCTCCGTATGAAAAGCCTCCGGGAAGGATGATGGCCGCAAGATCACCGGCATCCTTTTCCTTGTGGGACACCCAGACCGGATCAAGTCCGGGAACAAGGGAAATCGCCTCCCACGTGTCCAGGTCACAGTTCGTTCCGGGAAATCGGATGATTCCAACATGATGGCGAGGCGTCATCAATAATCCTGGTTCGGGATAAGCGGGGCCTCTGAGATGAAAGAAACAGTCGTCTGGAACCTGCGGACTGCTCCTGCTTGAGATACCGGAGATGAAAAAGACACTTCCACCAAAAAGCTGATCAGCATTCTCTTACCTTACCAGATCCCCTCTCCCAGATCAATCTTTGGATCCGGGTGTTTCCGGCAATACCAGGGATTTCCATGGCCAGAAGAAGAATCAAATTTTCCACCTCCTGGCTTCATCTTCGATATCCGAATTCTGAAAGAATTTTTGGGGTGATCATTCAATAAACAAGGCTATGTTCCCCACTCTTGTTGCACCTCAGGCTGACCGACCGTGAGAGTCAACCACAGACCGGAGGTAAGATGATCACCAAACCCTTCTATCATCCGTCTCCATCCTAGATAATGGGCCCGGGAGCTTGTTGCAACTCCATGGAAGCGAAGCATCCACCCTTTCAGGCGCGAATGGTAGGCGTTCACATTCTGGATATGGTAGACACCGGGCCAACACCCGAATCCCCTTTCTCGGGTTGACGGCCCGGTGAGCCATCAGCGGACCAAAGGTCCGTTTGCACCCATGGGGCACCGATATCGCGGGAGCCCGGACGCATGGCCCCATCGTTGGATCTCAGGGTGGGGACAATGAGGACAAGCGATGGGGGTTCCCACCAGGAAAACCACCTCGGCCACCAGATCTTTCTTGTCTCGCCACTCGATCGCCACAGGAAGACGCGTGTCTCTGTGGCGATGTCAAGGATCCAACAGCTCGAAGACATCCTTGAAATGTAGGTTTTTCATTGGAATCACCTCCTGCCTCAGGTCTACACTTGATCAGAAGGCTTGCAAAATGAAAAGGAAACATAGC
>JAJYPO010000179.1 GCA_021795275.1 Nitrospirota bacterium | reverse complement strand
TCGAGGCGGCCGGCCCCGACGTCATCGTCGCCAATGCCACAGGTTGTCTCGAGATCTTTACCACCCCCTGGCCCCAGTCGGCCTGGACCGTTCCCTGGATCCACTCCCTTTTCGAGAATGCCGCCGCGGTGGCCGCCGGAATCGAGGTGGCCCTCCGGGCCCAGGGCCGGAAGACACGGGTCCTGGCCTTTGCGGGCGACGGCGGGACCTTCGATATCGGATTCCAGGCCCTGTCGGGGATGCTCGAGAGAAACCATGACGTCCTCTTCGTCTGCTTCGACAACGAAGCCTACATGAATACGGGTATCCAGCGCTCGGGATCGACCCCTCATGGCGCCTGGACCAACACCTCTCCCGCAGGACGGGTCCGTCAGGGAAAACGCCATTTCAAGAAGGATCTCCTGGCCATCATTGCGGCCCACGGAATTCCCTATGCCGCAACGGCCTCGGTGGCCTACCCGTCCGACCTGCGGGCTAAGGTCCGGCGGGCGCTCGATGTCTCCGGGCCCTCCTTTCTCCTTTTACATTCCCCCTGTCCCCTGGGGTGGGGCCACGACAGCGCGCTTACGATTTCCGTGGACCGGCTGGCAGTGGAGACCGGCCTCTTCCCGATTCTCGAAATGGAGCGGGGTCATGTCGTGGGTTCCATGAAGATCCGAAATCCCCGCCCGGTCCGTGAATACGCCCTGCCGCAGTTCCGCTTCCGCCACCTTCTGGCGGAGACACCGGAGGCGCGGGAGGAGCTCGAGCACCTTCAGGCCCTGGCCGACGCCAATATTGAGCGATACGGCCTTCTATCAGACGCTCCCGGCCCCCGGGATTCCGGGGGGGCCGACACCGTCCGTCGTGGAGGATCCCGATGGGGATAGACAAGGAAAGACCGGCTTCTCCGGTTCGGGTTAACGCCGGGGGATTTGCCTTGCCCGGAACCTCGCGAATGAACCACACAGGAAGCTGGCGGCTGGAGCGGCCCCTGTATGTGACCTCTCCCTCCCCCTGCCATGGCGCCTGTCCGGCCCACGAAGAGATTCCGGTCTATCTCGACCATCTCGCCATGGACCGGCCCCGACAGGCCTGGGAGGCCCTGGTGGCCGCGAACCCCTTGCCGGCGGTCACCGGCCGGGTCTGCCCCCATCCCTGCGAGACCGCATGCCACCGGGGCTCCTATGACACCGCCGTCTCGATCCATTCGGCGGAGCGCTTCCTGGGAGACATGGCTCTCCGGGAGGGGTGGCCCTACCCGGGTCTCGACGGGGATCAAAGAGAGGAGGCCGTGGCGGTTGTCGGGGCCGGTCCTTCCGGCCTTTCCTGCGCCTACCATCTTCGCAGGGCCGGATATCGGGTGACCCTTTTCGAGGCCTTGCCCGAAGCGGGGGGAACCTGCCGGATCATTCCAGACTACCGCCTTCCGGCAGAGATCCTGTCCCGGGAAGTCGAACGGATCCTCGCCACAGGAATCGATTTCCGGCCGGGACAAAAGCTGGGGAGGGAGATCTCCCTTGAAGAGCTGGAGGAGGGATTTTCGGCCGTTTTTCTGGCTCCGGGCCGTCAGAAGAACCGGATTTATTCCGTGGACCATGCCCTTCCGGGGGATCTTCACCACGGGCTCGATCTCCTGTGGGAATGGAGAAATGTCGGAAGCCTTCCCCGGTGGGACCGGGCCGTCGTCGTGGGAGGCGGGAACACCGCTGTCGACCTGGCCCGGACGCTCCTTCGGACCGGGTCCCGGGAGGTCCATGTGGTGACGGATGAAGAACTTCCGGGCCTTCCTTCCCCAACGGGGCGGGGGGCCATGCCGGCCATTGCCCGGGAGGTCGCCATGGCCCTCGAGGAAGGGGTCCGAATCCATACGGGCCGGCGAATCGGGCGCCTGATCCTCCGGGAGGAGCGGGTCATTGCGGTCGAGCTTTTGCATGCGCTCAAGGAGATAGAGGGCCAGACTCCCGTCCACCGGGCCTTTAGCGGGACCGAGACCATCCTCGAGACCGATGCGGTGATTCCGGCGGTGGGCCAGGAGGTGGATCCCGCCGAATCGAGCGGTTCCTGGGAAACCGCACCTTTCTTTCCCTCCTTCCCACAGGCCAGGTGGAGGGGGAGACCCGGATCTTTGCCGGTGGGGATGCCTGTCCTGGGGGAGGGATCGTCTCCCAGGCCGTGGGAAGTGGCCATCACGGGGCACGGAGGATCGATGCCCTTCTTCGGCAAAAGACGCTGTCTCCGGAATCGCCTCCCTCTCCGATTCCCTTTACGAGCCTCAACCTGGCCTATTTCGAAGAGCGTCCCGCCTATGTGCCACGTGAGCGTCACGGGGAGGCCCGAACAGGATTTTCCGAGATCGAGACCACCGGCCCCGCCGATGAGATCCGGAGGGAGGCGGACCGTTGCTTTTCCTGCGGCCACTGTCTTGAATGTGACAACTGCTGGACCCTGTGTCCCGACGGGGCGGTTCTAAGAACCGCCGGGATTCCCGGGATTCCGGTTCCCTACGTCTTCGACTACGACTATTGCAAGGGATGCGGGCTCTGCGCCCAGGAGTGTCCGTCGGGCCATATCCGGATGAGTCCCGAACCATGATCCCGAAATCGGAGAAGGGGGATTTGCCGCAGCAATCCAAAGCTTGAAATCTGATTTTACTGCGGCAACTAACGGTTACACCTTGTTGATTTTCTTCTACATGGAAAGAATTCAATGATGAAAACGGAGCGGACAATTCCGGGAGATGTCAAAGAGTGGGGATGGATGATTCACTCTCCCATCCGCTGGCGCGAAAACCCTTCGTCAAAACGCGATTTTCTAGACTTGGAAATTCCTGGAAAAAGTCTCTCCGAGATCATAAGCGAAGACCGTGGCGACCGCTCTATATCTTGATTCCAGGGCCATCGTCAAATTGTATGTCCATGGGCCCCACGATCAAAATGGGCGCCAGTGGGCTCAAGATGCCCACATTCTCGTCGCCTCGGAAATAGCGTACAAGTAAGGAGGCCCGGCTATGATCAACAGCGGCCCGGCTTATGAGGGGGATGGATCAAAGGCATTTTAATTCTCAAAGAAACAGGTGATCGACCTCTCCAACGAAATGTTCCGCAGCATCGCCCTGGAAATCGGCGTCTTCCAGACCGAAATCGATTCCACCCCGATTTTCACGAGGGGAGTCTTTCTGGCTCTTTCGAAACAGGCTGTGTGACGTTCCCGGTTTAAAGAAGGATGTCCTGAAGCGTCCCGTGTATGGCCGGGAAGGAGACGGGACATCCTCTTTCGCAAGGAGGGCCAAGAGATTTCGCTCGGTACGGCGGGTGGATGGTCCCCCACGTGAAAAGCGGTCTCTGATATCAGGAGGTCAGGACGCTCTCCTGGGACAGGTCCAGAAGGACTCCCCTTTTTTCTGCAAGCTTGACAAAGATCGACTTCGAGACTTCGATGACCTCCTCGCGGCTCATGCAGAAGGGCGAACTCCCCGCATCCGGGCAATTTCGGATCAGGCCCCGGAACCCGTCAAACATCGCCAGAAAGAGTCCCGGTTCGGTCTCCCGGGGGATGTCATACGTCGCATACAATCGGTCGACATAGAGTTCGAAGGCATCCACGTTGTTGGCGATCCAGACCGGTATGATGTTCGGCGCCGGCGGGCACTCGCAGTTGGTCGGAGAGTATTTTCCGATACGGTAGGCTTCAGAGAGAAGCTTTTCGGAGGATACCCTGAGGCGGGGAGCCGGGCTGGCGGATGGCTCCTCCTTTTTCCTGTTCCAGAAAAACATGTCGTCCCCCTTCGATGGGAGTGAATGATCAATCCGTGCGGGATCAGGATCCGGATCGATCATGGGGGATTCTCCCCAGGGCTGCTATGATGCCGGTCATACCGGAGAGGGACGGAAATTTCGGGAGATCAGGCCGGATGGGAGGTCCGGGGGGCGATCAGTTCGATTTCGTAGCCTTCCGGTGCATCGATAAAGGCAAAGACACTGTTCTCGGTCTTTGTCGGACCGTCAGTCACCGGAACACCCAGCCTCCCGAGTCGCTCCAGGGTCCGGTCCATGTTGTCCACACGGAAGGCCAGATGGACGAGGTCCGGTGGAACCACGACAATCCCCGATGCGGGAAACTCGGTGATCTCAAGTTCGGTGTCGGAGCCTTTGGCTTTCAGGAAGGCGATTTTCGAGCCCCGGGGGGAGACAATGCGACGGATTTCGGAGAGACCCAAGATATCCCGATAGAAGGCCACCGTCCGTTCGAGGTTGTTGACGCGCATCCGGACATGAAGCAGGGTCGAGACAAGGGGAGAGCCATCGGGCATCTAGTCCTCCAGCGTCGAAAGGTCGCCTTCGGGAAGGCCCAGTTCCCGGGCCTTCAGGACCCGTCGCATGATCTTTCCGCTCCGGGTCTTGGGAAGGGAGATGACGATATCGACCTCGTGGGGTTCGGCGATGCCACCCAGCTCGGCCCTCACATGTTTTTTGATCTCGTCGTGGGGAGGTGGATCCTCGGAGGCGTGGGAATGGAGCACGACGAAGACCTTGATGATCTCCCCCCTGAGCTCGTCCGGCTTTCCGATGGCGGCTGCCTCGGCAATCTTGGGATGGGTTATGAGAGCGCTTTCGATTTCGGCCGTTCCCAGTCGGTGGCC
>JAJYPO010000178.1 GCA_021795275.1 Nitrospirota bacterium | reverse complement strand
GTGCTGGCGGCGACCCATCCCTTTCGCGTCGGGGAAAAGGTCTCCTTTGTCGCCTGGCAGTATCCAAGGCTTGCCTCCACCTATCTTCATGGGCTGGTCTCTCCCGAGCATCGCGGGACCGTTCTGGAAATCGGAAAGATCTACACCCGTCTTGCGGGAGAGGATGGACGGGAGATGCTCGTTCCCAACAACATCATGCTTCAGGCCATGGTGATCCGGAATGAGGGTCTTCAGGAAAGACCCCTACGCCTTTATGCCGACCTGCCGTCGGACGTCGATCTCGATTCCCTGAAAATCAGGCTGGCCGATCTTTCGTCTATCGAAGAACGATTGGTGGGGCCGGTCGAACTGATTCCCCATACGTTGACTCCCAGCTCCCTGACCGTCGAGATTCGCACCAAATGGAAGGGGGAAGAGATTCTTGATGCCAATCGGGTCCTCTTTTCTGCCCTTCGTCCCCTGGCTCTTCGCTCCCGGGCGGCGGAGCCATCGTAATCTAGGGAAGGGAAGCGATTTCCTGGGAGGTTTTCGGGTTTTCTCACGGATGGCTTGCACATCCGGGGGAGGTCGTGTTAAAGTTCGGACAAACAGGGTCCGGGCTGCGTAATCGCGCCCGACACTTCTTCGATCCCGACAGGGAGCCGGACTTCCTCCACGACGGCGGAAGGGATTTTTCCGGTTTTTCGGACAGGTTCTCCTCGACGAGGAGGGGGCTCATGATTTTTTCTCTGCTCTTTCTAAAAACTCGAATTCTACCCGACTCCATATCGTACTTCTGTCCTTGGGACACGATCTCCGTCTCTTCCGGCAACGACCTCAAAGAAAGGTTCTGACATGGACAAGTCCTCTTCCATTTATATCGGGATGGCCACCTGTGGGCTGGCGAGCGGCGCTAGAAAAATCCACGACGAGGTCGTGCGGCTGGTGGCCGAAAAAGGTTATTCCGCCACCGTCCATCCGACCGGCTGCGTCGGCATGTGCCATAACGAACCCCTCCTCGAGGTCCAGGTGGAGGGTCGCCCCCGGGTCACCTACCGGCAGGTCACCGTCGAATCGGTGGAGGAGATCCTGAAGGCGCACTTCGTCGACCGGACCGTCTTTCCCGATCTGGCCTTCGGCCAGTCGGCCGAAGAGGGAGTTCCGGCTTTCGAGGGGGTTCCCTCCTTCACCGATACGGATTACTTCCGGAAGCAAAACAAGATCGTCAGCCGCCGTTGCGGGGTGATCGATCCCTCCTCGATCGAGGACTACCTGGCCACGAACGGATACAAGGCGCTGGAGAAGGTCCTCAAGACCATGACTCCGGAGCAGGTGGTCGAAGTCATGACCCAGTCCGGTCTGCGCGGCCGGGGCGGGGCCGGATTTCCGACAGGCCTCAAGTGGAAGTTCACCTACCAGTCCCAGGGGGACGAAAAGTATGTCGTCTGCAACGCCGACGAAGGGGACCCCGGAGCCTTCATGGACCGGTCGGTCCTGGAGGGCGACCCCCATTCCGTTCTCGAGGGGATGACCATCGCCGCCTTCGCCATCGGACACGCCCAGAAGGGATACATTTACTGTCGTGCCGAATATCCCCACGCCATCAAGCTTCTGAACCGGGCGATCGGGCAGGCCCGGGAGAGGGGCTTCCTGGGAAAGAACATCTTCGGAACGGCGTTGAGCTTCGACATCGAGGTCAAGGAAGGGGCCGGAGCCTACGTGTGCGGTGAGGAGACCGCCCTTCTGGCCTCCCTGATGGGGGATCGCGGCATGCCCTGGCCCAAACCTCCCTTTCCGGCCCAGAAGGGCGTCTGGGGGCACCCCACAGTCATCAACAACGTCGAGACCCTGGCCAACGTCCCCCATATCATTCTCGGAGGGGCCGAGTGGTATGCCTCCTTCGGGACGGAAAAGACCAAGGGGACGAAGACCTTTGCCCTGACGGGAAAGATCAAGCGCACCGGGCTGATCGAAGTGGCCGCGGGCACCACGCTCAAGGAAATCGTCTACGAGATCGCCGGGGGCATGAGCGGCACCAAGAAGTTCAAGGCCGCCCAGCTGGGAGGGCCTTCGGGAGGCTGCATCCCGGGCAACCTCATCGAGACTCCGATCGACTTCGAATCCCTGGTTTCAGCGGGGGCGATCATGGGATCGGGCGGGATCATCGTGCTCGACGAGGCGAACTGCATCGTCGATACGGCCAAGTATTTCATGACCTTCACGAAGGACGAGTCCTGCGGAGAATGCACCCCCTGCCGCGACGGGACGAAGGTCATGCTCGACATGATCGAACGGATCAGCGAGGGGCGAGGAGAGATGAAGGATCTCGACGACCTCGTCAACCTCTCGACCTATGTGAAGGCCAATTCTCTGTGCGGACTCGGCCAGGCCGCACCCAATCCGGTCCTCTCGACCATCCGGTATTTCCGGGCGGAGTACGAGGACCATATCAAGCGGAAGAAGTGCGTCTCCCAGTCCTGCAAGGAAATCGTCTATGCTCCCTGCCAGCATGAATGTCCGGTGGGCATCGACATCCCGCGTTACATCACCCAGATCTTCCGCGGGGAGTTCAAAGAGGCCCTGGAGACGATCCGGGAGCGGCTTCCCTTTCCGGGAATCATCAGCCGGACCTGCTACCGTCCCTGCGAAGGTCCCTGTCGTCGCGGCGACCTTGACGAGCCGATCGCGATCAATGGACTCAAGCGCTTCGCCTACGACTGGGAATACAACCAGGGCATCCGTCCCCATTACGAGCCGGCGGCCGATCTCGGCAAGAAGGTCGCCATCATCGGATCGGGGCCGGCCGGACTGACCTGCGCCTTCTATCTCGGACGCATGGGATACAACGTGACCGTTTTCGAGCAGTACAACGTGATCGGCGGCATGTTGGCGGTGGGAATCCCGGCCTATAGGCTTCCGCGCGAGCTTCTCAACTGGGAGCTCGGAATCTTCGAGGGCCTTCCCGTGACCTTCCGGACCAATACGGCCCTGGGTCGGGACTTTTCGCTGGAAGACCTCTTCAACGATGGCTACGATGCCGCCTTCCTCGGGATCGGCGCCCACAAGCCCCAGAAAATGGGGGTAAAGGGAGAGGACCATCCGGTGGTCCAGAACGGGATCGAATTCCTACGGAAGGCCCTGACCAACGAGCCGGTTCAGGTCGGAAAGAGGCTGGCGGTCATCGGCGGAGGCAATGTGGCGATCGACGTGGCCCGTTCCGCCATCCGCCTCGGGGCGGAAAAGGTGACGGTCTTCTATCGCCGGACCCGGGAAGAGATGCCCGCTCACGAGTTCGAGGTCCAGGAGGCCGAACATGAAGGGATCGAGTTCCGATTCCTCCTGGCTCCCCTCGAGATCCGGGACCGGACCAACGAGGACGGGTCGACCGAGACGGTGATCGACTTCCAGTTCAACACCCTGTCCCGGGAGTTCGACAACAGCGGCCGGAGGAAGCCCATGGCTGTCAAGGGGCAGATCGAGTCCGTCCCCGTCGACACTGTCGTGGCCGCCATCGGGCAGACGATGGACACCTCCGTCTTCGAGAAAAACGGGATCGGCTTCCACAAGTGGGGAACGGTGAAGGTCGACCCCGACACCCTGATGAGCGAAAGCCGGCCGGCCGTCTTTGCCGGCGGCGACAACATGACCGGACCTCTCGATGTCATTCACTCCATCCGGGACGGAGAGCAGTGCGCGGTCTTCATCGACCGCTATCTCAAGGGCAATCCGGACCGGACATTCCCCTTCCACTTTCCGAGGGTGGACAACGACGCCTTTGTCCTGGGCGATGTCCACAGGGTGCCGATGCCGGCGCTTCCTCTACCGGCGCGTCAGGGATTCGCCGAAGTGGAGACCGGGTTCACCGTTCAGGATGCCTGGATCGAGTCGACCCGATGCATCCGGTGCGAACTTGAAGGTCGGGTAGATCCCGCCCTGCGCATCGAGCATCAGGAAAATCCCGAGGCTCCTGTCTTCATCCACTTCAATACGGTGACGGGCTTCGAGCACAGGACCCAGGCCGTTCCTGGCTGAGGACGATTCGTCCTGTCGAGGGATCGAAAAAGGGGAGGGCGACCTCCCCTTTTTCTTTTTATATTCATGCTTTATGATTGACGTAAATCAAAATTTGAGAATTTTGGACCAATGACTAATCTCTTCTTAATCTGTATTAGCTAATTAGCTATTTTGTGATATTGTTGAATTCTACCGGTTAAACTTTCTTCGGAGGTGCCGTCAACCACCCCGCCGTGAACGGCGGAGCTTGAAAGGAGGTCCGACAAGCTCGGGTTGACCAGGGAAAGCGGCAGCCGATCCGCTCCGTTGCCGACAGGTTCAAGACCCACTCCGGGGTGCTTCCTCAGCCCCGGACCCTGGAAGTTCCGGTTGTAGACAACCGTAAGGGCAAGGGCGAAACAGGCCGGAACCAAACGCCGGTCGGCAACATTCCCGAGGGGAGACGCCCCGCAAGGGGCGCGTCACGGCTGAAAAGCCAGAACAACGTAAGGACAGGGAAAAACGAATGCAGGTTTTTGTGCTCGATAAGAAAAAGAAACCATTGATGCCCTGCCATCCGGCCCGGGCCAGGGAGCTGTTGAAGGGCGGAAAAGCGGTGGTTCACAAGATCGCCCCGTTCACCCTCCGGCTGAAAGACCGGGTCGGAGGCGCAACCCAGCCCGTCTCCG
>JAJYPO010000177.1 GCA_021795275.1 Nitrospirota bacterium | reverse complement strand
AGAGATGGCGAACGGCCTGACCCGGCGGGACATGGTCCGCCCGTTCCCCGATCACGAGGGCGATCTCTCCCTCGAAGTCGACCCGCGACGAGACGGAGGGATAGACCACCGGACCTTTGTGGACCCAGAGCGCGGAGGGAGCCTTGAGAAAGAGAAGCGGCTCTTCAGGAAGGGGCTTCCCCATCTCGAGAGCGTGGCCCCGGTCGTTTAACCCCACCGCCACAATCTTCCCCGGTCGGACCGGGGGGAGCCAGGTCACCTCCTCCGGCCTGTCCCGGATCCCGTCGGCAGTCTTGAGAACCCCTTCGGGAAGAAGACATCCCTCCCGTTCCTCGGGCCCCCTTTCTCCCTGGACAAGGTACCGGACATAAAGGTCTCCGGGCGAGAATCCCCCGGGAAGGATCCGGTTCACCGGTTTTCCGGCTCGCCGGACATCAGGACGTCCGCCATCGTGTAGAACCCGGTGGGCCGGTCCAGCAGAAAGGCCGCGGCCCGGAGGGCACCCCGGGCAAAGATCTCCCGGCTCTCGGCCCGGTGGGTCAGCTCGAGGCGCTCGCCTGATCCCAGAAAAAAAACGGTATGATCCCCCGGGACATCCCCTCCCCGCAAGGCCATCACCCCGATGGACCCCGGCTCCCGCTCCCCCGTCAGGCCATGCCGGACAAAGACCCCGGACTGGGCGAGGGCCCCGTTCCTGGCCGAAGCCACGGCCTCACCGAGGAAGAGGGCGGTCCCGCTGGGGGCATCCTTCTTGTGCCTGTGGTGGATCTCGAGAATCTCGGCGTCGAATTCCTCCAGAGCCCTGGCGGCCTGGCCCGCCAGGATGGCCAGGAGGTTCACGCCCAGGCTCATGTTGGGGGACCAGAGAATGGGAATGTGGGCGCCCATCTCCCGGACAAAGTCCCGGTCGGACAGGGTCAGGCCGGTCGTCCCGATCACAAGGGGTTTTCCTGCGGCGGCAAAGACATCGACCGACCCTCTGAGGGTCTCTGGCGAGGAGAAGTCGATGCCGACATCGCAGGTTGCCACGCCCCGGGCCAGGTCGGCCTCATAGAGCACCTCGGGAGAGGAAGGAACGGGAAGGCCGATCACGCGGGATTCCTCGGACTCGACGGCTGCCCCCAGGGACAAGACCGGATCGGCCTGGAGAAGCTCGGCTATTTTCTGCCCCATACGGCCCCCGGCTCCGACAAGAGCCACCTTTCGGCGGTGCCCCGTCACGGGGACCCGTCCTTTCCGATCTTCATCTCCGACAGGACGGCAGAAAGCCTTTTCCGGTTTTCGGGATCCATGGGAACCAGCGGAAGGCGCATGGCCCCGTCGATGAATCCTGCGATTTCCATGGCGGTCTTGATCGGGATGGGATTGGTCTCGAGTCCCAGGGCCCGGTGGAGGGGAACCAGCCTGGTGTGACGGTCTCTCGCCCCTTCCAGGTTTCCGGAGAGGGCCAGGTCGCAAAGCTCGGCCATCATTTTTGGAACGAGGTTGGCAGAGACGGAGATGGTTCCATGGCCTCCCAGAGCCAGGATCGGAAAGGTGAGGGGATCGTCCCCGGAATAGACCGCCATCCGGTTTTCCAGCCGGTGAAAGAGATCGACGACCTGTCCCATGTTTCCCGAGGCTTCCTTGACCCCCACATATTCCGGGATTGAGGCCAGGCGCGCGATGGTTTCGGGAAGCATGTTGACTCCCGTGCGGGCCGGAACATTGTAGATCACCATGGGAAACTCGACTCGGGACGCCAGGGTTTCATAATGGCGGACGAGACCTTCCTGGGTCGGGCGATTGTAATAGGGAGTGATGACCAGGGCCCCGTCGGCACCGATTTCCTTTGCCGCCCGGGTCAGGGCGATCGCCTCGGCGGTGCTGTTCGATCCTGTTCCGGCCATGACCAGAACCCGTCCGGCCGCCTGTTCGACGACGATCCGGATGACCCGCTCGTGCTCCTCGTGGGTGAGCGTCGCCGATTCACCCGTCGTGCCGACAGGAACGATCACTCGCGTCCCTTCCCGGACATGAAAGTCCACCAGACGGCGAAGGGCCTTTTCGTCCAGGGCCCCTCCCCGTCCCTCCTGGTCCTTGAAAAAAGGTGTGACCAAGGCCACCATCGAACCGGAAAACAACGTTACCCCTCCCACGCTCTCAGTCTTCGGGGGCCGGACGAGCTACCGGTCCCTCTTCTTGATCGGGCCAATATGGTATTGTTGCATGACCTCCCTGGCATGTCCAACCACCAGACGCAACACCTCCGGACGGACCGGGCCGGGGTAGGACAGCATCTCCTTGAGCTCTGAGGAGAGGTTCACCACGTCGCGACCGGGAATCTTCCCGGCATTCCCCGCATCGTAAAAGAGATCAAGGATCCGGATGTCCTGCCGGAACTCTGCCATACCCACTTCGGGTGGACGCCGTTCGGAAAGTCCCCGGTCGACGGCAAAGTAACGCATGTAAACATAGGTCAGGTAGTTGCCCCCGAGGAAGGTCAGGAGGAAAAAGACCACCGGAATCGCCGACAGGATGATCAGGAGGAGAAAGCAGCCCTTCCCTTCCTTGCGGTGTGGCGCGAGCGGTGTCTCCTCTTCCTCCGGATCCCCGGGGGGATCTTCAATGCCGGCCGGAGTCAAACCCGTTCACCCCTCACAAGGTCCTCGAAGCTCTCCCGGTCCCGGATGACCCGGTAGGTGTCGCCATCGACGAGCACTTCGGCCGGACGTGGCCGGGCATTGTAGTTCGAGGCCATCGAAAATCCGTAGGCCCCCGCGCTCATCACGGCGATGAGGTCTCCGGCAGCGAACTCCGGCATCTCCCGGTCGGTCGCCAGGAAGTCTCCCGTTTCGCAGATGGGCCCTACCAGATCTCCCTTCACCTCCGGCCTGCCGGTCCGGAACACAGGAAGAAGATCATGATGGGCCCCGTAGAGGGAGGGCCGCAAAAGGTCGTTCATACCGGCATCCCCGATGAAGAAGGTCTTGACGGCCGTCTGCTTCCTGTAGAGAACCTTCGTCACGAGGATGCCCGCGTTCCCGACGATCGAGCGCCCGGGCTCAAGAACCAGAGTCACACCGAGATCGCGAACCCTGGGAAGAACCAGGTCGGCCAGGTCCTTCGGAGTCGGCGGAGCCTCATTCCGGTAACGGATGCCGAGTCCTCCCCCCAGGTCGAGATGGGTGACGGCAACCCCCGCCTTCCTGAGCTCCCCGTAAAAAGCCAGAAGGCGGTCGAAGGCATCCCGGAAGGGGGCAATCTCGGTGAGCTGCGAGCCGATGTGCTGATGGATTCCGACAATACGGATTCCGGGAAGAGTCGCGGCCCTCCGGTACTCGGCCACGGCGACCTCCACCGGGATCCCGAACTTGGACTTCTTCATGCCCGTCGAGATGTACGGATGGGTCTTGGGATCCACATCGGGATTGACGCGGAGGGCCACCGGAGCGCGTGTCCCCATCCGGACGGCCACGGCGCTGATATGGTCGAGCTCGGCCTGGCTCTCCACATTGAACATCAGGATTCCTTCCTTCAGGGCATAGGCGATTTCATCCTCGGTCTTTCCTACGCCGGCAAAGACGATCCGGTCCCCGGGGATCCCCGCCTTCCTGGCCCGGAAGAGCTCGCCACCGGAGACGACGTCGATCCCCGCGCCCTGGCTCCCCAAAAGGGAGAGGATGGCCAGATTGCCGTTGGCCTTCATCGCATAGGCCACGAGGGCGGGATGGCCGGCAAAGGCCTCCCGATAGGCCGAGATCCGGTCGACCAGGGCCGCCCGGCTATAGATATAGAGGGGTGAACCTTCCTTTGCGACAATCTCTTCGACCGGAAGGTTTTCCACCATGAGTCGGTCGTTCTTGTAGTGAAATGTCTCCACGCTTCTGTTCTCCCGAAATCGTTGATCCCAGTCCTATAAACGCAAGGGGGTCCCACCGACACCCTTGACCCCTCCTTCCGGGGAAGAAGGATTTTACCACAACCCAAATCGGGGGGGAGCCCCGCTCCTTTTCTAAAGAGGGATTCCTGTGGAAGGGGCGCTTTGGTCCGGGCCCCGAAGGCCTACGGACCGCCTCCTTCATCCGGAAAGCCTCCCTCCGGAACCTCGCCGCTCCCGCCCTGGGAGGAGGAAGGTCCTTCCTCTCCCCCCTTCTCCCCTTCCTGATTTCCCGAAGAGGGTCTCCCTCCGGTCTGGTTCTTGCCGGACGGGGAAGCCGTTGCCGCCGGATTGGGGGGAGCGGTCTCCGGGGGAACCCGTTCAGGAGGGATCGGCATGCCCTGGATTCCGCAGGCCGGCAATATCAGGACCCCCGAAAGGAGGGTCGCCCGCAGAAGAGTCCCCGGAGCCCCTCTTTTCATCGCAGGGGACCCCCGGGCATCGGCTCCTCCCCGAAGAGATCCTTCCAGATCGCCTCGATCCTTCGGGAGACGGTGCGGGGGGCCGGACCTCCCGCATGGGACCGGCGCTCGACCGAACCCCAAAGCGAAAGGGTTCCCGCGTAACCTTTGGGAAAACGGTCGGAAAAGGACTGAAAGTCTTCATCCGAGAGCTGTTCGAGGGGAACTCCTTTCCGGGCGGCCAGGGCGACGATCCTGCCCACGATGGCATGGGCCTCCCGGAAGGGCATCCCGAAACGGACAAGGTCTTCGGCGATGTCGGTTGCCAAAAGCTCGGTTCCCTTCAGGACTTCCGCCACCCTGTCCTCTGCGAAGCGCA
>JAJYPO010000176.1 GCA_021795275.1 Nitrospirota bacterium | reverse complement strand
TCAGGTGACCCCTCTAGGTGTGGGAAAAGGACAGACAATCCTTGAAAATCTGCGCAAATCCTTGCTCCAGGACATCCCCAATTCGCATCTCTTTGACAACCAGTCCTCAATTTATGACATTGCACGTCAGTCATTTGGTGATGCCATCCGCCTCGTGGAGCATTTTCGCTGTGTTCCAGAGATTATTTCCTTCAGCAATCAGCTCTCCTATGAAGGGAAGATTCGCCCATTGAGGGAGTCCAACTCGACAAATATCAAGCCGGCGTGCGTACCCTGTTATGTCGACGGTGTTCGTGAAGGTGATACAAACAAGGCCGAGGCGCGGCGAATCATTGATATTGTCAAGGCGATGATCAGTCATCCGAAATATACCGGCAAGACAATCGGTATCATTTCCATGCTGGGCGACGCCCAGGCGTTCCTCATCCAAACAATGCTTCACAAAGAAATCTCTTCGGTCGAAATCGAAAAGCGCCGCATCCAGGCCGGAATTTCCGGGGAATTCCAGGGAGATGAGCGAGACATCATATTCTTGTCCTTGGTGGACAGTCCTTTGAGCGAAGGACCATTGCGCATGACTGGAGAAGGCGCATTTGAATTAATTAAGAAGCGTTACAACGTGGCAGCTAGTCGAGCGCGCGACCAGATGTGGGTTGTCCACTCCTTTGATCCCGATCTCCACCTTAAGGCTGATGATATCCGTCTTAAACTACTCCTACATGTCCGCGATCCGTTTGCCTCCATGAGGGAGTACAACCAGGAAGTCGGAAAGACGGAGTCGCCGTTCGAACGTGAAGTTCTGAAGCGCCTGGCGGACGCTGGCTATAAGGTCAAGTCGCAATGGCAGGCTGGGTACTACCGGATCGATATGGTTGTTGAGGGGCTAGGAAAGCGACTGGCCATCGAATGCGATGGAGACCGGTATCACCCGATGGATAAGCTACTTGAAGACATGGATCGTCAGTCTGTTCTTGAGCGACTCGGCTGGCAGTTCGTCCGGATTCGCGGAAGTGCTTTTTATCGAAATCCGGAGATCGCAATGCGTCCCGTTTTCACTCGTCTGGAAGAGATCGGAATCCTGCCGGGAGAGTACGTCAACGAGGGTCATGTTTCGGATATGACGTTGATTCACGAGTTGGATGACCTGATTCGGAGAGGAGTCGAAGTAGAGCAGACGGAAGCGGGGACTTCCACTGAAACTTCAGACATCGCGTCCGACAAGGATCCGGATCCGGAGTTTGAAAGCTTCTCTGCAACAATGTCGGATGTTAATAGCGGCCAGATTGAGGCGCTATTAGATAAAATTGGTGGTGTTGCTCCCTTGGAGATATTTCTTCGAGATCTGGCAAAGGCAAAAGGGTTTCAACGCCTCGGCAGCAATGTCAAAAAAGGAATAAAATCAGAACTGGATATGCTTGTACGGAGAGGGAAAATCTCTATCAATAATGGAATAATCAGGTTGCTTTGATTGTGCGAGTCGGAATTATGAATTTCTGCTGGAGAAAGCCTTGATCCTGGGCAAGGTCCTCCGGGTCTGGATCGAGAGGACGTTCTAGCGTTTCTCGATAGTTTTTGTCGGAAAAGTGGGGGGGCGAGAAAAGCATCCATGGACAAGCGCAAGGAGTCCATTTCTCAGCGTCAATCCGGGCCGTCGCAAGCGGCTTTGTCTCCCTCGGCGGTATTGGGTGTCTACCGTATCGACCTCGATCGTTGGGCAAGCAGCTGGGCGGGCTTTCCGGAACTCGACATACCGATCGGCAATGGAATCGTGGAAGAATTCAGATCCTTCCTGCTGGCCCTGATTGAGGACGGATCCTCCAGAAAGACGACCAAACGATACGCCGATTATCTCTGGGCACTGGGCGGGGAAGTGATTCGCCACGTCAACGGGGAGCCGTCCGATCGCAACTTTCCGGCCCGAGAGCTTCTCTTGCGACTCATCGATAAAACCGGAGGACCTGCTTGGCCCCATGCGTACGATGCCCGCGACCTCGATGCCTATCATTCTGCGTGCCGTCGGCTTTATCGATTCATGGCCGGCACCAGGCGCCAATAAAGGGGATGACCCGGTCGGAACGGAGGGGCTTGTCGGGCGGCATGTTCGGGCCAGGTATCCGTTTCCGGAAAGAGCACCGTTTGAAATGTTAAGCTGTCCCGTATTTTCTTAAGTTTTGCCGACGGATTTCTTGTCGCTTTTCAGGAGAACATCCTCTCATGCTCTTTCACTCCCTCCCCTTTCCCGGAGCCCTTTTCCCCTCGGTCATCAATCCCCAGAAGGCGCTGGACGGCCTCGCTCGGGTGGCAAGCCCTCATATTCTCCTTTTTCATGAAAAGCGGGGTCTGGTCCTCTTCTCTTCCACGATCCGGGATCTCTGGCCCGGGGCCGATCTTGAGCGGAGCCTCGAGGATTTTCGCCTCTTTACCGAGGACGGCATCGTTCCGGCGGAGACGCATCATCTCTCAGCCTTTTGGGAGAATCTTCCGAAAGAGAGGGGAGAATGTGCCGACATGTTCGTCATCAAGGCCGGCCGGTACCGCAAAGTCGTCATGCTGGGGTTCGTCTTTTTCAGATTTTCCTGGGGAGGCCTGATGATCGTCGTTCCGAGCGAAAATCCCCGGGAGCTGGGAGGCCGGATCGCCTCCTCCAGAAATTGGGCGAACCCCTCTCTCGTCGACACGGTTTCGGCATGGGTCGAAGATTCCGACCGGGAGGCCCTGACGGGAACATTCCTCGGGGCCATGCCCGAAGAGTTCCGGAAAATGGCGATCGTTGAGCGTCATGCGGTGGCCCCCCCCGACCCCGACGGATTGCGTCCGGGATATCGGCTGACCTACAGGGTGCGAGGGGGGGAATGGCAACGGGATGCGTCTCTCGCGGATACCCCGCCTCCGGGGGCGCCGAAGGATGTGCGCATGAAGGGAAAGATTCTCAATGGGGAGGTCGCGATCAGCTTCTCGGTCTACGTGGGGGGCCTCGGCTCTCTGGGCTCTCTTTCCTTCCCCGTGGAGAAGGTTCCGGAGGGGGGGCTGACATGGCTGAACCGCTTTCTGCACGACACGTCGGAAGCCCTGTGCGAGAAGGCGCGCCAGACTGTTCTCCCGGAGTTTTCCTACTGCCGCCACTGGGGGAGGGGCGGGTTCCGGCTGGAGGCCCTCCGGGAGATGATCCGGGAGGGGACGGTCGGCGACGACCGGTCCGTTCCCGTTCTCCCTCTCTGGTTCCCCGCCGACCGGGACCCTCTTCCCCTTATCAAAGCGCTCGACCAAGCCCGGTATACGAGTGACCTCCTCTTTGTGGACGAGGGACTTCATTCGGGTTGTCTTCTGCTGAGGAACGTTGCCATGGAAAAGGCCGCTTTCGTCCGAAACAAACTCCTCCGGGAAAAGACGATCGTGGCGATCGATCCTCCCGTCACCTTGGGAGAATACCTCGACACCCTGTGAACGACTCCCCTCCCTGTCCGAGGGGCGGATTGAAGGGCGGGAGGGAGAACAGGAGAGGTTTGCGATCATTGTCTTTGATGGTCAACCTGGAGTTTTCCTTGGGGGATGATGATGCCGGACTGATGGCATCATTCCGGCAGAGTCCTCTTTTTCATAGACAGGCACGGAGGCCCTGCAATGGCGGACCACAGAGTGACCGTCCGACTCGATCCCGAGCTTCACGAGTGGCTTCGGAAGAACGGAGGAGAGAACATGTCTTTTGTCGTGAGGACCATTCTCGACGATGTGAGAGCCGGCCGACTTGTCAGAAAGGGCGAGTCGGGAACCCAGCCCGCTCCCGACCCGGGAAAAAGTCTTCAGGAGATCGATCGCTTGTCGGAGGCTCTCGACATAGAGTTTCTGGAACGCCTTGCGCAGACCTGCGAAAGCCTGGACATCTCTCTCCGGCGAACCCTGGATGCCAACCGGCGGTCCGCCCGGCAACAAAAGTTCGTCCGGATCGGGGCCTTTGCCCTGGCAGGGATCGCTCTTCTTCTCCTCTCGTGGTCGCTGTTCGCTTCTCCGGTCGGGAGAGGTCTGACCGCCCTCTCCAAATGACGGGTCAGCTTTCGGATCCCTCGATCCTCTCTCGCTGTAACTTTCAGGGAATCAGGGATTTCCAAAACGAGATTCGTTCGGATATTTCGCAAAAAACAAAGGATCGGTCCCGCGAACGATCTCAGGTCCCCGGAGGATCCCCATGAGAAAGCTGATCAAGAAAACCATCATCATCGTGGCGCTGATGCTCTCCCTCAACATCGGGATCGGCCTGTGGCTCCAGCACCAGGTCACGGAATCTCTCGAGTCGGAGTCGGCTCTCCAGCACGTCGCGGTGGATCTCGCCCTGATGATGGCCTCGGAGGGCCGGATGGAGCGCTCCATGACCGAGCTCGGGGACGATCCGAAGACGAATTTCCAGAAGTCGTGGGCCCAGGTCCTCCAGATGAAAGCCCTCTCCCACGTGCAGATGGTTCGACTCAGGATCGATGCCTCGAAGGCCTGGGGGAGCATCACCCCCCTCAAGAACCTGATCCGGGACCGGAACGAGGCCCACTCCACCTCCCTCCAGATCGTGAACCTCGTCAAGAACCACCACGAAGCCCTGGCTCCCATGCTCTGGACGCAGATCGCCCATCCGGCCTTTTCCCACTATGTCGCGGAGACGCGGATCCTCTTTGCCAACATCTCCCGCCAGATCAACAAGCTCAACGCGAGCGTCTCCCATCGTCGATCGATGCAGACCTGGGTGCAGATTCTGACCCTCATCGCCTGG
>JAJYPO010000175.1 GCA_021795275.1 Nitrospirota bacterium | reverse complement strand
TTCCGTGAGCCTCTCCGGAGAACTGGGCGGATTCATCACCATGTACTCCCTCACGATCACCGATCCCTATTTCCTGGATACCCCGACGGCGGCATCGCTCTCCTTCTTTGATACCTTCATGGACTATTTTACTTACTGGAACAGCGCTCTGGGGGGGTCGTTGAGTCTGACCCGCCGGTTCGGGTATTATTTTTCCACATCGCTTTCCTGGCTCGTGGAAACGGAGCAGATCTTCCTTGTGGCCGTCACGCCCCAGCAGGCCCAGGAAGCTCCGGTCCTGGCCCCCTTCCTCCAGCAGGTCGGATACTGGACCCAGAGCGGGCCCTCGGTCGGTTTCTCCTACGACCGGCGGGACAACTACATGCTCCCCCATCGGGGTTACCATATCTGGGGAAACATCGGTGTCTACGGGGGGACATTCGGAGGAGACACCTCCTTCTACCAGGCGACGGGGAATGCGACGGTCTTCTTCCCGATCACCGAGAAATCGACCCTCTCCTTCCATTTCGGTGTGGGATACGAGAACCCCCTGGGTCCGGACGGCTTCATCCCGGTCTGGGACCGCTTCTATGTCGGCGGAATCTATTCGAACCGCGGCTACAACTTCGGATTTGCCGGCCCCATGCCCTTCGGTTATCTGGTGGGCGGCGACAAGGAGTTGATCTTTAATGCCGACTATGTGTGGCCGATCTTTGCCAAGTACGGATTCTACGGGGACATCTTCTTCGACAATACGGGCGAATACCTTCCGGGTCAGCCCATGTCCCTCTCCGGATTCAACTGGCCGGGAACCGGTGTGGGGATCATGTGGAACTCTCCCATGGGCCCTCTCACACTCGATCTTGGATGGCCTCTGGCCAACAACTCCTATATCAAGGGATTCCCGGGCAACTACCCCGGCCCCGTGGTCAATTTCGAAATGGGCTCCCTGTACGGCGGGTGACGACGGTCCCCGACAATCGGAAGGGGGAGTCGGGTCGTTCCGGGTCCCCCTCAAACCAACCAAAGGAGATCTGATGAAACGCATGCGACAGGCCGCCGCGGGCTTCCTCGCGGCCGGGATCCTATTGTTTCCCGTTTCGCCGGCCCTGGCCGACAGCAAGATCGGCATGGTCGACATCCAGAAGGTCTTTCAGAAGACGAATCTCGGGAAGGCCATCCAGTCCCATCTCAAGAACTTCGCCGACCGGAGGGTCAGCAAGATGCGGACGGAGCAGAAGTCCCTCCAGGACGAGCAGGGGCAGATCCGTCAGCAGGTGGGGGTCATCAGCAAGGACGCCCTCCGCGCCAAGGAGATCGAGTTCCAGAAGAAGGTCCAGGATTTCCAGAAGCGCCAGCAGAAGGTCCAGACCGAGATCGCCTCGGAGAGCTTCGTCGAGTTCCGGAAGTTTCTCGACGCAGTCAACGCCGCCACAGGGAGTCTGGGGAAAAAATACCATTTCACCGCGATCCTGGCCCAACACCCCCTCCGGGTTCCTCTGGGTCCCTATCCGCCGCCCTTCCAGTCCCCGCGGTACCTTTTTATCAATCCTGACGCCGACATCACCCAATCGGTGATCAAATACGTCAACGAGCATTCGAACCAGTAGCGGTCCGTGCGCTCCGTCGTGAGGGCGGATTCCGAGAGACGGGAGGAGCTCCCTTGATCACACTGTCGCAGATTGCCGATCAGGTTGGTGGAGTTCTGGTGGGTTCGGACGGGAAGGGTGAGATCCGTTCCATCCGTCCCATGAACGAAGCCGGTCCCCATGATCTGACGTTTCTGGCCAACCCGAAATACAGGAAAGCGGTTCCGGCCCTCAAGGCCGGAGCCATCCTGGTTCCGGAAATCCTTCCCGAAGCGGCCATTCCCCAGATCGTCGTTGCGTCGCCCTACCTCGCGATGGCTCTTCTTCTCCAGCACTTCTTTCCCCTGCCGACCCCCTCCCGGGGGATCTCTCCCCAGGCGGCCGTCGATCCCACGGCACGCATTGCCGACGGTGTGGAGATCCGACCGGGATGCGTCGTCGAGGCGGGAGCCGAAATCGGTGCGGGGACGATCCTTTTCGCCGGTTGCGTGATCGGGGAGGGGGTCCGGATCGGGGAGCACTGTCTTCTCTATCCGCGCGTCTCCGTGCTCGACCGGGTCCGGATCGGAAATCGGGTGATCGTCCAGAGCGGAGCCGTCATCGGGTCCGACGGCTTCGGCTATGCCGAAGGACCGGAGGGACAGCGTCTCCGGATTCCCCAGACCGGAACGGTTGTTCTCGAGGACGATGTCGAGATCGGCGCCAACGTGACCATCGACCGGGCCACCTTCGGGGAGACGGTGATCGGCCGCGGCACCAAGGTCGACAACCTGGTCCAGATCGCCCACAATGTCAGGACGGGGCGGGACTGCGTTATCGTCGCCCAGACCGGGGTCTCGGGATCGACGAAGCTTGGGGACCGGGTGATTCTGGCGGGGCAGGTGGGTGTCGTGGGCCACATCGAGATCGGGTCTGGCTCGATGGTCGGGGCCCAGTCCGGAGTGGCCCAGACGCTTCCGGCCGGGTCGCGCGTCTCCGGAAGCCCGGCTCTCGCACATACCCTCTGGCTCAGGATCCAGGGGACGCTCAAGACGCTCCCGGCCCTCGCCCGGAGAATTTCGGTCCTTGAAAAAAATGTTTTTGGACGGGAGAGGCCCTCAGACACCGCACCGGACTCCGAAGGGGAGGCTCATGGGACCCATTGAAATTGGTGAAATTCTCTCGATTCTTCCGCACCGATATCCTTTTCTTCTTGTGGACAGGGTTCTTTCCGTCGAGCCGGGCAACCGGATCGTGGCCATCAAGAACGTCACCATCAACGAGCCGTTTTTCCAGGGGCATTTCCCCGGGACCCCCATGATGCCGGGCGTCCTCCTGGTCGAGGCGATGGCCCAGGTGGGAGGGATCCTTGCGATCTGCTCCGGACAGGAAAAGGAGGACCGGATCCCATTTTTCCTGGGGATCGACGACGCCCGCTTCCGGCGTCCGGTCCTTCCGGGCGACACCCTGTCCATCACCATGACCACGCTCAAGGTCCGGGGGAGCTCCTGGAGAATGGCGGGCACCGTCCACGTGGGAGAGCATCTGGCCTGCGAGGCGACCCTTTTGGCGATGATCCGTAAAAAAGGGGAGGGGGGAACCAATGGCGGATAGGCGAACCACCAGGAACTCCTCCGGGGATTTTTCGGAAGGGGCGATCGTCGTCCATCCGTCCTCCGTCGTCCATTCAGGGGCGCAGCTTTCGCCAGGGGTCGTGATCGGACCCTACTGCACGGTGGGGGAACATGTCCGGATCGGGGTCGGGACACGGCTCATCTCCCACGTCGTCCTCGACGGCCACACGACCCTGGGGGCCAACAACGCGATCTATCCCTTCACGACCATCGGGATGGCGCCTCAGGATCTCAAATACCAGGGAGAGCCGGCCCGGACGATCATCGGCTCGGGAAACACCATCCGGGAGTCGGTCACGATCCATCGGGGAACCCAGGGAGGCGGCATGGAGACCGTGCTGGGGGACAACAACCTCCTCATGGCCTATTGCCATGTGGCCCACGACTGCCGCATCGGCTCCCGGGTCATTATGGCGAACTCGGCCAATCTGGCCGGCCACATCACGATCGAGGACGGCGCGATCATCGGGGGATTGTCGGGCATCCATCAGTTCGTGCGGGTCGGACGACTCGCCATGGTGGGCGGCATGAGCGGGGTTCCCAAGGACGTCCCGCCCTTCGTGTGGGCCTCCGGGAACCGGGCCTTCCTGTATGGCCTGAACAACGAGGGTCTCCGGAGGAACCATGTCTCCGCCGAGTCGATCTCCCTTCTGAAAAAAGCCTACCAGATTCTCTTCCGGAGCGGTCTTCCCATGGGAGAGGCGGTGGCCCGGGTCCATGCGACGCTTTCGATGACCCCCGAGATCGAGCACCTCCTCTCCTTCGTGGAAAGCTCGGAGCGGGGGGTCCTGACTGCTCCCCGGGAGAGCGGCGGAGGCCCTTCCCTCGAGACCTCTTCTTGAAGGCAGGGGGAATCGATCCGGAGATTCCGGTCGGGATGGTCGCAGGAAACGGCTCCTTCCCCTTCATCTTTCTCGAAGCGGCCAAGTCCGCCGGTCTTCGGGTCGTCGTCGTGGCCCACGAAGGGGAGACGGATCCGGTCGTCGAGAGCCTGGGCTTTCCCGTGCGCTGGATCCGTCTGGGTCAGGTGGGGGCGATCTTCGAGACCTTCCACAAAAACGGGGTGCGGCATGCCGCCTTCGTGGGCGGGGTGAAAAAACCGCGCCTCTTCGACCTTCGCCCCGACTGGAAGGGGATGATGATCCTGAGCCGGCTCGCGCGCTACCATGACGACGAGGCCCTCCGGGCGCTGGCCGCCGAATTCGAGAAGGAGGGCATCTCCATCGTGCCCTCGACCCTTCTCCTGCCGTCGCTTGCGGTGGCGGAGGGAGTTCTGACACGGCGGTCTCCCACCGAGGCGGAATGGAAGGATATCCGGGTGGGAGTCGAGGCGGCTAAGATCGTGGGGGCGGCCGACATCGGCCAATGTCTGGTGGTCCGGGAGAAGGTCGTGGTGGCGGTCGAGGCGGTGGAGGGGACGGACGAGACCATCGGACGGGCCGGACGGGTCGCGGGGAAGGGAACGGTGGTGGTGAAGATGGCGAAGCCGGGGCAGGACCTCCGGTTCGATCTTCCTTCGGTCGGGCCCGGGACGATCCGGGCGATGGAGGAGTCGGGGGCGACCGTCCTGGCGGTCGAGGCCGGGAAAACC
>JAJYPO010000174.1 GCA_021795275.1 Nitrospirota bacterium | reverse complement strand
GGCGGTTCTCCTGCCGGATCCTTCCGCTCCGGCCATCGACCTCTACCAGGTCACCACCCTCTACGAGGGCGGGGGAGGAAAACTTCAGGCTCCCCTCTCCAAGACAACCCTGGATCTTCCCGCCCCTCCCACCCTTCTTGCCATCGATCCTGCCCGGAACTTTCTCCTGTCGGGATCGGGGGGAACGCTCTCTCTCTTCGGGCTTGGTGCCGTTCTCAGTCCGGGAGGGACTTTGGGGTCCATCGATTCTTTTCCGAGCCTTTCCGGAGAAACCTTCCAGACGATGACCATCTACACAGGGAGCTCCTGACAGGAGAGAGAAAGGAGAGAGGGTGGTCCACGGGTGGATTCTTGCCGGTCTTTACCTTGGATTGGGTCTTCTGTCGGGATTTTTGTCGGGACTGCTGGGGATCGGGGGAGGTGTGGTGCTTCTTCCGGCCCTTCTCTTTATTCTTCCCTTGATGGGCGGCCATGGCGTCACCCCCTTCGAGGCGACGGAGATCTCCATGATCCAGGTGACCTTTGCAGCTCTCGTGGGGATTCTTGTGCACCGGCCGTCGACCCATGTCCCTCTTCGGAGAATCATCCTGTGGGCGTTCTCCGCCCTGGTCGGGGGGGCGGTCGGAGGCCTTATTTCATACCGATTTTCAGGCCGGGTGATTCTTCTTCTCTTCCTTGTCGAAACCTGCCTTGCTCTTTTTCTTCTTTTTTTCCGTCCCAGGGAAGTTTCTCCAGGGGATTGTCCTGACGGCTCCCCCCTGGAATTCCCCGTCATGACCGCGATCGGTCTGACCAGCGGCATCCTGGGAGTCGGTGGGGGATTTCTTTTCTATCCCGTCCTGACTCTTTTTTTTCGCTATCCCTCCTTTGTGGCGGTCGGATCGAGCCTTGCAGTCATGTTCCCGATGGCCGCCTCCGCCTCGGCATTCAAGATCCTGGCTTCCGGATCCCTGGCCCCTCCTACGGTCCCGATCGTTCTTGGAGCCCTGGGCGGATCCCTCCTGGGATCGCGGTTTACAAAGAGGCTGGGAGCCTTCCGGATCCGCCTGTTCCAGGGGACTCTTCTTTCCCTCACGATTCTGCGGCTATTATGGAGTCTCTTTATTTAAAATGGGGTTGTGTTTCAGAGTTTTTTTATCCTTCTTCTTCCTCGATTTCATATTCCCGCATCTTGGCATAAAGGGCCTTTCGGCTGATTCCGAGAATCCGCGCCGCCAAGCTCTTGTTCCCTTTAGACTCCGCGAGAGCCCGGCGAATCTGCTCCCGTTCTCCTTCCTTAAGCGTCCTGGGCGGAAGGGACTGGAGGGACGTACCCGGAGGAGGGGTCAGATGGAGAAGGGGGGCGATCATCTCACCCTCGAGTTCGAAACGGTCAGGAGCGGTAATTCCCTGGACAACAGCCACCTCGATCATGCGGTTTTTGAGCTCACGGACATTGCCGGGCCAGGGGTATGTGGTCAGGATCTCGCGGGCTGCCGGAGAGATGTTGATCGTGAGTCCGGGATTGTCGAAGGCCTCGGCAAGAAAGCGCCGGGCCAATATCAGAATGTCTCCTCCGCGTTCGCGAAGGGGGGGAACATTGATTGGAAAGACATTCATCCGGTAATAGAGGTCCTCCCGAAGCCGACCCTGGTTGACGAGCAGAAGAGGGTCGATATTGCTGGCTCCGATGATCCGGGCATGAAATGACAGCTCTTCGGTTCCCCCGACCCGATAGAAGGTTCTGTTTTCCAGAACACGGAGGAGGGCGATCTGGGTCGAGAGATCCATGGTGCCGATTTCATCGAGGAAAAGGGTCCCCCGGCCGGCCGTCGACAGCCATCCGTCTTTTCGGGAAAGGGCACTGGTGAATGATCCCTTTTCATGACCGAAGAGCTCGGAGTTGACCAGCTCTCTTGAGATGGCCCCGGTATTGACGGCAATAAAGGGTTCCTCCCGACGGGGAGAGAGCTGATGGATGGAACGGGCCACGAGCTCCTTGCCGGTTCCCGATTCGCCGGTGATGAGGATGGGAATGGAGTGGGAGGCGGCTTTTCTGATGCGGTCTGCCAATCTTCTGATGGCCGGACTGTCCCCGGCCAGAAGCGGCAGGGGGAGTTCGTTTCCGGACAGGAGGTCTTTCTCCGTTCGCATCGGGGCCGACGTCAGATCGCCAAGCAGGCTCAGGAGCTTCTTTTCGTCGATCGGCTTTTCAAGATAATTGGCCGCCCCCTTTCGGATTGCTTCAACAGCGGTTTCCACCGTCGCATGAGCCGTCATGATCACGACAGGAACGTGGGGGTAAAGGGCCCTGATGGGTTCAACCAGCTCGATGCCGGTCGTGTCGGGGAGCTTGAGGTCAAGAAGAATCGCAGACCGGTGTGCCGGGAGCGGGTCGGACTTCAGAATTTCGAGGGCCTCCCGGCCGGTGCCTGCCTCGAAGACAACATATCCCTCGTGAGTCAGGAGGGTCTTCAGGTAAAGCCTGGTGTTGGCATAGTCGTCGACCACCAGGATGCGGCCCTGAGGTCTCATTTTAGTGATTTTTCCAAGTTTGACAATTCTTTGAGTGTCTTTTTCACCTGGGAAAGCTGCTGGAGGAGGAGATTCCGGTCTCTTCGGAGCCTTGAGGACTCCTGGGCGTCGGCAAGAAGTCTTTGGGAGGCTTCCTTGAGCTCATAGGGAGTTTTTTCTCCGTTGAGCGTTCCCAGCAGATTCTGGCCTTCGTGGCGTTCGGTGGGTCCCAGGTGCAGGTCTGCCAGGGCCCAGGCAAATACGAGCCTGTCACGCACAGCGGGCGAAATTGCCGACAGGGAAGAGCGCTGCTTTAAGAGGGCCCGTGCCGCCTTGTAGTATCCCTTTGAAAAGAGGTAGGACATGCCCCCGAAATACTGGGCATCGTGATGGCTGAGTTCGGCGATGGCGAAGGGAGGGAGGATGATGACCGGCGGAGGGCAGGAGGGAGGAGTCCGGACAGGGGGCAAGGACTGGCAGGCTGTCAGTGGAAGAATAAGGAATGCAACAGTGAGGCGGAGCAGAGTTTTGAGTCTGGTTCTAGGCATGGGCACCCTCTTCGAATAAAAGGGGGAGGGAAACGATGAATACGGTCCCTTTTGGTGAATTTTGGGCAATTTCGATCGACCCTCCCATGGTGACGACGATCCCTTTTGTGACGGCAAGGCCCAAGCCTAGCCCCTCCTTTGTCCGGATGTCAAAAGGGGCCACCTGGTAAAACTTGTCAAACAGAAAGGGGAGGTTTTCCGACGGGATCCCGATCCCTGTATCGGCGATTTCGAAACGAAGGGATGTCAATTCCCGTGTCACGGAAATCCTGATTTCTTCTCTCTCCTGGGTAAATTTAAACGCATTTCCCAAAAGATTGTCCAGAATCTGGGCGAGCTTGTTGGCATCGGTCCGGATTGTTTCAGGGAGTTCCGGGTCGATCCGGGCCTCGAAACGTCTTCCCGACCCTTCGGCGGCCAGCCGATAACGTTCAACGATCCTGTCGAGAAAATTCCTGAGATCAAGGGGATGAAGATCGATGCGCATCTGACCGGCCTCGATGCGCCCAAGATCGAGAAGCTGGTTGACGAGATCGACGAGGTGGTCGATCTCCTCACCAACAACCGTGAGACTTTTCTGTTGTTCTTCGTTCAAAGGGCCCAGAGCCTGACGCTTGAGCATCGATATGAAGCCACGGATGCTGGTGAGGGGAGTTCTGAGTTCATGGGAGGCCACCGTGACAAATTCCGACTTTTTCCTGGAAAGCTCTCCCAGCCGGTGGGCCATTTCATTGAGAGCCCGGGCGAGATCCCCCATTTCGTCGGTATTGGAGAGAGTCACAGGATTGTGAAAGGCTCCCTGGGAGATGCGCCGGGTTCCGGCGATCAATGCATTGATCGGTACGAGGACCATCCGCGAAAAGGAGACAAGGAGCAGGAGGACAAGCAAGGATCCTATGGCAGTCATCTCGATGCTGACGGTCGTCATCTGTTCCTCGCGGGCCGTCGTTTCCGCAATCCTGCGCTCGAGGGTTCTCTGATAGCCTTCCTTGAGGTCACGCAGAAGCCCTGCCATGTAAATGAGGAGCGGGCCGGTTGACCCCCGGCTGATGGCGATGGCCAGCGTCCTGTTGCCATTTTTGAGGGCCTCCTTTTCTTTGCCGATGGAATCAATGAGTCCGGAGGCGGCCGCCTGTGTTCCATGGACGAGATTGGCAGTGGCGTTATCGGGGTGGGGCAGGGTTTTCAGAAGGGCCATGAGGAGGGGGAGTTCGCTTTCAACAGGGGATGGTGATTCGGGAGGAAGAGGGGCAAAGAGGATGTAGCGCTTGTCCTCTGCCAGGATGATCCCCACCCTGTTCTGGATCTGTGAAATCATAAGAAGTCCGGAGACTGACTGGTTCTTGATCTCGAGAAAGATCCTGTGAAGGGCATAAAGACTTGTAATGGCATAAAGGTTCGAAGAGAGGATGATCCCCAGAAGAACGGCCGAAAAAAGAAAAATCTTGGCTCGAAGGCGAAATCCCCGAGTGCGTTGGCTCAATCAGGCCCCCTGCCTTCACCTGTGTCGTGTCAGTCGAGATGTTGGCTCCCAAGGGAGCAACATGGGCATCAGGGGCATTCTAGAACAAAGAATCGATTTTAACCAGAAGGGAGGATGGGAAAACCATCCTCGGGGGGAGAATCTTTCAGAATCTGTTCAGAATGTAGCGTCGGGGATTGACTGGACTCCGGTTGACCATGATCTGGTAATGAAGGTGAGGGCCTGTGGAAAGGCCTGAGTTTCCGAGGTAGCCGATAA
>JAJYPO010000173.1 GCA_021795275.1 Nitrospirota bacterium | reverse complement strand
CATGCGCTCGAGTGTGACGATCTCGGAGTGGAGATAGCGGACGCGAACTCCCCGCTCGTCAAGATACTCTGTCAGATTCTCCGCCATGCGCTTGGTCAGGGTCGTCACCAGGACCCGGTCTCCCAGAGCGACGGTCCGGCGCACCTCGTCCAGGAGATGATCCACCTGATGGAGCGCAGGCACGACCTCGATCTCGGGATCGAGAAGCCCCGTGGGACGGATGACCTGTTCGGCGGTCACCCCTCCGGAGGCACCGAGCTCGTAAGGCCCGGGGGTCGCCGACACGAAAAGGACCTGACGCATGATCTTCTCGAACTCGGGAAAGGTCAGGGGGCGGTTGTCGAAGGCCGACGGGAGGCGGAATCCGTATTCGACCAGACTCTTTTTTCGGGAATGGTCCCCGTGGTACATCCCCCCGACCTGGGGGATCGCCACGTGGCTTTCGTCGATGACAAGAAGAAAATCCGGGGGGAAATAGTCGAAAAGGGTCGGGGGAGGCTCCCCCGGGGCCCGGCCAGACAGATGGCGTGAGTAGTTCTCGATACCGTGACAGAACCCGACCTCCCGGATCATCTCGAGATCGAAGAGGGTCCGCTGCTCGATTCGCTGAGCCTCGACGAGCTGGTTGTTCCTCCGGAAATGGGCGATGCGCTCCGTCAGTTCTTCCTCGATTCCGGCCAACGCGCCCTCGAGCTTGTCCGGAGGCAGAACATAATGGGTCCCCGGATAGATGATCATCGACGGGACCTGTGTCAGCTCATGGCCGGTCAACGGGTCGATTTCGCGAATCTTTTCGATGGTGTCTCCCCAGAACTCGACACGGACGGCCCGGTCCTCGAAGGAGGCGGGAAAAATATCGACTACATCGCCCTTGACCCGGAAGGTGCCCCGGTGGAAATCGATCTCGTTTCTGGCATATTGGATCTCGACCAACCGTTCGAGCAGTCGGTTCCTGCGGATTTCCATTCCCCGCTCGAGGTAAAGGTGCATCTTGAGATAGGATTCGGGAGAGCCCAGACCGTAGATGCAGGAAACGGAAGCCACCACGATGGTGTCGAGACGCTCGAGAAGGGCCGTCGTGGCGCTGTGACGCATCCGGTCGATCAGGTCGTTGACCGCCGAATCCTTTTCGATGTAGGTGTCGGTGGACGGAAGGTAGGCTTCGGGCTGGTAGTAGTCGTAGTAGCTGACGAAGTACTCCACCCGGTTGTCCGGAAAGAACTCCCGGAACTCGCGATAGAGCTGGGCGGCCAGAGTCTTGTTGGGAGCCAGAACCAGAGCGGGTTTCCCGGAATTCGCAATGACGTTGGCCATGGTGAAGGTCTTTCCCGATCCCGTCACCCCGAGGAGGGTCTGGCGGGGCTTTCCGGCCCCGACACCCTCGGACAGGATCCCGATGGCCCGGGACTGGTCCCCGCAGGGAGCATAGTCGGAGACCAGCTCGAAGCGGCCGCTACGGACCGGAACCGGAATTTCCCCTTCCCTGTCTGGCCCCTTCACGAGCGACCCGGCCCATACAGGAGGACCAGGACGCCCGTCACGATAACCCCCGCCCCCGCGAGATCCCATCGGTCGGGGCGAAATCCGTCGACCTTCATGGCAAACAGCAGGGAAAGGACGACAAAAACTCCCCCGTAGGCGGCATAGGCCCGCCCAAAGGGGAGAGGTTCGAGAGCCGCCACCACTCCATAGAGCGCCAGCCCCGCCATGCCGAGGAGCCCCACCCCCAAGGGGGAGCGGTCCTTGATCCAGACCCAGACCCCGTAGCCGCCCCCGACCTCGAGGATCCCGGAGAGGATCATGATGAGAAGAATCTTCAATCCGAGCTCCTTTCGGGAATTTCTTCCAACCGGACGATCATCTTGACTCCATCCGCCGGATCGTTCAGATTCAGAGGATCCGACACGTCTGGCGAAGACCTCACAAGGAGCAGTCATGACCATCGATCCCGTATGCAAGACTGTCATCACGCACCACCACGCCGCCGCCGCCATCCGGATCTACGACGGTCATCTTTACTATTTCGACAGCCTGAACTGCCGCGACACCTTCGACAAGGCCCCCGAGCGGTACCGTGCCAACGCCCCCGGCCGCACCCTGGCGGTGGGGGTGATGGGCTCGGCTTCGGGGGATCTGTCCCCCGAGCAGGTTCGACTGGCGCGGGAGCTCGGCCGCTCGATCGCCCAGAGAAAGTTCGGCCTCATCACGGGTGCCTGCCCGGGCCTTCCATGGGAGACCTGCGCGGGCTTCAGGGAAATCGGAGGATTTTCTGTCGGGATTTCACCGGCCCTTTCCGAAGAGGAGCACCTTCACAGATACCACTCCCCGAATGACCTCTACGACATGATCATCTTCACCGGCTCTGGGCTCATGGGCCGCGAGGTCATCAACATCCGCTCCAGCGATTTCGTCATCATCATCGGCGGACATTCCGGAACGCTGGGAGAATTTTCCATCGCTTACGACGAGGGAAAGCTCATCGGGGTCGTCGAAGGGAGCGGCGGCATCACCCAGATTCTCGAGGACATCGTCAAGGTGGTCTCAAAACCCACCGGAAGCACCGTCCTGAGAGACGGGGATCCAGACCGGCTCCTGTCCCGGATGATCGATTTCTACACCCAAAAGCACTATCAGAGGCCCTCGGTCTTCATGGGATAGGACAAAGCGCATCGAACGGAATTCTGCCCTCGAGAGGTCCAACGAGCGTGCCCTGGAAAGACAGGAATGGGCTCCGGGAGGTGACCGCCCTCACTTTTTCCGGCCCTGAAAAAATCTTCCGAAATTCTCCTGCTGCTCCCGATAGATCTCCCCGTTGGACCGGATGGTCTCGAGGGCCTGCGCCACGGCGCGTCGGGCGGCCGGAACCGGATGGTCTCCGAAAAACCGCTCCACCATCTTCTCCTCCTCCGGCCGTTTGAACTCGTCGGAGATTCCCCTCACCAGCCGGTTCAAGGCAAACCCTCCCGATTCGTACCGGCGATAGAGCTCCTCCCAGTGGGTGGCTACGAAGTCGAAAGTCTTTCGGCGCCCCAGGGGGTTTTTCGCCAGGAACCCGATCACCGAAACGGCATCCTGGACCCTGACGAGCGGCGACAGGACCAGCTCCAGAGCCCGGTCCAGCAGTGTCGGATCCGGGGTCCGGGCCAGTGAATAGAGAAGCTTGTTCTTTTCTTCCTGGTCATCTGTCCGGGAGGCCATCTCCACGACCGCGTCAAAGGCGGAGGATCCTCCGGCCGTGATCGCCCCCTGGAAGACCGCGAATCGCAGGTCGGCCGGGAGGGATCCCGGCTCTTTCCGGTATTCCCCGAACCTGCGGACCGACTCCTCGAGAATCCCTTCGCCCCGGAATCTGACCAGAAGCCCCAGAAGCGTCGCCCGGAGAAGCCGGTCCTGATGGGGCTCCCCTTCTCCGGGAGAGAATCCGAGCCTTTCGAAAGAAGGCCGGACAAGAGCCGCGCCCCACCGGAGAAACTCCTGATGATGGTCCTCTCCCGCCCAGAGTCCGTCGATCGTCAGCAGGTTTCCGGCTATGTCCGACCAGACGGAGTAGGAGCGCTCGTCCTTCATCTGTTCGAGCAGGCCCAGGTAGTCGCCGATGGGTGCCAGCCCCGTCCGGACGAAGGCGAAAAGATCGTTTTCGAGAGCCAGCCGGTCCAGGGCATCGAGGCGCCCCTCTCCCAGGGCCGAGAGAATGCCGGTCCGCAGACGGCCTTCGTAGAGGACCCGGAAATAGCCGGTCTGTCCCGCATTGACGTTGACCCGGGAGGCAGATGCGTTTTGGAGGGGAAATTGCCCCTCGCCCTCCGCCAACAGGGTCCGGACCGGGGCTCCCCCGTCCTCCGAAATCCCGAGCATCAGCGGCCAGAGGCAGGCGCCGGAGCCGGTCTCACGGGCGACCCGATCCTCCTTTCGGATAAGAAAGGGATGCTGGACCAGACGAAGTTGTCCCGATTCCTCTGCCACCCTGACCCAGGGATATCCGGGGGTCCGTGTCCAGACCGATAGAACCTTGCCGACTCCCCCCGCCGCCTCGAAAGAAGGATCCGAGAGACTCCGCCAGAGATCGGCGGTGGTGGCGTTGCCATAAGCGAACTTTTTGAAGTAGGCGGCCAGGGAGCGCCGGAAGATCTCAGGCCCCAGCGCCGATTCAAGCATTCTGAGAAGGGAGCCTCCCTTGGTGTAGGAGATGGCGTCGAAGATCTCGTTGATCTCCCCCGGATCCCGGACCGGGACTTCGATGGGATGGGTCTGGACGAGGG
Source organism: Nitrospirota bacterium (assembly GCA_021795275.1). The sequence continues at coordinate 602 of JAJYPO010000173.1, read as the reverse complement.
CGTCCATCTCCAGGGCCTCGTTCCTGTCCTCGCTCTGGAAAAGCTCCCACATCCCCCATTCCGGGAAAAGGGCATCGACGGCCTTGACCTCCATCCACGAGGCGAACCCCTCGTTGAGCCAGAGATCGTCCCACCAGGCCATGGTCACGAGATCGCCGAACCACTGGTGTGCCATCTCATGGGCCACAACGATCGCCACCCTCTGAAGATTGCGGGCGGAAGCACCAGCAGGAGGGGCCAGAAGGGCCGTCTCCCGGAAGGTCATTGCCCCCCAGTTTTCCATCGCTCCGGCTGCAAAGTCGGGAATCGCGATCAGGTCGAGCTTTGGAAGAGGGTAAGGTGTCCCGAAGTAGTCGTTGTACCAGGGAAGCAGTCTCACTGCGACATCGAGAGCGAACTGCCCGTCAGAAGAACGGCCCGGCGGAGTGTAAACCGCGATCTCGACACCGGCCGAAACGGCCGAGACCCTGTCCCATCGTCCGACCGAGAGGTGCAGGAGATAGGCGGACATGCGGGGGGAGCGGCGGAAGACGACCCTGTCGAAGCCAGGCTCCTCGGACTCCCGGGATTCGACCGGCATGTTGGAGAGAGCCGTCATGCTT
>JAJYPO010000172.1 GCA_021795275.1 Nitrospirota bacterium | reverse complement strand
TCTTTTTATCTTCCTTTCGCCCTTTTTGCAGGGATCGTTTCATCTCCGATGTCCAGATTTCCTGAATGCCAAAAAAAACGGGAATGTTGTTTAAGAAGTTTAATATAAAAGATATTTTTGGATTGTCCGCCTCAATCTTCGATCACCCTTCTTTTTCCCTGTCCAGAATCCAAGACACGTACGTGAGGGCAAAAACGGGGTGTTTTGCGCGGAAGAGAGCCCCGGAAAGGGTTTCTTCCTTCATCCGGACGGGAAGCATTTGTCCAAATTGTCAAAAGGATTTTTCTCCTTGCCTTGAGTGCATCTTTTATATTTTCCCCCTAACGATCAATAGTTGAATGGCAAGGGAAGAAGTTTCGGCAATCAGTTGGCCCGGCCAATCACTTTGGATCATCCGGAGATATGATTTCTATGTATCTCCAAATTAAGGAGAAAATTTTATGGCATGGTTCTTGTAAGAATTTTGGGGGAGATTTTTTTCTTGTTTTCTTGGGTCCTCTTTCAAGGGAAAAAACCTTCTTTTTCAGAAGGTCGATTCTGATTTGGATGGGAGGTCGGGAATGGGAAGACAATCGAAAACACGGGCCGTGGTCTTTCTTCAGAAAGACGGGCTGGTTCAGAATCTCTTTCCACTGGACGGGCTCCTTCTCAAGGCCATCGAGAAGCGCTCCGGAGCCAGAAGATCTTCTTCCCCTTTGCCAGGATTTGTCCTGGCGATCCAGCGGATTCTCGGTTTTAAGGGGTGAGGGAAATCCGGAAGGCCTTTTCGCGGTAGTCCCTGAACAACAATCTTTAATCTGATCTGAAGAACTCCTCGAAAAATCCGCTTTATATTCGGGAAGGAACTCCTCTATCCATACCCGAAAACCCGAAAAAGGCGTCAGTCAGGGGTGGGAAGGGAGGGGATCATTCCGCAGGACCCATTCTCCAGGGAAGGAGGAAGTGGTGACCAGACTCAATGATCCGAAGGTCCGTCGGCCTGCCATCGACCCAGAAATCGGCATGGGGGAAGCACCCTTCTCTTTCTTCTGGATTTGGGCCGAGCGCAAGAAGGAGAGCCTAAAAAAGACGAGAGGGACTTACAAAGAATGCCCGGAGGGGGAACGGGAGGGGGAAAAGAGCGCTCCCCCTCTCTGTGACCCGCCCAGGGTCTGGGATCTCCTGCTCGAGGCCGAGGCTTTGGGATCTCTCTTCGTCCATCCCTCCCGAAATACGGTGCTTGTTTTCAATCGCTCTCATGGTCCCCAACTGAGAGAGGGGATCCGGGCCTTTGCCATTCATACCGAAGTCTTCGAGCAGGCCTCCCTCCGGGCGATGCAGACGCCGGTTGTGGGCCGGGAGTACGACTTCGAGAAGTTTCTGATCACGCTCTACCCCCGAATGCTCCTCGTCCCCGGGAACTGGAAGAAGGATGTGGAGCTTCTCCGGTATTCGGTCGAGATCGCAAAAGAACTGATCCTCCTCTTCGGATTCGAGAGCCAAAAGGTCTGGCGCCATTTGATAAACCCGCGTTCCGACCGATCCTTCGGAGATTGGGAGATCATGCATGGAGGGATTTTTCTGGATCTCGTCCTGGAGATGATCCGGGTGGGAGGGGGCCGGAGGTCCAGTGAAAATGGGGCCATCCGGAGGATGTCCCCCTCCTCCGGGACAGATCTTCCGTTCCGGGGACAGGATTAGGCCAATGTCATGGAAGGAGTTGCGATGGATGTCAGGGAGATCATGTCCAAAGAGGTGAAGTCCACAAGGCCCGATTCGACCCTGGCTTCGGTGGCCAATGCCATGTGGTCGGGAAATATCGGAAGCCTCCCGGTGGTGGATTCCCAGGGAAGGGCTGTGGGAATCGTGACCGATCGGGATATCTCCATGTCCTCCTTCCTGAACCACAAGTCCCTCTGGGAGCTCCGAGTCCAGGACGTCATCCATGGACAGAGGCTTTGGAGCTGCCATCCGGAGGATCCGGTGGAGTCGGCTCTCGGCCTCATGAAAAAGCATGAAGTCCGGCGCCTTCCTGTCGTCGACCAAAAGGGCCGACTGGTGGGAATCCTCTCGCTGGGGGATCTGGTATCGTCCGCCTCCCCCGGAACAGGACGAAAGAAGCCGGGAGTCCCTTTGCAATCCCTCGACCCAGTTCTCAAGGCGGTTTTCGCCCATCATGCAATGGCCCCCGCCTGAGGGAACCTTCGGTGAGACCGGGGAGAAGGAGGCAACACCTTCCCCCTGGTCTCACCCGGGGATGAGAGTTCCTGATCAAGATGATGGGGCATTCACCAGGTTTTGATCCTCCACGGAAGGAGGTTGCCGTGACGATTTGTCTGACTGGATACGAGGCCCTCGCTGAGGCCTATTATGCGGACCATAATGTTGAAGTTCTCGTCAACTCAAAATTCTTTATCGATCAGGACGGAAAGCGGGTTCCCGTGGATCCCTTCAAGGCCCTCGAGATGGTCGAGCGGGGGGATTTAAATCCCGGAAAACTCCTCTGCGAGGTCCTGTCCGTGTGGGAGGTCCTGCAATCTGCCGGAGCCGGAGAGGATTTTTTGCAATTTCTCGTCTGTCCCAGAACAGCCCTCGTCCTGACGAAAAACCACGGGGATCCTCTTTCAAGGGGGATCCGGGGATTCGCGGTCGAAAAAAACGTCTACGACAAGGCGGTCTCCTGGGCCAAAAGTGTTCCGATGACAGAGCCCGACCATGACTACATTTCATTTTTGGGGCGGCTTGAACCCCGTCTGCCATTAAAAAAAGGGATGGGTCAGAATCATGGAGATCTGGCCCGATACGCCCGGGAAATCGCCCAAGCCTTGATGGATCTCTTCGGGCTCGACGGGGAGTCCGTCAGGGAGAGCCTGATGGCCCGACATGTCGTGGGCTATGAGCGGAAGGACCTCTCTCTGGGGGGAGATTTGCTGGACATTGTGCTGGAGCGGATCGGAAGGACTCCCGTCGGCTCCTTCGGCAGGGAGGGGCCCGCTCCCTCTGTGGCATAACCTGCGGGGATTCGGTGAAGTTCCCGACTCCGGGGGATCTTCTTCCGAAGGGAATGGAGGCCAAAGAGAAAAAGGGGTCCTGGCAGGATCAAGGACGAGGGAGGCCGGCCCGGATCCCGGATAAAGAAAGGTCCATCAGGGAGGAGATCTGACATGAACAGTCTTTTGAAGTGGGATCCGGTCCGTGAGTTCGAAGAGTTCGGTCGGCGCATGGCCCCCTGGTTCGGTCGCCGGGGGAAGGAGGCGATGACGGAAGGAAACGGAGAGGCGACCCTCTTTGAATGGTCGCCCTCGGTCGATGTAGCCGAAGAGGAGAAGGCCTACCTGGTCACGGCGGAGCTTCCGGAGGTGAAAAAGGAGGATATGACGGTCTCCGTTGAAAACGGGGTCCTGACGGTCTCCGGCGAGCGCAAAAAGGAGAGGGAAGAAAAAGAAGGAGTCCGCTATCACCGGATCGAACGCTGCTACGGCTCCTTCCTCAGGAGCTTCACCCTTCCTGAGGATGCCGATCCCGCCAGTATCAAGGCGACCATGAAGGACGGGGTTCTTAAGATCCGCATTGAAAAACGTCCTGGAACTCCCCCGAAGGCAATCCCGATCGGAACGGAATGAGAGGCCCGGCCCGAGGCCGATTTTTAAGACAGGCCTAAGGGGGGCCAGGCTCCTCCCAAACTTGACGATCCTGTTGTGAGAACGGAATTTCCGAAGACAGGAAAATCTGTCCCCGGAAAGAAAACCTTTGGCCGACAGAGCCTCTTGCTGGGGAAAGATTTTGGAGGGATGGACAATCTCCGAATGGCCATTTGGAAATTTTTTGTTTTACGTCAAACACGAGGTCTTTCAAGGGAATTCCGGCCGGGAGTTCTCCCGAAAGAGCCACCCGTCCTGCTTCCCCACCGGGCTCCCTCCTTGTTCTCGACCAGGATCCCAACGGAGGATCTCTGCGCTACCACCCGAGGCTCAGCACCCCTCACTCCTCAGATTGCCGGATCGAGGTCGACGGGATTCCCGCCCTCGGGAGGAACGGGGAGTCTGCCAGTCTTTCGAACCGGCATTCGGCGGGATCGATGCGGTCCTGCGGTTGGGAAAACGGATCAAGGCCTGGAACCGGTCGGTCTATGACCCGGACAGGGAGGGACAGAGGTCCGGTCATTGCGGTATGATAAGGCCCGATAGGCCGGTTGTCCGGGATGAATCGGGGTTCCGGCCAAGAGAGGTATCTCGGATCATCCTCGGGAAGGGGGCAATCCATGGTCTTTTCTGACCGCATCGAGGCCGCCCACCGGCTTGTCCGGGTTCTGGCGAAGTACCGGGGGCGCCACCCCCTTGTCGTGGCGATCCCGCGAGGCGCCGTTCCTATCGGGGAAATTCTGTCCCGGGAGCTCTCGGGAGATCTCGATGTGGTTCTCGTCCGGAAACTCCGGGCTCCCGGGAATCCGGAGTTCGCCATCGGATCGGTGGCGGAGTCGGGATGGACCTACGTTGCCCCCTATGCGGAGGAGGCCGGGGGGGATCCCGCATACATTGAGAGGGAAAAGAACTATCAGCTCTCGGTGATCCGGAAACGTCGGGAGCGGTATACACCTCTCAAGCCTCCGATCGATCCGGCGGGACGGATCGTGATCGCCGTCGATGACGGTCTGGCCACGGGGGCGACGATGATTTCGGCCCTTCATGCTCTGCGGTCTCAAAATCCGGCGTGGCTGGTCTGCGCGGTCCCGGTCGCCTCGGAAGAGACTCTGGAAAAGGTCAGGCCCTATGCCGATGAGCTGATCTGTATTGAAATCCCGGAGTTCTTCCATGCGGTGGGTCAGTTCTATTCGAACTTTCCACAAGTGCCGGATTCGGAGGTCGAAGCCATTCTCAGTCGTGCTGGGGCAGATGCCCGACCACCCACCCGGTAGCCAATCG
>JAJYPO010000171.1 GCA_021795275.1 Nitrospirota bacterium | reverse complement strand
TAGGTCACCCGACTTTGGACTCCCGGTGGCAGGAGATGCTCCATTGTTTTCTTCTGGGCCTCGATCCGGTCGACCACACCGAGGGTGTTTTCCCTATGGGCTCGGAAGACATTCAGAAGAATGGCCGGCTCACCGAAAGCACTGACCCGGACCATGCGGTCCGCGGGCCGGATTCCAAATCGGACCGACGCCACCTGGGACAGTGGAAGGGGGGCCTCCCCCGCTCCGGAGAGAAAAAGGCGTCGGACGGGATCGAGCCCGGAAAGGGCATTGTGGACCTCGAGCAAGAGGATCTGGTGATATTCGGAAAGACGCCCCACAACCCCGATCCGGTTGTGATCGGGGAGGGCTGCCAGAACATCCTGCACGGTCTTTCCCGCGCTGGCCAGCTCGTAGGGATTGACCTCCACATGCACTTCGCGGCTCTGTGCCCCCACGATCTCAACCTTCCAGACCCCGGGAATGTTGACCAGAAAGGGCAGCAGACGGTACCTGGCCAGATCTGTCAACTCGGACAAGGATCGCGAAGGGCTCGTGAGCGCCAGCTGGTAGACGGGGGTATCGGCAGAAATCATCCTGATTGCCCGGGACCGGGATCCAGGAGGGAGATCGGGGAGGACACGAGCAAGGGCCTGATTGACGCGGGAAAGCGCCAGAACCATTGGTGTGGTCCAGGAAAAGCGGACGAAAAACTCGGAGGAGCCACGGGAGGTTCGGGAGCGCACTTCCCGGACCCCCGTCACCCCCCGGAGAGCTATCGAGACCGGCCTGGTGACGCGGACCTCCATCTGGGAAAATGGCAGGTCCCGAGTCGATACGATCACTGAAATCCTGGGAAAATCGATGGACGGGTAGAGGGCCACCGGAAGGGTCAGCGCCTTGAACCCGGCAAGGACGGTCAGGATCAGCAGGATGAAAAGGGCTGTCAGACGATGTCGTCTCAGGAAGCGGAGCATCCTCTCCGCGCCGAACCCTGCACTCATCGACAGACTGGCTGCATGATGGGAAGGCTTGTCATGCCCTTCATGTTACCCGGGTAGAGATCTCAAGACAATCAAGGAGCCAGAAAGATTCCGGCAGAAGGCATGGCGCCCCCTATTCCGCCAGAGCCCGCAAAGCCCTTGCACTGCAGGACCAGCCGTCAGGCCGGCTGCGCGGGGGGCTGGAAGGCAACCCTGGAGGAGGGCTTGAGAGACGAGGCCGTCCTGCGGAGTGGTTCCGAAAGTTTTTTCAACTTTGCCGCCACTGTGGGAGGCGGGGAGAGCGTTGCCCAGATTTCCACGATGCCCTTTCCGAAGTGATCCTCTCTTCTGGCAATCGGAGCGGGGGCTTCAATCTCGATCGAGGACCGGACGACCGTCCTGGAAGTATCCACTTCATCCGGGGCCACGGAAACACAGTCGCCCGGACGAAGATTCCCAAGTCCCGGCGTCTCAGGGTCGCCAGTGACGACCATGGCGCTCCTGAGACGCTTCGGATCCCCCCTGAAGAGCGACTGAACGCTTTCAAGGGATAGAAGACGGCCAGTTGGAGACTGACAAAGGGGACGGCCAGAGGACGAGACTCTGGTCTCGCGAATAAGAAGCGCCACGCTTCGGCGTCCCGGATGGCTCACCACCTTCATTACGACACCCCCGACGATCTTCCGGACCACATGACGCGATGGATCTCCCTCTTCCTCGAGAGCCATGACCGCCCCGGCTTCAGTGCTCTGGCAAGCCGCCAGAGCCATCCCCAGGCTTACGAGAAGCCCCGAAAAAAACCTTCGGCCATATCCTTTATCCTGTCCCATGACGAACCTCCCAATCAGAATATTTCTCCGGAGGATGACTCCCTCAAGCGTATTGCTGTCCCACGCAATTGATAAGCAATCATCATGCCAATTGTAAAATATAAATAAATCCATATCGAATAGCCCTCCTCTCTCCATGGTCGACATTCCCAACCATAAAGGCAAACAATTTTGTCAGTTTGCGCACATAAAAGAAATACATGTTTCACTGATTGCGCAAGTGAATCGATATCCTTCATGGAGCTCCGCCGCTCCCGATTCTCTTTCTTCCCGAGACAGTTTCTTTCCGGATGCCGTTAAGCTATAATGCTTCACTCGAGTACGTTGGGTCCCATCGTCTAGTGGCCTAGGACGCTGGCCTCTCACGCCGGAAACACGGGTTCGAACCCCGTTGGGACCACCAACCGACACGCCCCGGGAATTCCTTGACTTCGCTTTCTTCCTCCTCCATTGACACCATCCTGTTCGACCTCGATGGAACTCTCGCGGATTCGTTTGCTCCCATCCGCTCCTCCTTCAACCAGATGCTTCGCCATTTCGGCCATGACAGGGAACTCACGGAGAGCGAAACACTCGATCTCGTCGGGGGACCCCTCGACGACTCCGTGGCTCGCCTTCTGCCCGCCCCTCTCGTCTCTTCGGGAACATCCGTTTTCCGTAGACATTATGAAAAAATCTACCTTGAGATGACCCATCCCATGGCAGGCGCTCCGGATCTCCTGTCCGAGATTTTCCAGAGAGGACAGGCCCAGGGTGTGGTCACAAACAAACTCGGTGCTTCGGCACGGGAGATAATCAGGCATTTCGGCTGGAGCTCTCTGCTTCCCCTTTGTCTGGGAGAAGGTGACGGACTCCCGCTCAAGCCAGATCCAGACATGATTCTTTACGCAGCCGAGCTCCTGAAAACAAGCCCAGACAATCTGCTGTTTGTGGGAGACTCCCCGTACGATTACATGGCGGCACGGAAGGCTGGATGCAGGATTTGCCTATTGACTACCGGAACCCATCGGCGGGATTCCCTTGCCCCTCTTGCTCCCGATCTTCTGTTCGACAGTCTTGGCGAGTTGGGGCGGTGGCTCAGGGAACTTGGTAGGGACCAGTGAATCCTGGGGTCATGACGGGATAGGGAGAGCCTCCCATGATGGCGGTCTCCGGTACCCAGGTGTGCAGGGAGCGGACATCGAGTGTCACAAGGCGCAGGGTCTGGCCACTATCGGTCAGGGCGGGATGCTTCATGCGACGGACCGTCGCGATGACGGTTATCCGCTGGCCATCTCTCAGGGCGGAGGGGTCGACGGGATAGGGAAAAACAAGAAGCAGCAATCCGGAGGTGGCATCGGGTGTCCCCGGCCTGAAGTCATGGTCAAGGGGTGACGGGTCGAGCTCCACATAAGCCCGCGTTGTCCGGTTGTCGAGATGGACCGTGCGTCCGCCGACGACCACCTTTTGCCCCTCGAGCTCACGGTAATTGTGTATTATCGCACTGTAGGAAAGCGTCGTGTCGACCCCGGAAAGCTGCCTGGCGGTGAATGTTGGCGGATTGAAAATGGCACAGCCACCAGTGGTCAGAACAACGGGAAGAAGGGTGAACAGGACCCGAATGATTCTTCCAGGCCTGGACACGATCACTTTTTCCACCAATCCAGGTTTCCGGTAATGATGTACTTTCTAAACAGATCGAAAATGATGAACCCCAGAAAGCCAAACTCGAGGATCGTGAAAATCCGGAAGAAAATCCCGAGCAGCTTAGCCCTCCTCGGCGTAAAGTCCAGGGGATCCGGCTCCCCTGGAACGGATTCAGGCTTTTTCCCCTCGCTGTCAGTCTCCAAGTTCCACCTCCAAATGGATCATGTCGGATCCGCCATTCCCAATAGATTCTGGTTCAAAGCCCCCAGCCAGTATACCCTGCGGTTGGCATCCGGCAACATGACAAGATCGACCCGGCGATGGTTGAAGGAAAAAGAGAAATCCACCTCTCCAGGAAGGCCAAAACGGGTGGCATCTCCGGTCCTGTAGGGAACCTGGACCTGATAGTCCGAGACAACCGCCCCCGCTTCATTGATCCTTCCTGAGAGGGAGACCGTCTGGCCCTCCCTGTCGAAGTCAAGACGTCCTTCGAGAGCGAAGGGACCATCCACCAGAAGGCTCCCAGCAAGAGCCACTCGGTACCTTCTCGCTGGAAAACGGTAGAAAGGTTTCGGAAAGGGAAGAAAAACTCCGACTCCCCTCGTGTGATCCGACCTGAGCTCGAAGAGCCCCGAATTCCCACTTCCTATTATCCTAAGTTCCTGGTCCTTCCCTTTCAACCAAAGCGTGGCTCTCAGACGACCAGAAAAATCGGGGGGAGTCACTCCCCGAAGAAGGTCTTTCCTCTGGACCACCCCGTTCACAAGAGAGACGGGGTGATAAAATTGTCTGGGAGTTCGGAAGGGAACAGGTCCCACCACCGAAATGGTTTCATTCAGAAGGGATCGGTAGGCATTTAGAAGAACAAGACGTGGCCTCCAGAATTCCCGTGGAGGAGGAGCGACATCCAAGATCCAGAGCGGTGGCTCCAGAACGGAGGAATCCTCCGACGGAACGAAGGCCGCCCTTCGGATGCGGCAGGCCGAAAGATCCCGGAATTCGACAAACCCTTTGACTGTTCGCCTCGACCAATGGCCCTTCTCGCGTTTTTCGATGACGGCCGAAATAGGCAGAACCGCACGTTTGCGCGAAAGGTCGAAGCCAGGTCCCCAGTTCTTCTCGATTCTGACGCGCACAATAGGTCCGACATCGGCTTTTTTCCCATCCACAACTCCCTGCACATTCAGATAGCGTCGCGTGCACTCGATCGGGGAAACGCGAAAGCGGGTATAAACGGCAGCGTCCATCATCGAGGTCCGATACAGGGTTCCCGACTCGGATATAGCTGGAACGCTTTGGGAGAGCGCGGCACATGAAGTCAGGAGAACGAGTGCCCCGAAGGCAAGGAACCCGTTAAGAAGAAAGAAGGGATATCCCTTTCGGGACCAGTTGAAAAAAGTCTTTCGAGCCCGGGTTTCCGGCCTTTTTTTCTCCACTTGTGTTGAACCCTGCCCTGTCGTTGTGATAAGACTATTTCCCGGTGCCTG
>JAJYPO010000170.1 GCA_021795275.1 Nitrospirota bacterium | reverse complement strand
ACGGCGGGGAGACTTTCTCGGAGGAACGGTCCAGGTTGTTCCGCACATCACCAATGAGATCAAGCGGGTCATTCTCGAGCGAGGGAAAAATGCCGATATCCTTCTTGTCGAGATCGGGGGCACGGTGGGAGACATCGAATCCCTCCCCTTCCTGGAAACGATTCGCCAGTTTCCACGGGAAGTCGGAAAACACAATGTGGCCTTCGTCCACCTGACCCTTGTCCCCTATGTGAGGGCCTCCTCCGAACTCAAGACCAAACCCTCCCAGCATTCCGTCCACAAGCTTCGGGAGATAGGTATCAGTCCAAACATCATCCTCTGCCGAGCTGAAGAAGAAATCCCCGAGGAAGTCAAGAACAAGATCGCCCTTTTCTGCGATGTTGATTCCGAGGCGGTGATTTCGGCCCCGGACGTCCCCACGATCTATCAGATTCCCCTCGAGTTCTATCGCCAGAAACTTGATCGTTACCTCCTAAGGCATCTCCGCATGCGGATTCCCCCGGCCCGGATTGCCCCCTGGAGGGCGATGGTTCACAGGATCCAGCGCGCCAGAAAGAGTGTCACCATCGGCATTGTCGGAAAATACCTGAACCTCAAGGACTCCTACAAAAGCCTGATCGAAGCCTTGAATCATGCGGGAGTTCAGCATGGCATACGCGTCTCTCTCGAATGGCTCGACGCCGAAGAAATCGAGGCCGCTTCCGATCCTTCCGCCCACTTTGACGCCCTCGGAGGAATCCTGGTTCCCGGCGGTTTTGGCTCGAGGGGCATTGACGGAAAAATTCGGGCCATCACCCATGCCCGGGAACACGGGGTTCCCTTCCTCGGCATCTGTCTTGGGATGCAACTTGCCGTCATCGAATTTGCCCGGAAGAAGCTGGGTCTGACCGAGGCCACCAGCCGGGAGTTCACCCCCCATCCCGTCGACCCAGTCATCGATCTTCTCCCGGAACAAAGAGCCAATCCCGACATGGGAGGAACCATGAGGCTCGGACTTTACGACGTGGACCTTCTCCCCGGAACAAGGGTCTCTGAACTGTACGGAACACTTAAAATCCGGGAACGACACCGCCACCGTTTCGAAGTCAACCCGGACTATATCGGCCGTATCAAAAAGGAAGGCCTCGATGTTTCGGGCACATTCGGAGAGAGAAAGCTGGTGGAGGTCGTCGAAATTTCCTCGCATCCGTTTTATGTGGCCTCCCAGTTTCATCCGGAATTCCGTTCGAGGCCCCTCTCCCCCCATCCGCTCTTTTCCGGGTTTGTCCAGGCTTCCCTGCGCCACGCCGAAGGGAAGCGACCGGCACCGGAGACCACATGAGCGCGGGACGCAGGACGGGACCTGTCCCGATCGGTGACCCGGCTTATCCCTTCTTCCGCATCGGGGAGGGACATCCTCCAGCCTTCATTCTGGGTCCCTGCGTCATAGAATCCCGCTCTCACGCCCTTGAGGTCGCACACAGGATCTCAGAGATCCGGGACCAGCTCTCCCTTTCTGTGGTCTTCAAGGCCTCTTACGACAAGGCCAACCGCACCTCCCGACAGAGCTTCAGGGGAATCGGACGAACCGAGGGACTGGCCATTCTCGAAGAGATCCGCCGACGCTACGAACTCCCGGTTTTATCCGACATCCATGAATCTGTGGAGGTCCCGGATGCCGAACAGGTCCTCGACATTTTGCAGATCCCAGCCTTCCTTTGCCGTCAGACCGATCTTCTCGAAGCGGCGGGCCGGACCGGCAAGCCCGTCCACCTGAAAAAAGGACAGTTTCTGGCACCGGAGGACATGGGGCCGGCGGCGGCAAAAATTGCCGGTACGGGAAATGAACGGATCCTTCTTTGCGAACGCGGATCCACCTTCGGATATCACAATCTGGTGGTGGATTTCCGCGCCCTGGCCATCATGGCCCGCTTCGGATACCCCGTGATTTTTGACGGGACACATTCCGTGCAGAGTCCCGGGGGTGGGGGGGACCGCTCCGGAGGTGACCGGATTTTCGTGCCATTGCTTGCCCGGGCTGCCATGGCTGCCGGATGTGATGGCCTCTTCCTTGAAACACATCCGGACCCCGATCATGCCCCAAGCGATGGTCCGAACATGATTCCCCTCTCTTCCCTTCCGGATCTCCTGACCGAGGTGTTGTCCATTCATCGGCTGAGAACGGGCCTTTCGGGCGACCCTGCCTTCTCCCCAAAGACAGGGGACCCTTCGTGACCGACCCGCCATCCGGAAAGGATCTCCTGCGAATTGAACGTGGTCGGGAAATTCTTGAGGAGGAAGCCCGTGCCGTCAGTTCCCTCTGTCAGGGACTCGGACAGGAATTCGCCGGGGCCGTGGAGGCAATCCTTGCCAACCCCGGCAAATTGGCTGTCACCGGGATCGGGAAATCAGGCCACATTGCCCGAAAGGTGTCCGCCACCTTTTCCTCCACCGGAACTCCGGCATTTTTTCTTCATCCGGGAGAAGCTCTCCACGGAGATCTCGGCATGCTTGAATCGCGGGATATTCTTCTGTCATTCTCAAAATCCGGTGAAACGGAAGAGATCCGGGCCCTGCTGCCTCTTCTCGAGAGAATGGAGATTCCGATGATCGCCATTCTTGGGGAGACTGATTCCACCCTGGCCCGAAAGGCCACCTGGGTCCTTTCCGCCAATGTCGGGAAGGAGGCCGGGCCACTCGGCATCGCTCCCACATCAAGCACGACGGCCATGCTCGCCATGGGGGATGCCCTGGCCATGGTCGTCCTGGCCGAACGGGATTTCGGGGTCCGGGAATTCGCCTCGCTCCACCCGGGAGGGGCCCTGGGCCGACGCTACTTTCTTAAGATCAATGCCCTCATGCACACCGATGATCGTCTTCCCACGGTTTTTCCTGAGACCCCATTGCGGGATGTCATCGTGGAAATGACGGCCAAAAAACTGGGCATGACGACGGTCACCGACCCATCGGGACGGCTCCAGGGCGTCCTGACGGACGGGGATCTCCGGAGAACCCTTGAATCGTCCCGGATGAATGGCTCCCCGATCCTTGACCTTCCGGCCGAAGCCATCATGTCCAGGCACCCTGCGACGCTTCCTCCGGATACACTGGCCTCGGAGGCATTGAACCTCATGGAATCCCGCCAGATTACCAGCGTGGTCGTGACCGGGAATGACCGGATCGTCCTGGGGGTCATCCATCTCCACGATCTGTTGAGGGCGGGAGTCCCCTTATGATCCGAATTCCCCTTCCGGTTCTTCGAAGGCTTCCTTCCATTCGCGGCCTAGTCCTCGACGTTGACGGAGTTCTGACTGACGGGCGGCTTTCCTTCGGCCCGACAGAGGAGATGAAGTCCTTTCATGTCCGTGATGGCCACGGGGTGGCCCTTCTCCTGAGGTCCGGATTCCCTGTCGGGATCATTTCCGGAAGATCGGGAGCGGCCACGGAAAGACGACTGGCGGACCTTGGAATCCGGGATTTTTTTCTGGGCATCCGGGACAAATCCCAAGCCTTCGACACCTTGCTGTCCCGGTGGAAGCTCGAACCGGATCAGGTTGCCGCCATGGGGGATGATGTCACGGACCTCGTCCTCCTCCGACGGGCGGGACTTTTCATCGCCGTCTCCGATTCCCACCCTTCCGTTTTGCAAAGGGCGGACTGGGTCACCTCCGCTCCGGGGGGGCAGGGTGCTGTCCGTCAAGTCTCCGACGCTCTGCTCTTTGTCCGAAATCGCAAATGCAGGGACAAAGGGGAGGACCATCTGTGCTGAACCTGGCCAACTCTCTGACCCTTGGCCGTCTTCTGCTCATTCCGGCCGTCATCATGGCCGACCACTCCCCGAAGACCGGACCCAGCCACATGGCGGCCTTTCTTTTTATTCTGGCTTCCCTCACCGACATTCTTGACGGTTTCGTCGCACGACGATACAACATGGTGACATCCATGGGTAAACTTCTCGACCCGGTGGCCGACAAGATCCTTGTGAGTTCCGTACTCTTTCTTCTCGTGGCACACGGGTTGCTCCCGGCCATTCTGGCCATCATCGTTGTTGCACGGGAGTTCGCAGTCTCCGGACTCCGTTCGGTCGCCGCCTCGCGGGGCATCATCATCCCGGCCGAAAAAACCGGAAAGGCCAAAATGGTTGTCCAGACTCTCTCTATTGCCCTCCTTCTTGACAACAATCGCCACCTGGCCATTCCCGGATCAAACTTTCTCCTGAACTTTCACTGGATCGGACTCCTGACCTTCTGGATTGCCATCATTCTGACGATTGTCTCCGGCATCCAGTATCTTTTGTGGTATCTGTGGATCACAAGCCAGGATGGTCCCGCATGATCTCGCATACAATCCTTGTCATTCTTTCATACCTGCTCGGATCCATTCCGACAGGCCTTCTTCTTGCCCGGGTCAAGGGGATCGACATCCGCAAGACGGGAAGCGGGAACATAGGATTCAGCAATGTCATGCGTGTGGTCGGGAAGGACCGACAGGGAAAGATCCTGGGTCTTCTGACCTTGCTGGGAGATATGGGAAAAGGAGCCGTGGCGGTCCGGCTGGGACTTATTTACGGGAATTCCTTCGATCCCTTTCTTGCGGGACTCTTCGTTTTTCTTGGCCATCTCTTTTCATTCTGGCTTCGGGGACGAGGCGGCAAAGGGGTTGCAACCGGCCTCGGTGTGGCTCTGGGTCTCGATCCTCTCTTTGGTCTTTTGATCTGCCTCCCCTGGCTCATTCTCTATCTGGCGACAAGAACCGCCTCCATTGCCTCTCTTGGAAGTTTTGCCCTCATGCCTCTCCTTTCCCTGTTTTGGGCAAGGAATCACTCAATCGTCCCCCATTCCCTCCCCCAGGGTTCCACCCTTCTTTTCCTCATTATGGCCATTCTTGTCTTCATCCGGCATCGCGACAACATAGCGAGACTCCTTTCAAACAATGAAAACAGATTATAGGGTTTACAATAAATAATTCTAATAA
>JAJYPO010000169.1 GCA_021795275.1 Nitrospirota bacterium | reverse complement strand
GAAGAGTCCAGGGAGCCTTTCCGTGATAGAAAAGGACGGGAAGGATTGGCAGAGGCTCCTGGTCGGCACGGATCTGGCGGACCCAGAGCCCGGTCAGATAGTGGGCGAGCTGGTAATGGATCCGTGGATCGGGGGAGCTCTTGTGTTCCAGGACGAGATGGATGTGGAAGGTCCCGGTGTCCTTCAATCGTGCGGCAAAGGCGAGATCCATGAAGGAAGGGGAAAGCGCCTCCCCCATGGATTCGGTGGGGAGGGGGACGAGGGAGTCCGGCTCGATGCGGTCGCCGAGGGCGGGAGGCAGGAAGGCCCGGAGCACCGATCCCAGGCGTTCCGGGACCCCCAGAGTGGACTTGAAGAATCGGTCGTGAATGGCGACATCGTTCATCGGTCTCGTCTATTGAAAAAGGGTGAATGGTTCGCCTGAAATGACGGACCATTCTTGTGGAAAGATGATTAAAAATCAAGCTGGAGAGAGGTCTCAAGAGATCGCTCTCCGTCAGCTCCTCCAGGTGAAGAGATCCTGGTCTGCCCGTATCTTTTCGATTCAAGCAGGATCGGAAGAATAAGGGGCGAATGGAGTTCGCGTTTCCGATGAAGCCCTTTGTCCGGGGGAGGGAGCATGGCCGTCTCCTGGCCCGCGGGAGGGAGCTCCCTGGAGCGTCTCGCGATTTCCCTTCCTTCCTGGAGGCGGGGATCAGGAAGGGGTCTTCCTCCATCGGATTGCCCCGTTGCCCCCTTGTCAGCTTTCAGGGAGTGCCCTCGCCTTTGAAAAGCCCGCAATGAGACGTCCCATTCGTTGCTTCCGGATCGTCCTTCTGTCGGCGCGCCCCCCCCCGAAGCGGAACGGAAATTGCAAGAAACATCCTGTCGGGGAATTCTCTTCCCGCCCTCGAATCGTATCCTGCGATCCGCAAGGCCTCAAGGACAAGGATAGAAAAGGAGTTTCAATGAACCGGCTGGAAAACTTTCACGAAAACAGGGCCGATCTCCAGCAGTTTCTGGGAAGCATTCTGGAGGGGGTTCTCTCGGAGGACGACCTGAAGCGGGGACCGGAGTCGATCGCAAAAAAGCTCTCGCCCCTGGTCGGTTCCTTCCCTTTTCTCGATCTGTGCTACGTCCTCGATGCCCGGGGTCGGCAGATCGGGCCGAACGTGGTCGGCGCCCGGACGAGCCCTCTTCTCGCCCGGGAAGGGGACGGGGAGGACCGGAGCCGACGGCCCTATTACCGGGAGGCCCGGGAGGCGCCGGGGAGCGTCCTGACCCCGCCGTACTTCTCTTCCGCGACCAACTCGCTGTGCGTGACCGTTGCCACCCCCGTCAGGGACGAGCAAGGCACTCTCCAGGGGGTCGTGGTGGCCGACATCGACTTCGAGCAGATCGTCGCTCTTCTGGAGGACGACCATCGCCGACGTTCCATGGAGCCTTTCTTCAAGGGGGCCTACGCGATCTTTTCTCTGGGACTTCTTGTGGTGAGCCTGGGGCTTGCGGTCCAGGCCATTCATTCCCTGTCCCAGGTCTTTCGCCACCTCGACAAGATCGCCGACACCACCCCCTCCTTCCAGGCGACGATCCTCCTCACGCTGGCGCTCGCCATTTTCGATCTTTCCAAGACGATCTTCGAGGAGGAGGTCCTGCTCAGAAAGGACGTCCGGCGCCACAGCGCGACCCGGCGGACCCTCACGCGCTTCATCGCGTCGATCCTGATCGCGATCTCGATCGAGGCCCTGATGCTCGTCTTCAAGTTCGCGATCCAGGATCCCTCCCACCTGAACGAGGCCGGATGGCTGGTCTTCTCCGTGGTGGGTCTCCTGATGGGGCTGGGGGTCTACGTCTATCTGGGGGCCCGGGCGGAGGTTCTGCTGACGAGCGGCAAGGCCCGGGAGCGTCGGCAGGAGGCCTCCGCGGCCGCCCGGGCCGCGCTCGCCGGAAAATCCGATGCGGCTGCCTGAGCACGAAATGTCATCTTTGTTGTTTTTGTAACGTAAATGGAATGATATTGACGCAATGGGCGGATGAAAGAACCTTCTCCCCGAAGAAGCGATCGGGGGTAGGGGGATTTGCGCAGGATGGGGAATGGACGATCGGCTTTCTCGCACTCTTGGAGGGCGATCCCGGATCCTCCTTTGAAAAACGGGACGCTTCCGCGGCCGGCAGCTGTCGAACGGAATCCGGTGGCTGAAAGGGGCGGGGGTGTTCGCTCAGGAGGCGAACATGAAGGCTCGGTCCGTGGCCGGACCATTCTCTTTGGGGGTGGGATTTTGCTCCGGAGAGGATCTCCCCCGGCCCCGGATTCGAAAAGCCAGCCACGATGAACCGACGGTCAGGACAGACCCCCGCCACAACAAGGATCTGAAAGGAGTCTTTCCCCCCATCCGCGACCCTACCCAATTTCAATCCTTGTTAAAAACGGTCGTCCGGGTCTAGGGCCTCTCTCTCGAGCGCCACCAGGCCAGGAAGGAGGCGACGGCCTCCCTCGCGGGGCCCGGGAGCACGATCGCGAAGGGCACTTTCGTTCGCCCCTCCGTCGCCAGACAGAAAGGCGGCAAGATCCCCGACCGCCTCCCCTCCGACCTTTTACGGCGAACCTTGAGCGCTCTTGCGTCCGTATTCCGATTCACGTATCGTGGATCCGTTTCGGTCCGGAGACGTCTCCGGACCACCAAGTCCTTCACATCCCGAGCCCGATCACCCATGCATCCACCCGCCTCCCGGGGCCAGATCCTTCTGGCCAGCGTCGTCGGAACCACCATCGAGTTCTTCGACTTCTACATCTTCGCCACCGCCTCGGTCCTGGTCTTTCCGTCCCTCTTCTTTCCTCCGGGGAACCCTTCCGCCGCCTCTCTGCAGTCCCTGGCCACCTTCGCCCTGGCCTTTTTGACCCGGCCGGTGGGGGCAGTCCTCTTCGGCCATTTCGGAGACAGGGTCGGCAGAAAGGCCACTCTGGTGGCCTCTCTTCTCACGATGGGGATCTCGACCATCCTGATCGGGGTGCTCCCCACCTACGGGCAGGTCGGCCTGATCGCGCCCCTCCTCCTCGCCCTCTGTCGCCTGGGGCAGGGGATCGGCTTGGGCGGGGAGTGGGGCGGAGCGATCCTTCTGGCCACCGAATACGCCCCCCGAGGAAAAAAAGCCTGGTTCGGGATGTTCCCCCAGCTCGGGGCTCCCGCCGGTTTCATCCTCTCGACCGGATCATTCCTCCTTCTTTCCCACTTCATGACGAAGGCCGAGTTCGCGGTCTGGGGATGGCGCCTTCCCTTTCTCCTGAGCGCCTTCCTCGTAATGGTGGGACTCTGGATCCGGCTTCGGATCCTCGATACCCCGGCCTTCCGGAAATCCCTGGAGAAAGGCGAGAGAGTGCGCCTTCCCGTCCTCTCCGTTCTGCGCCGCCACCCCGTGGCCCTCCTTGTCGGGATCTTCTCCCTTCTCTCGACGTTTGTTCTCTTCTACCTGATGACGGTCTTCGCCCTGGGGTGGGGCACGACCCGGCTCGGCTATCCCCGTGAGAGCTTCCTTCTGATGCAGATGGCGGGGGTTCTCTGCTTCGCCCTCCTGATCCCTGTCTCGGCCCATTACGCCGACCGGAGGAGCTCCCGGGAGGCGATGCTTATCGCGACCGTCCTGATCTTCCTCTTCGGTCTCGCCTTCGGTTCTCTCATGGCGCCGAACCAAACCGGACGTCTCCTTCTTTTCTTCCTCGGGGGATTTTCCATTATCGGGCTGACCTACGGACCGGCCGGCACCATCCTGGCCGAACTATTCTCCACCCCCGTCCGCTATACCGGCGCCTCGCTTGCCTTCAATTTGGCCGGGATCGTGGGGGCTTCTCCGGCTCCCTATATCGCCACGCGCCTGGCCATGAGCCACGGGATCCACGCCGTCGGGCTCTATCTCTCTGCCACGGCCGTCATCACGTTCCTGGCACTTCTGGCGGTGCGGCCTGCGCCGGGGATCGAGCCTGAGGAAGAAGGAGGGGCGGGAGAGCACGGGATCGCCGTGGGCGAGGTCGGCTCGCTCGATCTTCCGGAATGAAGCTGATTGTGAGGTTTTCGAAAGGTCAGGGTTTCGAGACGAAGGGATTTCCCGAGAGGTAGAAGCGGAGAGGCCGAGCGGTCCATTCTTCGGCGTAGTCCACTCCGATCCGGGGACGGGCCACCGTCTCTCCTCCGGCAAAGGACCGGTCCCCGGAGATGAAGAAGCGCGATCCCACCAGATCGTGGCCGTTCAGGGAGCGGTCGATGGCCATCGACCGACAGAGAAGCCCGGGTCCCCGGGTCTTCCCCGAAAGATTCTTGAGTGGCTCGAGCGCCCGGATCAGCACCGCGCAGGCCCGACCCTCCCCTTCGGTCACCACGTTCATGCAGAAGTACATCCCGTAGATCATGTAGACATAGGCGTGGCCCGGAGGCCCGAACATCACCCGGGTTCGGGGGGTGAGCCCCCGGGCCGAATGGCACGCCTTGTCCTCCGGTCCGAGATAGGCCTCGACCTCCACGATACGTCCCGAACGCCGCTCTTCCCCCACGACATGAACCAGCTGCTTGCCCAAGAGTTCCCGGGCGACCGTCTCCGTCTCCCGGTCGTAGAAGGAGCGGGGAAGGGGGGAAAGTGCCTCCCCTCCCACCGGCTCCTGGGGGAGCCGTCCGGGATTCTTCCATTCGATATCAGGAGTTGCCGAATCCGCTTTTTTTCTCATGGCGCTTTGTTCAGCCCTTTTGGGTGTCCTTTCCGAAGGGCCATCGGAAGTCCTCGATTTCCGGATGATCGATGCCGTTTTCCCGGGCATAGTCGAGATGGCGGACGATCTCCCCCTTGAGCCATTCCTTGATGTGGCTTCCGCGCATCCGGAGGCGGGGAACACGGTCGATCACGTCGATGGCGAGGGAGAAGCGGTCGATCTGGTTGTTGATCGCTAGCTGCAGAGGGGTGTTGATGGAGCCCTGCTCCTTGTAGCCCCGCACGTGTAGGTTCGCATGGTTGGTGCGGCGATAGGCCAAT
>JAJYPO010000168.1 GCA_021795275.1 Nitrospirota bacterium | reverse complement strand
CCAGGAATTCGACGACCGGCGGAGGGTCTTGAATTCCGGCATCCTGACGGGGCCAAAGAGGATCTTGGCTCCCTGCCGTTTTCGGGGAGTCCTCGTCACCCCGGATTCTCCCGATTCTTCCGGAGGTGTTTTCGGGAATAACGGACGGGTCTGTCTTCGATTCCGCGGCCGGAGCGCCTGGTATTCGGGGGAATATTCGGACGAGGACCTGTCCCCGGTCGTCGCCTAGCTTTGGGCCTTGTCTCCCCGGTCGGTCCATGCCTTTTCCAACAATGACCATCCCATGCTGGCCAATGGCCGAATGTTCCGGAAAATCACGGAAGAATTTTTCCCGGACAAATCAAGGCCCCTACAAAGGGGCCTTTTGCGTGAGCGGAGGGAGCGGTGAATTTCCCGCTTCCGACCTCCCACGTTTTCACCATACCACCGATTGCAGGATTGTCTACTCGAGGTTCAGGACCGTTGGAGGAAGGTCGTCAGAGACGGGCCCGGTTGAGCCGCAGGGCGTTGCCGATCACCGAAACCGAGCTGAAGCTCATGGCCGCCGCCGCGATGACGGGAGACAAAAGCAATCCGTGGACCGGATAGAGCGCGCCGGCTGCGACCGGAATCCCCAGGATATTGTAAGCGAAGGCGAAAAAGAGGTTCTGGCGAATGTTGTGCATCGTGCTCCGGCTCAGATTCAATGCCCGGAGGATACCACGCAGATCGCCCTTCACAAGGGTGATGCCTGCGCTCTCCATCGCCACATCGGTCCCCGTCCCCATCGCAATTCCGACGTGGGCCTGGACCAGGGCAGGCGCATCGTTGACCCCGTCTCCGGCCATCGCCACAATTCGGCCTTTCGCCTGAAGACCCCGGACGACAGCGACCTTCCGGTCCGGAAGGACCTCCGATTCGACGCTCCTGATTCCCAGCATTCTGGCGACCGCGAGGGCTGTCGTCCGGTTGTCTCCCGTAACCATGATCAGGTCGACCCCCTCCTTTTGAAGGTCCCGGACGGCCTCCGGAGTCGAATCTTTCACCGGATCCGCCACGCCCAGGATACCGGAGGCCCGGCCGTCGATCGCCAGAAAGATCACGGTCTGCCCCTCGGCCCGCAACGCTTCGGCCTTTGCGGCCAGATTTCCCGTGGAAATGTTCCGCTCCTCGAGAAAGCCGGAATTTCCGAGAAGGAGGCGATGGCCCTCGACGGTTCCGGAAACCCCCTTGCCGGTTTCGGACAGGAAATCGGCGACAGGTCCCGGGGAGAGCCCCCTCTCCAGGGCTCCCTTGACGATCGATTCCGCCAGGGGGTGTTCGCTTGCGCGTTCAAGGCTTGCGGCCAGGACAACCACATCCTTCCCGTCAAACCCCTCCCCGGCGATCACCGACACCAGCCGGGGTTTTCCTTCTGTCAATGTGCCCGTCTTGTCCACCACCAGGGTATCCACCTTCTCCAGGACTTCGAGCGTTTCGGCGTTCCGGAACAAGACGCCGGACCGGGCTCCCCGGCCGGTCCCCACCATGATGGACATGGGGGTCGCAAGGCCGAGGGCGCAGGGACAGGCGATGATCAGGACCGCCACGGCGTTCACGACGGCGTGGGCCAGACGCGGCTCGGGGCCCAGGATTCCCCACGCAAGGAAGGTGGCGACAGAAATGAGGATGACCGCCGGAACGAAATACGCCGAGGCGACGTCGGCCAGTCTCTGGATCGGAGCCCGGCTCCTTTGGGCCTCGCCCACCATATGCACGATCTGGGCCAGCATCGTCTCCGACCCGACACGGTCGGCACGCATCAGCAAGCTTCCTGTTCCGTTCATTGTCCCTCCGATGAGGCGGTCCCCCGCTTTTTTTTCGACCGGGACGGATTCCCCGGTGAGCATCGATTCGTCGAGGGAGCTCAGTCCTTCGAGAACCAGGCCGTCGACCGGGACCTTCTCTCCCGGCCGGACCCTCAGCACATCGCCCGGACGAACCCTCTCCAGGGGAATGTCTGCCTCGCTCCCGTCCCTCTTTACAAGGCGCGCGCTCCTGGGAGCCATTTCCAGCAGCATGCGGATCGCGGAACTCGTACGGCTACGGGCGCGCAATTCGAGGACCTGGCCCAGAAGGACCAGCGTCGTGATCACTGCGGAGGCCTCGAAGTAGACAGGCACCGTGTTCGCCCGGCTCCGCATCGCCGCCGGAAAGAGGCCTGGCCACAACAGTGCGGCGACGCTATACCCCCACGAGACCCCGACCCCGAGGGCGATCAGGGTGAACATGTTGAGGCTTCTGTTTCGGATCGAGGCAATGCCCCGGCGGAAGAGCGGGCTCCCTGACCACAGGACGACCGGGGCCGAGAGGAGACATTCCAGCCATTGAATGGACCGGAGGGAAAGGAATTTCGAGGAGATTTCCGGAAGGGCTTCCGAGCCCATTCCCAGGAGGAAGACCGGCACAGACAGAGCCGCTCCCGTCCAGAAGCGGATGGACATGTCCCGAAGTTCCGGGTTTTCTCCGTCAGAGGCGGGATTCCGGGGTTCCAGCGCCATAGCGCACAGGGGACAGATGCCAGGTCCGCTTCGTATGATCTCAGGGTGCATGGGACAGGTGTACTCGCCCGACCCCGATTTTTCGGGAGACTCTTCCACAAGATCCATCCCGCACTTCGGACATCGACCCGGTCCGGCCTGCCGGATTTCCGGATGCATCGGACAATGGAAGGATTTTGCGAGGGCCCTTCGGTCTTCCGGCTTCGGTCCCGCGTAGGCGGCGGGTTCCTCCCGGAATTTCTCCAGGCACCGGTCGCTGCAGAAAACGAGCCGTCCCCCCTTTTGTTCCAGGTGATATCGGCTGTCCGCCGAGACCTCCATGCCGCAGACGGGATCCCTGAGCATTGGCTTCGGGCTGGTTTCGTCAGAGTCGTCCATCTCGGCCTCTTCCCTCAGTTTTTAGGCCTTTTTGCGGATCCGGCGATCGAAGCCGCCGGTGGAGGGCGGGAGGCTCACCCCTTGAGGCAAACCCGTGGCCGGAGAAAGGCCACCCGGCGGGCCAGGCCGGCCATCTCCGTCGCTTCAGCCACCATATCGATGTCCTTGTAGGCTCCGGGAGCCTCCTCCGCGATTCCCCGGAGGGAGGTCGACCGGATGTGGATCCCCCGGGCCTCGAGATCCTTTTTGACCGTCCGGCCGTTCCAGTGGCGAAGGGCTTCGTGGCGGCTCATCGATCTTCCGGCCCCGTGGCTTGCGGACGAAAAAGACAGCGTTTCGCTCTGGGATACCCCTGCGAGGATCCAGGAGCCGGTCCCCATGCTTCCGCCGATGAACACGGGCTGGCCCGAGGAACGGTAGGCCGCTGGAAGTGACGGGTGGCCGGGGCCAAGGGCCCGCGTTGCCCCTTTCCGGTGGACCCAGAGGCGGCGGGTTTTGCCATCGATCCGGTGCGTTTCTTCCTTGCAAGTGTTGTGTGAAATGTCATAGAGGGTGTCGAGGACGATTCCCGGAAAGAAGTCGCCCATCACTTTCCGGACGATCTGTGACAGAATCTGGCGGTTCGCCAGAGCGACATTGATGGCGGCGTTCATGGCGCCGATATATTCCTGCCCGAGCGTCGAGCGGATCGGGGCAGAGGCCAGTTCCCGGTCCGGAAGCAAGAATCCCCGGCGGGAGGCGGATCTTGCGAATTCCAGAAGATAGTCGGTTCCGACCTGGTGGCCCAGCCCCCGCGAACCGCAATGAAGGGAGATGAGGATCTGTCCTTCCTGGAGTCCGAAGGCCTCCGCCGCATTCGGGTCCAGGATTTTGTCGACAACCTGGATCTCCAGATAATGGTTTCCGGAACCCAGGGTTCCCATTTCTTTCAGCTGGCGGATTTTTGCCTTCTCCGAGACCCCCTCCGGCCGGGCACCCGGCATGCATCCCCCTTCCTCGATCCGTTCGAGGTCGGCGTCCTCTCCGTACCCGTTATTGACGGCCCAGACGGCTCCCTCTTCCATGACTTGGCCGAGTTCGGAGAGGGACAGGGGGAAGGAACTTTCCTCCCCGACTCCGGCCGGAACCCGCCGTTGGAGTTCGTCGGCGAGAGATTCCAGCTCCGGGGAGGCCCGGTCGATCGTCAGATCGGTCCGAAGGGTCCGGATTCCGCAGGAGATGTCGAATCCCACGCCGCCGGCCGAAATCACCCCTCCTTTCCCGGGATCGAAGGCGGCCACCCCTCCGATCGGAAATCCGTAGCCCCAATGGGCATCCGGCATGGTCAGGGCCGCTCCGGCAAGTCCCGGAAGGCGGGAGGTGTTGAGGATCTGTTCGAGGACCTTGTCGTCCATCTGCCGAAGAAGCGGTTCCGTTCCGAACAGGACGACACGAGGTGGTTTTTCCCCTGCTCGGGGAATCACCCCCCACCGGCCGGGTTCAAGCATGACGAGACGGGTCATATCCATGGCCTGACCTTTCACACGTCCACCACAAGGCGGACCGTCCAGAGATCTCCCTCGTGTTTGACCGAAAGCTGGGTCAGGGTCGCCCCCTTCACCTCGATCCCGCGGGGATGGGTGTCGTTCCAAGGTTCTCCTATGGCCCGGCCATGCCAGTGACCGGCGGTATTCCTCTTAAGCTCGAATCTTCCGAATGCGAGGCGACGAATGTCCGATTCGGCCAGAAGACGGTTGATCCATATCGTCAGGGCGAGCTCCTCGTCCGGTTCAGTGAATGACAGATCGACCATCTGGAGGGAGTGGACGGTCGCGGGATCGGTCATGAGGGAGAAGGTCGCTTCCGCGGCGTGGACGAAGGCCTCTTCCAGGGTTTTTCCGGTGGTTTCGATCCCGATGTCGGCCTCATGGGGAAAATAGGGATCTCCTTTCGATCCGGGGATTCCCGGCCATTCAGGAAGGAGGGGATCCTTCTTCCGGAACATTCTCTTCTCCATGGTCCGCCTTCCTTGTAACCCTTCGGGCCTGGGGCCCCTCGTTTCCCTCGACAACAAGGAAGCGGACGTCATCCCCGATGTTCAGGTGTTCGAAGGACGGATGAACGCAGTTGTCCCGGTTGAAATAG
>JAJYPO010000167.1 GCA_021795275.1 Nitrospirota bacterium | reverse complement strand
GGTGAAATTTCCGGGCGAATCCGGGTGGGATGAAGAGATGCGGGCTTACAACGATTTCGGATTCCGGGCTGTGCCCGTGGAATCGATCTGCTTTTTAACATGTTCAACGCAGAATTCCCTCTCTTAGGCTCTTTCCCAAGAGAGGGATGAATGCTTGCATTATCTCATGGTTTAAGCTATATACGCACAACATGCGTAAAGCGTTCAGGTATCGGCTGTATCCGACCCGCTGAACCAGCGGAATTTCATGGGGAATGGAACTACCGGATCAATCCCCAGACAAGTTCAATATAAGTGTTCATGTTGTTTTTGCTAGATTCCTTAGGGGACTGTAGACACCTTGGCCGTCAACTCGATACCCAAGGCTTTCATGACGGCCAACGTTGTCTTTAAGGTCGGGTTGCCGTTTTCACTGAACGAGCGGTAAAGCTGCTTGCGGGACAGCCCGGTTTGACCGGCAATTTGGGCCATTCCTTTAGCGCGGGCAACGACACCCAGAGCTTGTGCGATGTAGGCTGTATCGTTTGTTTTGAACGCTTCGGCCATTTCATTCGCTCCATTCATCTCCCAGGCGCTTCGCCATCTCGATATCCTTCGCTTGCGTGCTTTTGTCGCCACCGCACAGCAGGACGATGATCGTCTCCCCTCTCTTCTGGAAGTAAATGCGGTATCCGAGGGCCATAATGGATGCGCAATTCGCTGACCCCCTGTCCTCCCGGCTCGACATCCCCCGCATGACCAAAGGAGAGGCGGTCCAGGCGGGAAGCGATCAAGGCACGGCTGATTATCCTTGAGCCGCGTCCGCCATTTTCGGAATGTTTCAGTTTGTTTTATCTCGACCCCCATAGGCTAATGGTAGTTTATAAACTACAAATTGCCAATCCCTTTATTCACGGGCTGTTGTCGGCCATACAAGAACAAGGAGTTGAGGAGGACGGGCCATTCTTAAACCGGAGGGACTCCTCTTGAATCCTTTTCAAAATCTCCCGAAATTCATTGGAAACCATCGTTCTTGGGGGATGCACACTGGCCATGCCGGAAGCCCCCATAAAAAAACTCCCAAGACAGAACCTATCCTGAATCATGGAAGCTTCTTTCTCTAATGGATAATATTTTTTTATGACAATCCTTCCAGTCTTGTCTTTTTATATTCGTCGGTCTATAACAAACAATGAGTTTTGCGTTATTGATTAAATCGGGAATAAGTGTCGGGAGGATCAACAAGAGGTCGAAGGGAGGAATCGTGAAACCTGTTCAGGTGTTATTGATTGGACTCGGACGTGTAGGAACCCGATTTTATGAGAAGTTTCGTCTCTTGGGAGAGAATCGGGTCAAAATCCTGGCTGTTTGTGAAATCGATCAGGATCATCCTTTTTTAGCAAGGGTCAAAGAGGACGGAATTCCCGTTTTCCCGGACTACCGGGGCGCCCTTTCCAGCTTTGGAAGCGACATTGATATCATCCTCGACACGACAAACATCCCCTCTGTCAAAAACGACCTCAGACATACCCTTCAGGAAAACGGCAATCATCATACGGTCCTGCTCCCTCTTGTCGCGTCCTACCTCTTGTGGCATATGGCCGCTCCGGATGAGGAACTGGTCCAGGATCACAGCGATCCCGGATATTGACCAAGTCTAATATAGATGAACTCCTTTCATCCTTCAGGCGATAGGAGACGCCATCATTATTACGGTGGATCTCGATCGGCGCATCCGGTGGGTCATTTCTTCCTTTCCCCGCCTCTTCGGCTACTCTTCTTGAGAAAAAATTACCGAAACCTTTTTTCTCAAGAAATCCTTATATCTTGGGGGTCTGGATTGATCTTGGACGATGCCTCATGAATTCGATCGGGCGTACCGTTCGACAGCCCCTTCGGGCATTTCAAATCATTCAGAGGTCCCGTCGACTGACTTCTTCGTTTCTTGTGGCTATCTGGTTGCTTGTGATTGTCTTCGCGGGACTGGGTTATTTTATTTCCGGCGACCAGACCCAGCTTGTCCGGGTCAAATTCTTTTCCTACGCTCTGATTTCTCTGCAAAAGGTCAACGATCTTCTTTTAATGGATGAAGATCCTGCCCTCTCCAAACAGTTTTATCTTCAAGGGGCGCTACCGGAAAGGGCTTCTGGTCCAGGGATCGGCCGCCCTTTCGGTCATGCAAGCTAACCGCTCACTTCTCTCCTCCGTTGAGGACAGGGATTTACAGGCGGTTCTCCTCTCCTACACCCTTCTGGAAAAAGGGATCCATCTCCATTGGAGGGAACCAGAGCTTTTTGATCTGAATCGCAGGATTGTTCCCCGGCTCACCGCCCTTTTGTTCGCAGTGTCCCAGAAACGGGACATTCTGTCCCGCCGCATCGATCGGATGCTCTTTTTCCGAATGGCGCTGCTCCTCCTCTCTTTCGGGGGAGGACTGATTTTCCTTCTCGTCCGATTAGTGCGCAACCGGAGAGTGTCTCGCCAAAACCGGTTTTATCGCGCCCTCTCCCGCATCAATCGGCTGATTTTGTCACTTCCGGATCAGGAGAGTTTGCTCCAGAATACCTGTCGCATCATCGTGGACGAGGCACATGTCCGAACGGTGTGGATTGGGAATCACAATCCCGTGAGCGGCTCGGGTCGGTGGGTTGCCTATGACGGGACCGTCACCGAGGAACTCATTCGGAGGCCTCTTTCGGACGACCCGTCCGTTCATAGCGGGCAAGGGATCTGGGGCCACACGATCCGGAGCAGAGAGGTGGTCGTCTGGAACGACCCCATGACCAGCCTCCCAGAGGGATATCTCAGGGATCTCTACCGGGCCAACGGGATTCGCTCCGCAGCAGGGTTCCCCCTCATGGAAGGAGAAACTCTTTATGGAGCACTGGTCGTCCAGTCCGACGAGCCGGATTATTTTGATCCGGACCTGATTGAACTGATCTCTGCTCTCGTCGAGAACCTGTCTTTCGTGCTGAAAAACTGGGCGAGGGAGAGTGCCCGCCGGGAAGCCGAGGAGCGACTGACCACCCTGATTGAAACTCTTCCGGAAGTCATTATTTTCAAGGATGGGGAGGGACGATGGAAGGTCGTGAACCCGGCCGGCCTTCGCCTGTTCAAACTCGAGGGACGCACCGACTGGGTGAATAAAACCGACCGGGAGCTTGGCCTCCTTCAGCCAGAACTTGCCACCGTATATGAGGGATGCACACTCTCCGACAATGCGGTATGGAAGCTGGGAGCCCCCTCTAACGGAATCGAAACGATGAACAATGCCGAGGGGAATCCTGTGATTCTGGATGTCACTAAGCTTCCCCTCTTCAATCCGGACGGTACCCGGAAAGGGCTTGTGATCTCGGCTCAGGACATCACAGAAAGAAAGAGAAACGAAAATCGGATCGAGCACATGGCGTCCCATGATGCCCTCACCGACCTTCCCAACCGCCGGGTCTTCCTGGACAGGATCGCCCAGACCATCCTCCGCTCCGGAAGATCCAGAGAGCGCTTTGCAGTCGGGATACTCGACCTCGACGGCTTCAAGGGAGTGAACGACCGCTTGGGGCATCAAAAGGGAGACAAACTCCTGGTTCAGGTCGCTAAACGGCTCGGTGCCCTTCTGCGGAAAACCGACACGATGGCCCGGCTGGGCGGAGACGAGTTCGGCCTCCTTCTGGTGGACCTAGACGAAGGGGTGGTCTCCCAGGATCTCTTCACGAAAATTGTGCAATCGCTTCTGAACCCCTTCGATGTGGGGAAAAAGTCTGAAGAGATGGTCCGAATTTCTGGAAGTCTGGGCCTTACGCTCTATCCTCCCGATCGCGGAGATGCAGACTCCCTGATCGCTCATGCCGACTTGGCCCTGTATCGGGCGAAAGATCGCGGACGGAACGGTTGGGCAGTCTTTGAAAGAGAAATGGAGGAATCCCTTCTGGATCAGCATCGGATCCTGACGGAATTCGACCTGGCACTCGGAAACGAGGAGCTTTGTTTCTACTACCAACCCCAGGTCAATATGGAAACCGGCCAGGTGATCGGAGTGGAGGCCCTTATCCGATGGAATCATCCGGTCCACGGGTTCCTCACCCCGAACGCATTTATCGAGGTGGTTGAGAAAAGCGACCTGATCATCCCTCTCGGCCGATGGGTTCTCAATACGGCCATGGTTCAGCAGAAAGCATGGGAGCAGGAAGACCTCAATCTGCGCATCAGCGTGAACATCGGCGCACGCCACTTCCTCTCCGACGGATTTATCGAAACATTAAGCGAAATTCTCTCCAGGCATGAACGATCCGAACACCTGATGATCGAGATCGAAGTGACTGAAACGGAGGCTCTACGGGATCTGGAGAAAGCCCGGAAGACAATCGACCGGTGTCACGCTCTCGGGGTTTCTATCAGCCTCGACGATTTCGGAACCGGGCAGACATCCCTTACTTCCCTCCAGCAGCTCGACATCAAGGAGGTGAAGATAGATATCGGATTCATCCATCGAATGATGGAAAGCCAAAAAGATCTGGCGATCGTATCGAGTCTCTCCGTGGCCGCCCGCATGATGCTGATCAATGTGCTGGCAGAGGGAGTCGAGACCGAGGAAGAAGGGGAGACGCTCCTTCAGATGGGAATCGAGGTGGCTCAAGGTTATGCCATCGCCCGTCCGATGCCTCCTTCGATGATTCCTGTGTGGTCGAAAGGATGGAGAACTTTCGAATCCTGGAAACAGCAAGAACGGAAAAAAAGAGGTGGATATCAGGACGATACTTTGCTGATGGTCAGGCAAGCCACAAAGATTTTTCTGAAAGGAATTTTGTTGGGACTCGATACTCCCGGAATCATTAAAGAGGAGTGGACAGATCCCCTCAAGTGTGTTCCTGGGCAATGGATCGAGCGTGCCGGAAGGAGCCGGTACGGGGGAACCCCCCAGTTCGACGCTGTGGAACGGGTTCACGACACTCTCCATGTTCTCGTAGGGGAAGCTCTGTCGGCACGGGACAACGATGACAGAGAAACTCTCAAACGCCTCAAATCGGAACTGACGGAGACCAGCCTCTCCTTAAGGGAGGCCCTCC
>JAJYPO010000018.1 GCA_021795275.1 Nitrospirota bacterium | reverse complement strand
CCTCCGGAGAGGACAATAAGACGCAAAGGCCCAAACGCCTTCGCGCATCCTCGGCGAAAGAGGAACTTCCGCTCGCGAGAGCGGAAATCCCCACTACAGCGTCAGCTTAGTGACGGGAGAGTTCATTGAGCGAGAAAAAAACGCATAATCGTGAACAGAAGACAGTGATTCCGGATGGAGCACTTCGGACGGAACGACAACAATAGCGAAGGGATAGGGTGTAGGATGGGAGTTCGTATCGGAATCAACGGCTTCGGGAGGATCGGGCGGCTGACCTACCGGGCCATGCTGGAACGGTGTCCGACCTGCGCGTCGGGGAATATCGAGGTAGTCGCGGTCAACGATCTGACCGATCCGGAGCATCTCGCCCATCTTTTGAAATACGACTCCGTTCACGGGGCGATGAAGCAGCATGTGGCGGTCGAGGGGGAGTCGATCGTGGTGGACGGGCGTCCCATCCGGGTCTTCAAGGAGAACCATCCCTCCAAGATCCCCTGGGAGGATCTGCACGTGGATCTCGTCATCGAGTCGACCGGCCGGTTCGAGGACCGGGAGAGCGCCTCGGGACACCTGAAGCACGGCGCGAAGAAGGTCCTGATCACGGCTCCGGCCCAGGGAGCGGACTGCACTCTGGTCATGGGGGTGAACGAGAGGCTGTACGACCCTCAGTCCCACAACATCGTGTCGAACGCCTCCTGCACCTCAAACTGCCTGGCCCCCGTGGTCAAGGTGCTCCACGAGGCCTTCGGGATCGAGCGGGGATTCATGACCACGGTGCATTCCTACACCAACGACCAGCGGCTTCTGGACCTTCCCCACAAGGACCTTCGGCGGGCCCGCGCGGCCGGGGTCTCGATGATCCCGACCACGACGGGGGCCGCCCGGGCCATCGGGCTCGTCATTCCGGAGATGGAAGGCCGGCTCGACGGGACCTCCATCCGGGTGCCGACCCCGGACGTCTCCCTCAACGACCTGACCTGCGAGGTCCGGGTTCCGACGACCGTCTCGGAGGTGAACCGGATTCTGGAAGAGGCGGCCAACGGGCCGCTGAAGGGGATCCTGGCCTATTCGAGCCTGCCTCTCGTCTCGATCGACTACCGGGGAAATCCCCATTCGGCGATCGTCGATGGCCTGTCGACCCGGGTTGTCAGGGAGCGGATGGTCAAGACCCTGGCCTGGTACGACAACGAATGGGGCTATTCCTGCCGCGTCTGCGACCTGGTGACCTATCTTTGCACCTTTTTTGGCTGAGGGGCCTGACGACCGGGAATCTATTCCCAACAATCTGACCATGGAGGAAGGGTGGAGCGATCGAAACAGTGCGTCGACCAGATCGATGTTCGCAATAAGCGCGTCTTCCTGAGGGCCGATTTCAACGTCCCTCTCGACGGGGACATGCATATTACCGACGATCGTCGCATCCGGTCCGCCCTTCCGACCATCAACTACCTGATCGACGAGGGGGCCAAGGTCGTCCTGGCCTCTCACCTGGGGCGCCCCAAGGGGGCCCCGGACCCGCGGTACACCATGGCGCCTGTCGCGAAGAGGCTTTCGAGGCTTCTTTCGAAGGAGGTCCATTACACCGGGGAGCTCGTGGGACCGGCCGTCGAGCGGGAGATCGAAAAACTGGCTCCCGGAGAGGTCTTCCTTCTCGAAAATCTTCGTTTTGACAAGGGGGAGGAGACGAACGGCGAGGAATTCTCCAAGAAGCTGGCCCGGCTTGTCGACGTCTATGTGAACGACGCCTTCGGCACCGCTCACCGAAGCCATGCGTCCGTGGTGGGGATCACGCGGTATGTCAAGGAACTGTCGATCGGTTTTCTGATGAAAAAAGAGGTCTCCTATCTGAAGGGAGCCATCACGAATCCGACCCGTCCCTTTGTGGCCGTCCTGGGAGGAGGGAAGGTCTCGAGCAAGCTCGGGGTGATCGCGAACCTGCACGAAAAGGTCGACAAGATGGTGATCGGCGGCGGCATGGCCTTTACCTTCTACCGGGCCATGGGGCTCGAGACCGGGAAGTCCCTGGTCGAGGAAAATCTCGTGGAGGTCGCCCGCGAGATGATGGAAAAATCTCGGAAGAACAACGTCAAGTTTTATCTTCCGATGGACTGCGTCGTGGCGGAGAGCCGTGAAAGCAACGCCCCCACGAAGATCGTTCCCTATCAGGAGATCCCTCAGGGGTGGACGGCCCTGGACATCGGTCCCGCCTCCGTCCGGCTGTTTTCGGAGGTTCTGGAGAACGCCAAGACGATCCTCTGGAACGGGCCGATGGGCGTCTTCGAAGAGGATGCCTTTTCCCGGGGGACCTTCGCGATGGCCCATTCGGTCGGGAACTGTTACGCCCTGACCATCGTCGGGGGAGGGGACACGGCCCTGGCGGTGCACCGGGCGGGCGAGTCGGACAACATGACCTTCATCTCGACGGGGGGTGGAGCGGCCCTCGAACTTCTGGAGGGCAAGGAACTTCCGGGTCTTTCGGTGATCCCCGACGCCACCTGAGAAAGGAAGCGGCCATCATGTTGATGATCGCCAACTGGAAGATGAACATGACCAGGAAAGCGATTTCCTCCTACCTCGATGCCCTTTCCGGGGAAAATCGCTGGCTGGCATGGAGAGATCGGGGGATCCGTCTTTTTCTGGCTCCACCCTATCCCTACCTCGAATTTCTCGGGGAGCAATTGAGGAGCCGCAATCTTCCCTTCGGGATCCTGGCCCAGAACATGTGCGCCTTCGAAAAGGGAGCCTATACAGGGGAGGTCAGCGGGGCCATGCTGAAGGACCTGGGAATCGACGGGGTTCTTCTTGGCCATTCGGAGCGGCGCCAGTATTTCGGGGAGACCGATGCGGCGGTGGCGGAGAAGACCTCCCGGGCGCTTTCACTTGGGCTTCTGCCGGTCGTCTGTTTCGGGGAGACCCGGGAGGAGAGGGAGGCCGGAATCTGCTCCGAGGTCTGGGCCCGGCAGATCGGACCTGTCCGGGAGAGAGTCGTGAAGGCTCGCGGCGAAGGGGTCGGGATCCCTGTTTACTGGGCCTATGAACCGGTTTGGGCCATCGGGACGGGACGGACGGCCGTCCTCGAAGATATACGCGAGGTTTCCTGCCTCCTCCGGAAGAGCTTCGGAGAAGACGTCGCATCGGGGCTCCTCTACGGGGGGTCGGTCAACGACGACAGCGTTGCAGGGCTCTGCGAAAAGGGGACGGTCCATGGATTCCTGGTGGGAACGGCCTTTCTCGAGCCCCAATGCGTCCTTCGGGTTTTCGATCGTCTCTTCGGGCATCCCTGAAGGTTTTTGTCAGATGTGTCTGATGATATTCAATCATTTATGGAAGGAACCGCTTCATGAGCATCTTCATCACGATCATCCATGTCCTTACCTCGCTTCTCATCATCGCCGCCGTTCTTCTGCAGTCCGGAAAAGGAGCCGAGACCGGCGTCATGATCGGGGGCTCCAGCCAGTCGATGTTCGGGGCACGGGGAGCCACGCCTTTTCTGACAAAGGTGACGGTGGTTCTTGCGACCGTATTCATGGTGACCTCCCTGTCGCTGGCCCTGATCAAGCAGAATACCGTCGGATCCTCGCTTCTTCTCAACGCTCCGATCCAGGCCCTTCCCGCTCCACCGGCTCCCGCCAAGGCTCCGGCTCCGGTCCCTTCCGCGAAAAAACCCTGACGGGTTTTGGTGCGAATTGGGACTCCGGCTTTTTTTCGCGTTGCTCCTTGCGCTCCTCCCCTCCTGTTCCCGGGGAGGGGTTTCGGGGAGTGACCGGGTCTTTTCTCTCATTCCCCGCACGACGCCCCTGCATGGCCATCTGACCTTCGACATCCTCTCCGATCCGAAAACCTTCAATCCTGCCCTGGCCCAGGAAACGACCAGCACCCAGGTATTGGGCTATCTCTTCAGGGGGCTGACGCGGGTCTCTCCCTATGATGGCCAGATCCGGCCGGACCTGGCCTCTCGCTGGACGGTCGATCCCTCCGGGTTGAAGGTGACTTTCCGACTCGAAAAGGGTGTCCGGTGGTCGGACGGTGTCCCCCTTACGTCCCGCGATGTGGTCTTCACTTTCAACCGCGTCTACTACAATCCGGCGGTGGCCGCTGCCGTGCGGGACATTCTCATGGTCGACGGGAAACCTTTCACTGTCCGGGCCGTGGACGACAGGACGGTCGTCTTTGAAACGGCCAAGCCCTTCGCTCCCCTTCTCGAGGAACTGGGGGTGGAGATCCTTCCGGAGCATCTTCTGGCCAGGGACGTGGATGCCGGTCGCTTCAACACCTCCTGGTCGGTGAGGACCCCTCCTCAAAAAATCGTGGGGACCGGTCCCTTCCGGCTCGAAAAGTATGTCCCCGGCCAATATATTCTTATGGTTCGCAATCCTCTTTACACACCTCCCCGGGGCCTGAAGGGCCCGATTCCGGGAAAGCTCCCCTACCTCGACCGGGTCGTGCTCCGGATCATTCCCAACCAGAATAGCGAACTTTTGCGTTTCCTGGCTGGAAAAAGCGACCTGATCGGGGTGAGCCCGTCCCAGGTTCCGGTCCTCTCCGACGCCGCCCGGGCCCGGGCTTTCCGCCTTCTCCTCCGGGGTCCTTCCCAGGCGGAGACCTTCCTGACCTTCAACGAAAACCAGACGGCCCCGATCCCCGCCTACAAGGTCGCCTGGTTCCGGAGCCGGCGCTTCCGGCAGGCGATCGCCTTCGCCCTGGACCGCAAGGCGATGATCAATGTGATCTACAACGGCCTGGGAGCCCCCATTCCCGGGCCGGTCAGCCCGGCGAACAAGACCTTCTTCGACCCGGCGGTCTTCCGGTACCATCATGATCTCCCTCGCTCCAGAGCGCTGCTGGCGCGGGATGGGTTCGTCCGGAAAAAGGGCCGCCTCTACGATTCCTCCGGTCATCCGGTGACGGTTTTGCTCATGACCAACACCGAATCCCCCGAGCGTCTCTCCATGGCCCAGATGGTCCAGGCCATGCTCTCCCCGCTGGGCATCCGGGTCCGTGTGGTTCCGCTCCAGTTCAACATGCTGTCGACGATGGTCCTCTCCTCCCACCAGTGGGAAATGCTCCTCTTCGGTCTCACCGGAACCCTTGATCCGCACGGGAACGCGACGGTCTGGCGATCATCCGGATTCCTCCATCTCTGGAATCCGGGAGAAAAAGCCCCCTCCACCCCCTGGGAGGCGGAGGTGGACCGTCTTTTTGACCAGGGGGTCGCCACCTTCGACCCGGTCAAAAGGAAGAAGATCTACGACCGGTGGCAGGAAATCGCTACCCGGGAGGTTCCGATGGTCGACCTGGTAAGTCCCGATTCTATTACGGCTGTCCGGAAGACACTTGGCGGGATCCACCCGACGCCCTTGGGCGGGGTCATCCCCCACATCTCACTCGTCACACAGAAAGCCCGGCTGGTGATCCGGTGATCCGGGCCGTCCTCCTCCGCCTGTCCCACATGCTCCTGGTCCTTCTGGGGATCGTTTTCCTTTCCTTTGTCATGATGGATTTCGCCCCGGGAGATTTTCTTTCCCAGATGGCCATGAATCCCCAGATCTCGCCTCGCGTGATCGCTTCTCTCAAGGAACAGTACGGACTGGGTCTTCCCTTCTTCACCCAGTTCCTCCACTGGATGAGCGCCCTCCTCCACGGGGATCTGGGCTATTCCTTTTCCTACCACGTTCCCGTCTCCGACCTGATCGGGCAGAGGGTTCCCATGACCCTTCTCCTGACCGCCTCCGCCGTGCTGGTGTCCTGGGGGGCTGCCCTTCCCCTGGCGGTTTACGGGGCGCGGCGGGAGGGGGGAATCTTCGATCGCTCCCTTCTTTCCTTTTCGTACCTGTCCATCTCCGTCCCCTCCTTTTTTCTCGCCCTTCTGGGACTGCTCCTGGCCGAAAAGACGGGATGGTTCCCGATCGGGGGGGCCCGCTCGGCCCTTTCGGCCCAGGCCGATCCCGGCGCGCGCCTTCTCGATCTCCTGCACCATCTGGTCCTTCCTGCGCTGACCCTGGCTCTGGGAAGCTTCGGGGTGCTCTACCGCCTCATGCGGTCGTCGGTCCTGGAGGTCCTCTCCCAGCCGTTCATGGCCGCAGCCCGGGGCCGCGGCCTGCGCGAGCGCATTCTTTTCTGGCGTTACCTTTTCCGGAACGCAGTCAATCCGCTGGTCACCCTCTTCGGCATGGAGCTGGGAGGACTTCTCTCGGGGGCGGCC
This sequence comes from Nitrospirota bacterium, assembly GCA_021795275.1. Next base: position 15,272 of record JAJYPO010000018.1, on the reverse strand, counting down.
TTTACCGAAATGATTTTCGGTTGGCCCGGAATGGGGCGGCTCATGCTTCACGCAGTCATGACCCGGGATCTCTACCTCGTGATGGGCGGGGTCCTGATGGGAGCCGTTCTTCTTCTTCTGGGGAACCTCCTGTCCGATCTCATGCTCTTCCTGCTCGACCCTCGGGTCAGGGAACGGGCATGAAGGAAGAGTGGCTCGTCTTTTTCAAGAAGATCGGGATTACGGGAACGATGCTTATCGTGCTCGGAACGACAAGCCTTTTCGCAGAATTTCTGGCCCCCTACCGCTATGACGCCGTTCGGTTCGACCTTCCTTACGCTCCCGCCATCTGGCCGTCGTTCGGAAAGGGCGGGCTGGTGGTGCCCGTTCTGACTCTCAAGGATCCGGTCAGGCGGCGGTATGTCCCGTCCGGTCAAACCGTTCCCCTCCGGTTTTTCTGCCGGGGAGAATCCTACACGATGTGGGGACTTTTCCATTCGTCCCGCCATCTTCTCTGCGCCAGGGCTCCAGGCCGCCTCTTTCTGATGGGAGGAGACCTTTTCGGGCGGGACGTCTTTTCCCGGCTTCTCTATGGCATGCGATTCTCCTTTCTGCTTTCTCTTCTTGGAGTGGCGATCTCCTTCACCATCGGAACCGTGGTCGGGATGGTGGCCGGGTATGCCGGAGGCTGGATCGACCGGATCCTGATGCGCCTTTCCGAGATTGTCATGGCCGTTCCAGCCCTCTACCTGCTGATGGGGCTTCGTTCTATCGTTCCCTATGGCCTTTCGAGCGAGGCGATCACCCTGATCATTACCGGATCGCTGAGCCTCATCGGATGGGCGTCGCTCTCCCGGGTGGTGCGTGGTCTGGTCCTGTCCTTGTCCGGACGCGATTTCGTCCTGGCGGCCGTGGCGGCCGGGGCGACGCCAGCCCGGGTTATTTTTCGCCATCTTCTGCCCAACATGCGCTACTATCTTCTGGTCAGCGTGACGCTGTCCATTCCGGCTTTCATCGTGGGAGAGGCCGGGTTGTCGTTTCTCGGTCTGGGGCTCTCCGAGCCCCATCCGAGTCTGGGAAACATTCTTTCGGAAAGCCAGTCTCTGGAGACGATGAACAGCGCTCCTTGGCTTTTGGCCTCCGGAGGGCTCATCGTTCTCCTGGTCGTCCTCTTCAACCGGCTGGGGGATGTCCTGAGGGAGGCTTCGGGAGAGGGGGAGGGGAATGGCCGGGGACATTCGTGAGGGGAGGAAGGAAATGGCCCAGCCATCGATAAGGCTCGAGGACTACGACCTCATTTTGTGGGATCTGGACGGGACACTGGTGGATTCTCGGCTGGATCTGGTGGAGGCGACGAATGTGGCCATGAGGGAGCTCGGCTATCCCCTCGTTCCCTTCGACCGCTTTTCCCGGATGGTCGGGCAGGGGGTGCGACACCTTGTGACGCAGGCCCTGCCCACGGAGGTGCCATCGGAGAGGATCGAGACGGCGATCGGAATCTTCCTCGATTGGTACCAGGTTCATCTGGCCGACAACACGCGGTTTTATGACGGGATGAAGGAAGGGATCGCCCGTCTGTCCGTTCCTTCCGCCGTAGTTTCGAACAAGCGGGAAGGTCTCTGCCGTTCTCTTCTCGAACGGCTGGGAGCCGACTCCCTTTTTGTGGCGGTTGTGGGGGGAGATACCTGTCCGGAGCGAAAGCCCCATCCCATGCCTGTCCGCCATGTCGTGGAAAGCCGGGGCGCGATTTCCGGCCGGGTCCTCATGGTCGGAGACAGCGCCGTCGACATCGAGGCCGGGAATCGGGCGGGGGTCCGGACCTGCGGTGTTCTTTGGGGGTTCGGGGATCCCTCGGGCAACCCGGCGATCAGACCGGATTTTCTTGTCGCGGGGCCGGAGGAGTTTTTTCCGAGAAAGGGGTGACCGTTCCCGAAAGAAGGGACAACGTTGCACCGAGAAGGCCTAGGAGCAGGGAGAGGTTTAGGAAGAATGTAAGGCGATGGGCCGTGGCGAAGTCTTTCGCCCGTCCTGGATCTCCCGGCATCTGGTCGTGAAGCTGTTTCAGCTCCAGGGCATGGGGTCCGAGATAGAGGGCCAATGCTCCCGAAATCGCGAAGCCTGCCGCCCACCCCCAGATGAGGTTTTTCGTGGGCCGCGAGGAGATCCTCGAAAGGATGAGGAGAAGCGCGAGCTCAACGATCGCCCCGGTGAAGAGAAGGTGAAAATATCCGGGAAAGAGGACGGAGACGGCATCGCCTGCCCTTGCGACTCCGAGACGGGCGAAAAGGGTGGGCGCCACGAAGAGGGTCATCAGAAGCGCCCCTCCTGTCAGAAAGACCAGAATGTATCCATAAACAAGCCAGAGAATGCGGGGAATCATCGACAGATCCTTATATTGGAGGAAATGGGCACGGCTCTCCGCCCGGAAAGCCGCTCCTGTTAAGAGTACACCGGACCTCCGGCCAAAGCCAAGGGATCCTCGGAGCCGGAGGTGGATCCAGACTTGAATATGCCCGTCAATCTGGATATAATAAAAAAGATATGCCTTTTTGAGATAGAATCAAATAGGTTGCAGATTCGCGACGCAGCGGATATTTCCTTAGCCTGAAGAGTCTGTCATGTCCCAGCAAAATCGTGGTGGCTGGTTCATTGCGAGGATCGGCTTCGAGCTGGTGGCTGTCACGTTTGTCTTTGCCGCCGTCGGGTATTACCTGGACTCCCTTCTTCGAATGAAAATCTTTCCGGCTCTTTCTCTCGTGGGACTGGTGGTCGGCGGGGTGACAGGGTTCTGGCTTGTCTTCCGCGAGATGAACCGGTTGATCGAAGACGACAGGGACAAGGGCTGACGTCCCGTCCCTGTCAGAACACATGTAAATTTTGGAGGCGTGTTTGCAAGGCAATCCTCTGGAAGAGTTTTTTCTTCATCCGATCATTCGGCTCCACCTTCTGGGGTTCGACATCTCTGTGACCCAGGCGGTGGTATCCCTCTGGCTTGTCGTCGGAATCACGGCGCTGGCGAGCCTCTACTTCGTCCGCGTTGCGACCCTCGTTCCGGGGCGATTCCAGACCTCGATGGAGATGTTGTTCGACACGCTGACGACGGTCGTCGACGAGAACCTTGGAGCGGAGAATCGCAAAAAATTTCTTCTGCCAGTCTTCACACTCTTTCTTTTCGTCTTCCTCAGCAACTTTCTGGGCCTGATTCCGGGAGTCTACACCATCACCTCGCAGATCGTCGTCACAGGCCTTCTCGCCGTTACGGTCTATCTTGTCAGTCTGGCGATCGGTTTTGCCAAGCATGGAATGAAATTTTTGTCCATCCTCGTTCCGGAGGGAGTTCCCGGTTGGATGATGCCCCTCGTCGTGCCGATCGAGATCATCTCCCAGCTGGCCAGGCCGCTCTCGCTGGCGGTTCGTCTTTTTGCCAACATGACGGCGGGACATACGATTCTTTTCGTGCTCCTGAGTCTGACCACGTCGCTTGCGATCTATCTCAAGTGGCTACCGTTCTCGATTTCGGTCGTCCTTTATTTGCTGGAAGTCCTGGTGGCCTTTATCCAGGCTTATATCTTCGCCGTCCTTTCCGCCGTCTATCTGGGTCAGGCGATGAAGTTGAATCACTAACGACAGACTGTTTCCAATCATCGGGAGGATCTTTTTCATGGATGTGCATGCAGCAGCGTTGATCGGTATGGGTGCGGCCGCTATCGGGGTCGCTGGGTCGGGCGCCGGAATCGGCTATATTTTCGGAAAGATGATCGAGGCCGTGGCGCGTCAGCCCGAAATCGAAGGCCGCGTCTCCAAATACATGTGGCTCGGCTTCGCACTATCTGAGGCCGTCGCCCTTTACGCGCTGGTGATCGCCTTCATCATCATGGGTCTCAGGAAGTAGGCCACTTTCAGGATCCGGAGTCCGAAATGCCGGACGAACCGGCTTTGAAAAGAGGCCGGACGGATCCCCATCAGGGAATCAAAGGACAGGATCATGCCCCAGTTTGATACGAAGTTTTTTCCCTCTCTCGTCTTCTGGTCAGTCGTTTCCTTTACGCTGATGCTTTTCATCATCGGAAAGTATCTGTATCCCTCGCTGACCCGGATTCTTGAAGAACGCCGCAAAAAAGTCTCCTCGGATCTCGATGCAGCCCGTGTCAGCCGGGAGGAAGCCGAACGAATTCTGGCCGAACAGCGCGCCCTTCTGGAAAAAGCCAGGGCCCAGTCCGACGCCATGATCCGTCAGGCCGAGGAAATGGCAAAAACCCTTCGCGAAGAGCGGGAGAAGGAGCTGGCTCAATCCGTCAAGGCCGAGCTCGACAAGGCGGCAGCCCAGATTGCGGCCGACAGGGAAAAGATGAAGGCGGAGCTCCGGACGGAAACCGTGACGCTGATCGTACGGAGCCTCGAGACGCTTCTCGAGGAAAGTCTCTCTGATACACAGAAGGTTCTTTATATCAACAAGGCGATGAAAGCTCTCGACGAACGGAAGGCCGGGTGATGGGCCGACAGATCGACGGACGTTTTCTGGTGAAATGGGCCGACGCGATCGCGGGGACGGTCCAGGGGGATGAAGGAAATCTTGATCGCTGGATGGGGCTGCTGGACACGATGAATCGTATCCGGAAGATCAGGCCTGCCAGGAGCTTTGGCCTGGACGGTCGCTATTCCCTGGAGGACAAGGCCGGCTTCTTTCTGAGCCTTTTGAAGGAATCGATGGGGGAAGCCCTTCCGGAAAAGGCAGACATTTTTCTTGTACCGCTTCTGGAGGGCAATCTCTGGGATGCTATTCCTTCCCTTGAGAAGGAGATTCTGGAGAGGTTTGACCTCGATGCGGGAAGGGTCGTCGTGGAGGTTCACTCCCCCGCAGTCCTTCCGGCAGAGGTTCGGACGAAAATAGAGGAAGCCCTTCTCCACTTTGTCAATGAAGGGCCCGGGCGAGAGCTGGCCGTTTCGGTTCCGGCGGGAAAACGCCTTTCGGTAAAGCCGGTCTGGAAGGTTCGCCCCGAACTTTTGGCGGGGCTAGAGATCCGGATCGGGTCGAGGGTCTGGGACGCGAGCCTGTCCGCAAGATTGCGGGAGCTTGAGCGGCAGCTGTTGAAGACGGCCTGATGTTCCCTCCCGGATGGGGAGGAAAACAGGAAATGGATAAAAGCTCGCCTGGCGGGCGACATTCAATCGAGACGAGGGGGCCTTGAAAAGTTCAGAGATTACCGAAAACCTGATGAAAAACCTTGGAAGCTTCAAGGGCGGCGTAGAAACTTCTGACCGCGGAACGATCCTCTCCTCCGGAGACGGGATTCTTCGCATATCCGGCCTTGAAAAGGCGATGTACGGGGAAATGCTCGAGATCATCAAGGGGGGGTCTGCCCTGGTGCTGAACCTCGAGGAGAACGAAATCGGTGCGGTTATTCTCGAGGGCGGCGAAGAGGCCGTGGTCGGGGATGAGGTCCGTACGACAGGGAAAATCATGGAGGTTCCCGTAGGACCCGGCCTGGTCGGCCGCGTGGTGAATCCCATGGGAGAGCCGTTGGATGGAAAGGGCCCGGTCAAGGCCGAGCTCCATTCTCCCATCGAAAAGATCGCTCCGGGGGTCTCGACCCGAAAATCCGTCTCGGTTCCCCTTCAGACCGGGATCAAATCCATCGACGCCATGATTCCGGTCGGGCGGGGACAGCGCGAGCTCATCATCGGGGACCGTCAGACCGGCAAGACCACCATCGCCCTTGACACCATCATCAACCAGAAGGGCAACAACGTCGTCTGCATCTATGTCGCCATCGGCCAGAAGGCTTCGAGCGTGGTCAATGTGGTCCGAACCCTCGAGAAGCACGGAGCCCTGGAGTATACCATCGTCGTTTCCGCCTCCGCTGCCGAGCCTGCGGCGCTTCAGTACATCGCTCCCTATGCCGGCTGTGCCATGGGAGAATACTTCCGGGACCGCGGGATGGATGCTCTCATCGTCTATGATGATCTGACGAAACATGCCTGGTCCTACCGCCAGATGTCTCTTCTCCTTCGCCGTCCCCCGGGTCGTGAAGCCTATCCCGGCGATGTTTTCTATCTTCATTCGCGTCTCCTCGAACGGGCTGCCCGTCTGAACGAAAAGAACGGCGGGGGCTCACTGACCGCCCTCCCCATTATCGAGACCCAGGCCGGAGACGTCTCGGCCTTCGTTCCGACAAACGTCATCTCCATCACCGACGGGCAGATCTATCTTGAAACCGATCTCTTCTATTCAGGTATCCGTCCGGCCATCAACCCTGGAATTTCTGTCTCCCGGGTCGGAGGTGCGGCCCAGATCAAGGCCATGAAACAGGTGGCCGGGAAGATGCGTCTCGAGATGGCCCAGTTCCGCGAACTGGCCGCCTTCGCACAGTTCGCCTCCGATCTCGACAAGACGACGCGGGACCAGATCGAGCGGGGGCTCCGTCTGACGGAGATTCTGAAGCAGGGCCATTACTCTCCGCTTCCCGTCGAGAAGCAGATTGCGATTATTTTTGCCGTGACCAACGGATTCCTTGACGGGATCAAGCCGGACCGCATCGGGACCTTCGAAAAGGAATTCTTCCTTTATCTCGACAGCCGAAAGGCCGATCTCCTCCGGACGATCCGGGAAGAGAAGGCACTGTCGGAGGCGACGATCGCCTCCCTCAAGGAAGGCCTGGCCGAATTCACCGCTTCATTCAACGGATAGCCCATGCCCTCTTTACGCTCGATCCGTGGCCGAATCAAGTCGGTCAAGAATACTAGACAGATCACGAAGGCCATGGAGATGGTGGCCTCGGCCAAGATGCGCAAGGCCCAGATGCGCGTCCGGGACACCCGGCCCTATGCCGAGAAGATCCTCGAACTGATGGTGCGTCTGTCGGCCATCGAATCCCACAGACCGAACATTTTCTTCAAGACTCGGCCTGTGACGACGATCGGTATCATCCTTGTCACCACAGACCGCGGGCTTTGCGGTCCGATCAACGCCAACGTCATCCGGCAGGTGAACAAATTCATGGCCGATCGACCGGGGGTCCGCTTCGAGTTTGTGGCCATCGGGAAGAAAGGCCAGGATTTTCTCCGGAGAACCGGACTCAAGGCCGTAGGATCCATTTCGGGAGTGAAGGACCGGGGAAAGATCGAGGAGATTCTTCCCGCAACCCAGGTGGCGATCGAAGAATTTCAGGAGGGCCGCTGGGACGAGGTCTGGGTCTTTTTCACCGAATTCGTCTCGACTCTGTCCCAGAAGCCCCGGGTGGAAAAACTCCTTCCGATCGGACCGGACGTGGTGGAGGGTGGAGGAAAAGGCGCCTCGCCCTTTTTGGGGGAATATCTTTATGAACCGGACACAACGGAAATCCTTGATGTCCTGATTCCCCGTTACTTCGAATCGATCGTCTTCCAGCGTGTCATGGAAAATTTCGCAAGTGAATACAGCGCCCGGATGATGGCGATGCGGAACGCCACTTCCAATGCGAAGGAAGTCATTTACCAGATGACCCTGATCTACAATAAGCTCCGGCAGGCGGCGATTACCCGTGAAATTTCCGAAATCGCTTCGGGAGCGGATGCGGTACAGCAGGGATAGGGTTTAAAGCTTGGATTGATCTCTCCGGACGTTCGTTCCGGGGTGCGTGATCGTTGACCAGGAAAAATGAGGAGTGTTCGGAATGCAGACGGGTGAAATTGTTCAGGTGATCGGACCGGTTGTCGACGTCCGGTTTGAGGGGGGACTTCCCGGGACCTATGTGGCGCTCGTAGTCGAAGGATCCGGGTTGATTCTCGAGACCCAGCAGCAGCTGGGAGAGAGCACGGTCCGCACGATCGCCATGGGGACCACCGACGGACTGGTCCGGGGGTCGAAGGTGACCAGCACCGGAAAGCCCATCATGGTACCTGTCGGCCAGAAAGTTCTCGGACGGATGATGGATGTCCTTGGAGCCCCGATCGACGACAGCGGTCCGATTTCCTCCGAACATATGCGCCCGATCCATGTCGATCCGCCTTCCTTTGACGAACTGGCCTCGGCGACCGAAGTTTTCGAAACGGGGATCAAGGTGGTCGACCTGATCGCTCCCTTCGCGAAGGGTGGCAAGACGGGACTTTTCGGAGGAGCCGGGGTCGGAAAGACCGTCATCATCATGGAGCTCATCCGGAACATCGCCATGGAGCATGGGGGATTCTCGGTTTTTGCCGGAGTCGGTGAACGAACCCGCGAAGGGAACGACCTGTGGAACGAGATGAACGAGTCGAAGGTCATCGACAAGACGAGCCTCGTCTACGGCCAGATGAACGAGCCGCCGGGCGTCCGGCTTCGCGTCGCCCTCACGGGACTCGCCCAGGCCGAATTCTTCCGGGATGAGGAAAATCGCGACGTGCTCTTTTTTGTAGACAACATCTTCCGGTTCACCCTTGCGGGTGCCGAGGTTTCGGCCCTCCTTGGCCGCATGCCCTCCGCTGTGGGATACCAGCCCACCCTGGCGGTCGAGATGGGACAGCTCCAGGAGCGGATCACCTCCACAAAGAAGGGATCGATCACTTCGGTGCAGGCGGTCTATGTTCCGGCCGACGATCTGACCGATCCGGCTCCGGCCACCACCTTCACCCACCTCGACGCCACCGTCGTCCTCTCCCGGCAGATCGCCGAACTCGGCATCTATCCGGCCGTCGACCCGCTGGATTCGACCTCCCGGATCCTGGATCCCATGATCATCGGCGACGAGCACTACGGTGTGGCCCGTTCGGTCCAGAAGATCCTCCAGAAGTACAAGGATCTCCAGGACATCATCGCCATCCTCGGGATGGACGAACTCTCAGAGGACGACAAGCAGATCGTGGCCCGGGCCCGGAAAATCCAGCGCTTCCTTTCCCAGCCATTCTTCGTGGCCGAGGTCTTTACCGGATCCCCCGGCAAGTATGTCTCCCGGGAGGACACCGTCAAGGGATTCAAGGGGATCGTCGAAGGGAAATACGACCACCTTCCGGAGCAGGCCTTCTATATGGTCGGGACGATCGAGGAAGCTCTCGAAAAGGCCGAGAAGCTCAAGGGAAAGGCCTAGGCCATGTCCTTCATGCTGACTCTTGTCACCCAGGAGCGGGAGCTTATCTCCGAAGAGGTGGATTTTGTCAAGGCCAACGGAGTGGACGGGGAGTTCGGCGTCCTGACGGGCCATTCTCCCTTCATTTCGCTTCTCGATCCCGGAGAGCTCGTGGTCCGCAAGGGGGAGGCCCTCTATTCATACTATGTGAGCGGAGGCGTGGCCGAAGTCCTTCCAAAATCCGTGATCATCCTGGCCAATACGGTGGAGCGCGCCGACGAGATCGACGAACAGATGGCCAAGAGGGCGCGTCAGAACGCCGAAGAGGCCCTGAAGCAACCTATTTCCGAGATTGAGCGCCGGACCTATCTCCTTGAGCTCAAGCGCGAGTCGGTCCGTCTCTCCATCGTCGCCCGCCGCCGTTCAACCCGCCATCCCGGTCAGATTTCAGAAGAGTAAATCCGTTCCTGAATCCTTCCTTCAAGTATTCTTTCCTCCGGCGGCCTTTGACGGTCTGCCGGAGGATTCTTCCGGTCAATTGGCCTTTTCCCGCGATTCTGGTAGGATGAATCCCAAGGGGGAGTCGCGGGAAAATGGTATATGACTGGATATTTCTGATCGTGGGGGGATTTGGGGCGGTCTACTCCGTGCGTCTTCTCCTTCGTCATGAACGAAGGGAAAAATGGGTGGCCTACCTTTTTTCCTCCCTCCTTCTGTTTTTCTGGGGTCTCTTTTCCCTCTCTCCCGCCCGTACAGGAATTCTTCGCATACTGAACCGCACCTTTCTCGGAAATTCCTGAACCCCTTGCTGGAGGTTGTCGATGGATCATCGGGACAGGGAGAACATTCTGGCCGTTATTCTGGCGGGGGGAGAAGGAAAACGCCTCTTTCCCCTGACCGCCGACCGCGTCAAGTCCGCCGTTCCCTTTGGAGGAGCCTACCGGATCATTGATTTCGTCCTGTCGAACTTCGTCAATTCGGGCTTTACGAAGATCAAGGTCCTGACCCAATACAAGTCCCATTCCCTCAACACGCACCTGTCACGGGGATGGCGCCTCTCGCCGCTTCTCGACCAGTACATCGATCCGGTTCCCGCCCAGATGCGGACCGGACCCCACTGGTTCCAGGGAACGGCCGATGCCGTTTTTCAGAACATGAACCTGATCCTCGACGAAAGACCGGACCACGTCTGCATCTTCGGAGGGGATCACATCTTCAAGATGAACATCCGGCAGATGCTGGATCACCATCTGGAGACGGGGGGAGCGGTGACCGTCGCGGCCATCCCCGTCCCCCTCCCGGAGGCCCGGGAGTTCGGGGTCATCCGGACTGAAGGCGACCGCATCCGGGACTTCGTCGAGAAGCCGCCGTCTCCGGAGCCCACGGTTCCCGGCGGAACCACCGCGCTGGCCTCCATGGGGAACTACATCTTCCGGACGAAGGATCTGCTCGCCGTCCTGAGGGAAGACTCCGAGATTTCTTCATCCAAGCACGACTTCGGCCACAATATCCTCCCCCGTCTCGCGTCGGAGGGGCAGGCCTACGTCTACGACTTCAGCCAGAACACCATTCCCGGAATGGACGACGTGGAGAAGGGGTACTGGCGCGACATCGGGAACATCGACGCCTATTGGAAAGCCAACATGGACCTCGTCTCGGTGACCCCGTCCTTCAACCTTTACAACCCCTACTGGATCATCAGGACTTACCGCCCCCAGATGCCTCCGGCCAAGTTCGTCTTCGCCGACGAAAAGAACAAGCGGGTGGGGGTTGCGACCGATTCGATTGTCTGCGGAGGCACCATCATCTCGGGTGGACAGATCGACCGATCGATCCTGTCGCACAGCGTCCGGGTCAACAGCTACTCCCATGTTTCCGAATCGGTGGTCTTCAACGGTGTCGATATCGGGCGATACGCCCGCCTGAACCGATGCATCGTCGAAAAGGACGTCCGGATTCCGGCCGATCTCCGTATCGGATTTTCCCCCGAGGAGGACCGGAAATTCTTTTTTGTCTCTCCGGGAGGCATCGTCGTGGTGACCCAGGAGGGAGTCGAACGCTGGCTCCGGGAAAACCGGCAGTAGGTCTTTTCTGGAAAAGGATCTCTTTTGAACGCCAATATTCTTTTTGTCTGGCACATGCATCAGCCGTCCTATATCGATCCCCTGACCAACGAGATGGTCTTGCCCTGGGTCCGTCTTCACGGCGTCCGGGGCTATTACGACATCCCCCATATGGCGGGGCTGTTTCCGAAGGTCCGCCAGACGGTGAACATCGTTCCGATCCTCCTCGACCAGATACTGGCCCTGGCGGAAGGACGGGTGGTCGACTCCTACCAGGAGCTATCCCTCAAGCCCGCTACCGAACTCGACAACGGGGACAAGATCTTTCTGGTGCGGAACTTCTTTTCATGTGCCTACGAGACCATGATCAAGCCTTATCCCCGCTATCTCTTCCTGTGGCAGAAGGTTCAGTCCCGGCAACCCACAAAGGACGAGGATTTCGGGCGAATCGTCACCCAGATGAACGCCCAGGACTTTCTCGATCTTCAGATGTGGTTCAACCTCACATGGTTCGGCTATGCCGCCCGGGCGCGCCATCCGGAGGTCGAGCAGTGGATCGGCCAGGGAGCGAACTTCACCGAAGGGGACAAAAAGGCTCTCTTCGACCTTCAGAGGAAAATTCTGAATGAGCTGGTGCCCCTCTACCGCTCCCTCGCCCGGGAGGGACGGATCGAAATATCGACCTCACCCTATTTCCATCCCATTCTCCCGCTCCTTGTCTCGTCGAAGACCGCCCGGCGCGCCCACGCCAATCTCTCCCTGCCGGAAGAGTTCGCCTATCCGGAGGACGCTGTCCTCCAGATCGAGACCGCCCTCAAACGCCATGAGGAGGTCTTTGGACTTCGGCCAAAGGGCATGTGGCCCTCCGAAGGGTCTGTCTCTCCGGAGGTGGTCCAAATGGCTAAGGGGGCGGGACTCGAATGGATGGCCTCCGACGAGGACATCCTTTTCATTTCACGGGAAATGGCCCGCCTCACGGAGGGAAGCCTCTACGAACCCTACGAGGTGTCAATCGACGGGGCCAAGATGAAGATGGTCTTTCGCGACCGGAATCTCTCGGACCGGATCGGGTTTGCCTATGCCCGCTACAACGGGACGGAGGCGGCCTCCGATCTTCTGGGCCTCATGGAGCAGATCGCCAAACGGGAGGATGCTTCCGGACGCCAGGCGACCATCCCGATCATCCTCGACGGGGAAAATCCCTGGGAAGCCTATGCCGATGGCGGATTCCACTTTCTGAAGACCCTCTTCGAGCGGCTCTCTTCTCACGCCTTTCTCCGGACGGAAACCGTTTCGGGAGCCCTGGCGCAAACCCCCTCCCGTCCGATCGACCGTCTGGCGACCGGCTCGTGGATCAACCACGATTTTCGCATCTGGATCGGCCATCCCGAGGACAACAAGGGATGGAGCTTCCTGCGGGAGACGCGCCGGGCCTTCGAAGAAATCCTGAAGGGAGAGGCGGGGAAAAGGGTTTCGCCGGAGGCCATGGAGCGGGCTCGCCGGGAACTTTTCGCGGCCGAGGGCTCGGACTGGTTCTGGTGGTACGGGGACGAATTCAAGAGTCTCCAGTCTTCGGAGTTCGACCGCCTGTTCCGGGTTCACCAGCAGAATGTCTATCGGATTTTGGGACTCTCTCCGCCCATTCTTCTGAACGAGCCGATCCGGGAGACGGGAGTGGGTGCGGGGATCACTCTCCCCGTGGACTTCATCCATCCGGTGATCGACGGGGAGGTGACCCATTATTTCGAGTGGACCGGGGCCGGCTTCTTCGACAACCACAAGCTCCAGGGATCCATGTATCTCCGGGAGTCCCCGCTTTCGGCGGTCTACTACGGATTCGACGAGGAGACCCTGTACATCCGGGTCGACTTCGACGAAAACTACCGTCTGGAGGAAAAGACCGACGCTTCGGTCGTCATGCGGTTTCTCGACCACCGCGAATCGGCCATCCGTTGTCCTCTCGTCCCGGGAACGACGGAGGTCGCCCTGGACGGAGAGGAAGGAGGAAAGGCCTTGTGGGGATTGCGGAAGATCGGGGAGATCGCCATCCCCTATCGCCTTCTGGGTCTCGAATCCGGGGAGTGGGTCGGCGCACTGATCGAACTTTACGAGGGGGAGACGATGGTCGACCAGTGTCCCCGGGGACATACCCTCTCGATCCAGGTTCCCGACGACCAGTTTGTCAAATCGATCTGGAGGCTGTGAGATGGAGTTCTGGAAAGACGGACCGGACAGGGACCGCCGGGCGACGATGGTGTTCGTTCTGCACAACCATCAGCCAGTTGGGAATTTTGCCCATGTGTTCCGTGAATCCTTCGACCGCTGCTATCGTCCGACTCTCGAGCTCCTGTGGCAATACGGAAACCTGCATGCCTCGCTGCATTACACCGGCCCCCTCCTCGAATGGATCGAGGCCAACGAGCCGGGATTTCTGGATCTCCTTCGAAAAATGGTGGAGCGGGGACAGGTCGAGGTCATCGGAGGAGGCTTCTACGAACCGATTTTCTGCTGGCTCCGGTCTGCCGACCAGCGGCGCCAGGTCGATCTGATGCGTCGCCATCTCGAAGAAAGGCTCGGAAAGTCGGGGGGAGGATTCTGGCTGGCGGAGCGGGTTTGGGAAACCGACCTGCCGGCGAGACTTTTTCCCCTGGGCCTGGCCTACGCGCCGCTTGACGACCATCACTTCCACCTGGCCGGCCTCGACGACGAGGATCTGCACGGTTACTACACCGTCTCCTGGGAAGGGGCGCCGCTCCGGATCTTTCCCATCTCCAAGGATCTCCGGTATCTGATTCCCTTCCGGCCAGTGGACCAGCTTCTGTCTTTTCTCGATCGCCGGGCCCGGGGAGGCCGTGTTCTGACTTATGCCGACGATGGTGAAAAGTTCGGGATCTGGCCCGAGACCTATCGCTGGGTCTGGGAGGAGAAATATCTCGAGCATCTTTTTGCCATGCTTTCGGCCCAGTCGGGGTGGCTTCGCGTCGCCTCCATGGGGGAGGTGGTGGCCGACTGCAACCCGACGGGTCAGGCCGTGCTGCCCAACGCCTCCTATACCGAAATGATGGAGTGGGCCCTTCCGGCCCGCACCAGCCATGTCTTTCATGAGTGGGCCCTGAAGTGGGAGCGGGAAGGGGCCGATCCCGACCTCAGGGCCCTCTTCCGGGGGGGTATCTTTGAGAACTTCCTGATCAAGTACCCGGATGTCCATCGCCTCTACCACCGAATGCTCCTGACCGGAGAATTTCTCAGGGAAGGCTGGCCCGATATGGAGCCCCCGGAAGGCGTGCTCGCCCCCTACCTGAAGGCCCAGGGAAACGACGTTTACTGGCATGGCCTTTTTGGGGGGGTCTATCTGTCGAATCTCCGCCACGAGGCCTACGCGAATCTTCTCCAGACCGAGAGGCTCCTCGAGGAGCAGGGGAGGCTCCCGGTTCCTGCGATTTTATCGGGAGACTTCGACGCAGACGGGGTCACGGATTTCTTTGTCCGTCAAACGGGATACAATCTCTGGATCACCCCCCGTTACGGAGGGAGCGTGCTCGAATGGGACGACCGGACCACCGGATTCCACCTGACCAACACCCTTACCCGGCAGGAAGAGGCCTACCACATCCGCCACCGGGAAGAGCGGAAGAAATCGGAAGGGGGAGCGTCCGGGGAGACCGGCATCGCCTCGATCCACGACCGGCCGGTGGGAGACGATCGTCATGTTCTGGAGGGAATCGTCTACGACCGCCGTCCCCGCCGGGCCTTTGCAGAAGGATTCGCGCCCCTCGGAACTCCCGCTCCGGGCCTCCTCGACGGATCGGCCCTGACGCCTGATCTGGGACGGATTCCCTACCAGGTTCTCTCACCTCCGGACGGGGATCTCCGTCTGGAAGGAAAGGGGGAACTCGCGGGTGTTCCCTTCGTTCTCTCGAAGACCTACCGGTTTCTTGCAGACCGCTTTTCCGTCACATGGACCCTCTCCGCGCCCGAGCGGACGGAACTGCCCGAGAGCTGGCGGGAGTGGGCCATTTATGCGGAACTGCCCCTGACGATGCTGGCGGGCCACGATGCCGGACGCACGATCCGGGTGGAGGGACGGACGGACCCGTTCCTCTGGGACGATCCATGGGAACATGGGTCGGTGGCTTGGTATCGCGGAGAGGATTCCTGGTCGAAGACCGTTTTTTTGGCGGAGCTCTCCGGGGTCGCCCGGCTAGTCCAC
>JAJYPO010000166.1 GCA_021795275.1 Nitrospirota bacterium | reverse complement strand
AGCCAGCAGGGAAAGGGCGGTAAAGCTGGCCAGAAAAATCCGATATGACGGTGCTCCCCGGAGCCAGGAATGCCTGTCCCCAGGATTCGAGGGTCTCCTGTATGTTCTCCGCCAAGATAGGCATCGTCGACTTCGATACGGCCTTCCAGCGTATGCCGGTTTTCACTGCGGGCCATGGCTTCCATCCTGACCACATCATCCTCACGGAGCAGGACCTCTGTCCTGTGATATTCCCGGAGGTGCCGGAGGCGCCAATCTTTCACCCGTTGGGATCCCGTCAGGTGTTTTCGTGCCCTTCCGACTCTCTTCTCTTCCATCTCCCCTTCCCGTGGTTGTTTTGTGTTCCGGATAACGAAATCCTTCTATCATGAGCCGCGGCACGGTCAAGAGGATCTGATGAGGAAGATCCTGCCATTTTCCTTCGGTGGGATACAAAGGGGTCAGGAGGCGTCCGCGACACGCTCCGCAAAGGGGGGCTCGGAAGTAACGGGACCGAGTGACCGAAAACCGGGCCGGGGGGGCCTCGGTTCCAGTATCAGGTCAAATCAAAGAGGGGGGGAGTTTTTCTTTCTCGTGATGACCATATGATGACTATGGCGTTTCTTGGGATAAAATAGATTTTCTTAAGTTCTTGCGAAAAATGGTGGAGCTGACGGGGGTCGAACCCGTGACCTCAAGACTGCCAGTCTTGCGCGCTCCCAACTGCGCCACAGCCCCTTCGTGTTTGGTCGCCGGTGAACACCGGCAGAAGTCATCCTAACAGATAGGCGGGCAGGATTCAATAGTGCCGGGTCTTCGGAAATCGGTTCGAAAAAAACATTGACACCAACCTGACCCCGCGTTAGTATTTGAATCAATCTCTCTGGTGGAGTGATTTGAGACTATTGCAACCACCTTAAAAAAAAGTGCTAAAAGTCCAGGAATACTCGATATATTCGATAAACCCTGTGCTGAATGGCACTGGGTTTTTTTTTGTCTTCAATCCAGGAGGATTTGATGGCCAAGAGCCACTACCTGTTTACCTCGGAGTCCGTTACCGAAGGGCATCCGGATAAGATGTGCGACCAGATTTCCGACGGCATTCTCGACGCGATTCTCTCCCAGGATCCCATGGGCCGGGTGGCCTGCGAGACCCTGACAACCACCGGACTTGTCCTGTTGGCCGGGGAGATCACGGCACGCCACAACGTTCAATTTGACGAAGTGGCCCGGGAGGTCGTCAAGGATATCGGATATACGGACTCCGCCACGGGGTTCGACTACAAGACCTGTGCCGTGATGACGACCATTCATTCCCAATCCCCCGACATCTCCATGGGGGTGGATACCGGCGGCGCCGGAGACCAGGGCCTCATGTTCGGCATGGCCGTTGATGAAACTGAAGAACTCATGCCGATGCCGATCCTTCTGGCTCATCGCCTGACCCGACAACTCTCCCATCTCAGAAAATCGGGCGTTCTTCCCTATCTTCGCCCTGACGGCAAGGCCCAGGTGACACTTGAATACGATGGGGATCTTCCGGTCGCGATCGACACGATCGTGGTCTCGACCCAGCATGCTCCCGAAATTACCCAGGAGCAGATCTACAGCGATGTCATCGAAAAGGTGGTCCGGCCCGTTCTTCCGGAGAACCTCCTGGGAGGCCGTCCCGTGACCTTTCATATCAACCCCACCGGCCGCTTCGTGACCGGAGGTCCCCATGGGGATGCCGGTTTGACCGGTCGCAAGATTATCGTCGATACCTATGGCGGTGCCGGACGGCATGGGGGAGGGGCGTTTTCGGGAAAGGATCCCACCAAGGTCGACCGTTCGGCGTGCTACATGGCGCGCTACGTCGCGAAAAACATTGTCGGTGCAGGTCTCGCCAAAAGGTGCGAAGTCCAGATCGCATACGCGATCGGAGTGGCCGATCCCGTTTCCGTGCATGTGAACACCTACCAGACCTCGCCGGTTTCCGAGCGGCTCATCGAAACGGTGGTCCGGGAGCTCTTTCCTTTGACCCCCAAGGGGATCATCGATCACCTGAAGCTTCGGCGTCCGATCTATCGCAAGACCGCCTCCTATGGCCACTTCGGACGTAGCGAGGAGGATTTTACCTGGGAAAAACTCGATATGGCCGAAAGCCTCAGACGGGAAACCGAACGGCTGGCCTGATCACATCAATCCAACATTCATGAACAGACGGGAGCTTTGAATGAAGTGTGACATCAAGGACAAGAAACTGGCGGCCATGGGTGCCGCCCGGATCGAATGGGCCGGGCGGGACATGCCCGTCCTGGCAGATATCGCCAAGGATTTTGCGAAATCGAAGCCCCTCAAGGGCGTAAAGGTGGCTGCCTGTCTCCATGTGACCAGCGAAACGGCCAACCTGATGAAGACTCTCAAGGCAGGCGGAGCCGATGTCCTGCTCTGCGCCTCCAACCCCCTGTCGACCCAGGATGATGTCGCCGCCTCCCTGGTCGTCAATGACGGCATCCCTGTCTTCGCCATCAAGGGAGAGGATCACGACACCTATTACAGCCACATCCGGGCGGTCCTCGAGACAAAGCCACAGATCACGATGGACGACGGGGCCGATCTTGTCTCGATGCTCCACTCGGATCTCAAGTCGCTTCTTCCCCACGTCATCGGGGGAACCGAGGAAACCACGACCGGGGTCATCCGGCTCAAGGCCATGGCCAAGAACAAGGTCCTCGGGTATCCCATCGTCGCGGTCAACGATTCCGAAACCAAGCATCTCTTCGACAACCGGTACGGCACAGGCCAGTCGACGCTCGATGGAATCATGCGGGCCACTAACCGCCTCTTTGCCGGTTCGACGGTCGTCGTGTGCGGCTACGGATGGTGTGGTAGCGGGATCGCACGCCGCGCCTCCGGCATGGGTGCGAAGGTGGTCGTGACCGAGATCGATCCGATCAAGGGTCTCGAGGCGGCCATGGACGGATTCGGAGTGATGCCGATCCGCGAAGCGGCCAAAGTAGGAGATTTTTTCATTACTGTCACGGGGGATATCAACGTGATCGCCAAAGAGTCCTTCAAGGTGATGAAGGACGGGGCCATCGTCTGCAACTCCGGCCATTTCAACGCCGAAATCGACATCCCGGCTCTCGAGAAGCTGGCAGTCAAGAAGAATCCCCTCCGGGACTTCGTTGAAGAGTATGTCATGAAGGACGGTCGCCGGATCATGCTCCTGGGAGAAGGGCGTCTCATCAATCTGGCCTCCGCAGAAGGCCATCCCGCCCAGGTGATGGATATGAGCTTCGCCAACCAGGCTCTTGGAGCGGAGTACATCGTCAAGCATGCCAGGACCCTTCCCAAGGATGTTTTGACCATTCCCAAGGATGTCGACCGGGAGATCGCCCGGAGGAAGCTGTCAGCCCTCGGGATCGGAATCGACACCCTGACGCCCGAACAGGAGCGATACCTGGCGTCATGGGAGCAGGGAACCTAGGAGTCCGCATGGAGATCAGAGTCAACGGAAAGGCCGAATCGATCGCCGACGGGAGCACCGTCGGCTCAGTACTCGAGGCAAAGGAGCTGGATCCGGCCCTGGTGTCGGTCGAACATAACGGGAAAATTCTGGAAAAATCCGATCTCGACGGGACCGTCCTGTCGGGGGGGGATGAACTGGAAATCCTCTTTTTCATGGGAGGGGGAGGGACCTGACCTTTGGTCGGGTCACCCTCATCCTCCAAGGATCAGTCCGCGTGACATCTTCAGACAAGGGAGGGGCTTCGGCTTCTCCCCTTCTTGACCTCATCGGCCGAACGCCGCTTGTGCCTCTCTCAAGGATCAGCGTTGATCTTGGCCGGACAATTCTGGTCAAGCTCGAATCGCGGAGTCTTGGCGGAAGCATCAAGGACCGGCCGGCCCTTTTCATGATCGATGATGCCCGGAACCGGGGTATTCTTCCGGCTGGTGCCCGCATTGTCGAGGCGACAAGTGGTAATATGGGAATAGGGCTGGCCCAGATCGCGGTCCTTTACCGGCATCCCGTGACGATCGTCATGCCCGAGGGAATGAGCCAGGAGCGTGTCTCCCACCTCCGGGCCCTTGGAGCGACGGTCGAACTGACACCCTCTGCCGGAGGAATGCAGGCGGCCATCGACCGGGCCGAAGAAATCATGAAGGGAGAACCCGGAGCCTTCATGCCCCGCCAGTTTGAAAATCCGGCCAATCCCGAGTCCCATTACCGGACGACGGGACCGGAAATTGTCGACGCTCTCGGGGGTCTTCCGGACGGCTTTGTGGCCGGTGTCGGCACGGGCGGAACGATCTCTGGAGTCGGGCGGTTCCTTCGGGAGAACAATCCCGCCCTTCCCGTCTGGGCCCTGGAGCCCGAAACTTCAGCGGTTCTGTCCGGAAAGGCCCCGGGGCCCCACAGGATCCAGGGAATCGGAGCCGGATTCGTGCCAAAGATCCTCGACAGATCGGTGATCTCGAAGGTCCTGACAGTGACCGATCGTCAGGCGATCGACACCGCCCAACGCCTGGCCCGGGAAGAGGGGATCATGGCAGGCATTTCTTCGGGGGCCAATGTCTTTGGCGCCCTGGCCCTGGCCCGGACCCTCCCCGAGGGCTCCCGGGTGGTGACTGTGGTCTGCGACGGCTATGAACGCTACTTTTCGATCGAAAAATATCTCTCTCTTTAGGGGGCTTCATGGAACTGACCGAGGAACGGATCGAGCGGTATTCCCGCCACATTCTCCTTCCGGAGGTGGGAGGAAAGGGACAGCAGCGTCTTCTGTCGTCCCGGGTCCTGATCATCGGAGCCGGGGGGCTCGGCAGCCCGGCGGCCCTGTATCTCGCGGCCGCCGGTGTCGGGACACTGGGAATCGTGGACATGGATGTCGTGGACCTCTCCAACCTCCAGCGCCAGATCATTCACACCACCGATGACCTCGATCATCCCAAGGTTCTTTCAGCCAAGGAGAAAATCGAGGATCTGAACCCGGATGTCAGGGTCCGGACCTATCCCTTTGCCATCACCGCGGCCAATGCCCGGGACATTGTCTCTGACTATGATGTCATTCTGGACGGAACAGACAACTTCCCGGCCAAGTTCCTGATCAACGACCTGGCGGTCATCACC
>JAJYPO010000017.1 GCA_021795275.1 Nitrospirota bacterium | reverse complement strand
TCGTCTGGCTCGGCCGCGACGAGACCGGTCTCGAGGAAGGGGTGCAGACGAACCAGTACCTGATTGTCGACAACGGGCGGGGAACCCTGCTCGATCCCGGGGGATTCGGTGTCTTCTCCAGGGTTGTCGTGAACATGAGCGAGTTCGTGGATCCGGAGAAGATCGACCACATCTTCCTCTGCCATCAGGATCCCGATGTGGGGGGAGGGCTGGCGTCCTGGATGGACATGACTCCGGCCCGTGTCCACGTCTCCGCGCTCTGGATCCGCTTTCTCCTGCACTACGGGGTGACGGCCCTGGACCGGATCGAAGGGATTCCGGACGGGGGAGGGTCGCTGACGCTCAACTCCGGCAACCGTCTGGACTTCATCCCGGCCCACTTTCTTCACTCTCCCGGGAACTTCCACGTCTTCGACCACGCTTCGGGAATCCTCTTCACGGGGGACCTGGGCGCAGCGATCTATCCCAAGGGTGAAACCCCCCTTTATGTGGAAAACTTCGAGGAACATGTCCGGCATATGGAAGGATTTCACGTTCGCTACGTGGCGACCTCGCGGGCGATCGAATACTGGCTGTCGAAGATCCGGAACCTTCCGATCCGGATGATCTGTCCCCAGCACGGATCGATTTTCCGGGAAAGGGAAGCCCGGATGTTCCTGGACTGGATAGCAAAGGCGCGAGTCGGCTTCGATGCGAACATCTTCACCTGAGATGCCGGTGAGACAGACCGTTGACGGAAGGACCGACAGGGAGGGGCACCATGGGTGACGGAATGTGCGAGAAGGAGCGTCTCGCGCTGGGCGAGCTTCAGTCAGATCTGGTCTTTGTGAGAAACTACATCGTCCAGCTCGAGGAAATCAACCGGATGCACGACCGGGACATCGGGTCCATGACCGACATCCTCCGGACGAGGATGGAGCGGATCGACGTCTCGACCATGATCCGGAAGGGACAGGAGTCGATCGCCAACCTTGAGCGATTCCAGACGGTTCTCGAACGGATTTCCAGCATCGGGCTCGAGATCCGCGAGATTTCGACTCAGGTGAACCTCCTGTCGATCAACGCCGCGATCGAGGCGGCCCATGCCAAGGAGGCTGGACGCGGGTTCGCCGTGGTGGCGGAGGAGATCAAGAAGCTCTCCGACCGGACCAGAAAGTCGGTCGAGGAGATTTCCAAGACGGTGGAATCGATCGGCTCCGAACTTGGAGCCATGCGGGAGAGCATCGAGGATGTCCAGCGCCGGATCGGAGAAATGCAGGACTTTTCGGAGAAGATCGAGCAGAGCGTGGCCCATATGAAGGATGTCGCCTCAGGCAATCTTCTGAAAAAGTTTCTGGGGATCGTTGTCGGCCGGTCCGACCGGATGGGCCAGCTGATCCGGTCGGTCTTCTCGAAGGGCTAGGGGGCGATGGCCGGCGGCCGGGACACCAAAACACCTTGTCAGGAGCCAGGGACGATGAGCGGTAAAACAGATATCGAGAATCTAGTTCTTCAGGTCGGGACCAACCAGATGGAACTTGTGGACTTCCGCATCTTCCAGGTGGACAAGAACAATCCCGAGAAGATCATGGAAGGGATTTACGGGGTCAACGTAGCCAAGGTGATCGAGATCATCAAGCTTCCGGAAATCACCCCGGTCCCCAACGCCAATCCTTTCCAGGACGGGGTCGTCAATCTTCGGGGGATCGTCATTCCCATTATCAACCTGGCGCGGTGGATGCGGGTGACCGAGCCGCCCGGCATCACCTCCTCCCAGGTGATCGTGACGGAGTTTTCGAGCATCCGCCTCGGATTCCTCGTCCACCAGAGCGTCCAGATCCGACGGGTCTCCTGGAAGAGCATCGTTCCGATCAACCTTCCTTCCTCTGCGACACACAAGGATTCGAGCGTCGTCGGGACGATCAAGCTCTCAGAGGGGCCGGATGCGGGGAGGGTTCTCCTGATCCTTGATTTCGAGAGCATTGTCGAGGAGATGGGGCTGTATTCCCGGCAGGAGCACGACATCGAGTCCCTGCCTAAGGCGGAGTTCACCGGGAAGACCGTCCTCGTGGTCGACGACAGCGGAGTCGCGCGGAACATGCTTTCCAAGGCCCTGGACAAGGATGGCTACAGGGTCGCGCTGGCGCGGAACGGGGAAGAGGGGCTTTCGGTCATGGCTCAGATCTGGAAGAAAAATCCCGAAGAACTGGCGGCCATCATTTCCGACGTCGAGATGCCGGTCATGGATGGCTATTCCTTCGTGAAGAAGATCAAGGAAAACCCTGAATGGAAGAACATCCCCGTGATCATGAACTCCTCCATGAGCGGGACGGAGAACATGCGGAAAGGTCGTGAACTCGGGATCGACGAATATGTTGTGAAGTTCGAGCCCCAGAAGTTTCTGGAGGCTCTCAATGCGGCCCTGACCCGTCACAGGGAGCAGGGAATCGCAGTCAAGCAATAAAAAGGATTTCTTCGACTCAGAATTTGGGAAAATAAAAAAAGGATTCCCCGTACATCAGAGTCAGGGCGAAAATCCAGGGAAGCTGGGGAGAGATTCTCCAGATGAACCCCGGATCCCGTCCTGCCTCTGGGTCCGGACGGGCCTCCGAGAGAAGGGCACCGAATCCCACTCCCGCCGCAAGGCTTCCCGTGATGGCGAACCAGGACACCATTTCCAGCCCGCCGATGTTGTGTCTCGACCCGTAGAGATTGAGGGTCATCCCTCCCTGAATCATCAGAAATTCGATACCAAGGTACAGAATCACCTTCATGACGAAGGGTTGGGTCTGGGTCACGGAACGGTCTCCTCCCTGTATTCGGCCCCGGCCGACGCGATTTTTTCCCTGGCCAGCTGGCCGCATGCCGCAAGTACGTCCGGCCCCATGGACTTCCGGATTGTTGCCGTAATGTGAAATCCCGAAAGAATGTCGGCAAAACCCTGCACGACTTCCTCTTCCGGCCGTTCGAAGGGGGACCCGGGAAAGGGATTGAAGGGAATGATGTTGACCTTCGAGCGAAAGGGCGCCAGCAGCCGCCCGAGGGCCCGGGCCTGCTCCGGACGGTCGTTCTTGTCTCTGAGGAGGACGTATTCGAAGGTGACGCGTTCCCGGTTTCTGAGAGGGAAGACCCGGCATGCCTCCAGGATCTCGGCGATGGAATAGATCCGGCCAACCGGCATGATCTCCCGGCGTAGAAGATCATCGGGAGCGCAGAGGCTGACGGCAAGCTGAACCCCGAGGTTGGCCTCACCCAGAAGGCGCATCTTCGGGACGAGACCCGATGTCGAGACGGTGATCCTCCGGGGGGAAAGCCCGATTCCGTCGGGGTGGGTCAGGCTTCGGATGGCCGGAATCAGGGCGTCGAGGTTGGCCAGGGGTTCTCCCATGCCCATGAAGACGACATGATCGATGGCGAGCCCTTCCTTAGTCCTGTCCGTCGTGGTTCCGAGTTGACGCATCGCCTGGATCCATTGCCCCAGTATCTCCGAGGGGGAGAGATTCCGGATGAGCCCCATGGAGGCGGTGCGGCAAAATCGGCATCCGATGCCGCATCCGGCCTGCGTGGACAGGCAGAGGGTCATTCGACCCTTGCGGGGGATCAGGACCGATTCGATGATCGGGCCATCGTCGAGTCGGAGGGCCAGCTTTCGGGTTCCGTCCACCGAGGTGTGCGCCGATTCGAGGGAGGGAATCCCGAGCATCCTTTCCTCCTCTAGCAGGGAGCGGGTGGAAGGAGGGAGATTGCTCATCGCCCGTGGATCGGCGAGACCCTTCCTGAAGACCCAATGAGCGGTCTGGCGGCCGCGATAGGGGGCCTCTCCCAGCTCCTGAAATTTATCCGGCCATTGTCCCGCAGGGAAGTCGAGGAGATTCATGGAGCCGGCCCCGGACCTTCCGAGGTGGCGTCTGTCCGGATCCACCGGGGGGCGATCCACCGCATGACCAGAAAGGTGGAGAAAAGCCCGATGGCCGCACCACCCAGAACATCGAGAGGGAAGTGGGCTCCAACATAGATTCTGGACAGGCCCGTCAGGGTCGCCAGGGCGAAGAGAGGAAGGGCGAGGGGGGGATACAGGCCGGAAAAAAGCGAAGCGGTCGAAAATGCGGTGAAGGTGTGGCCCGAGGGAAAGGAGTTGGCGTAGAGGGAGGGGCCCAGAACATGGACGGTGACGGCATGGGAGGCGATGGCCGAGTGGAGTGCGGCCAGGGGGCGGTCGCGGTGGACCAGATGCTTGAGGGTCGTCCCCATGATGAACGAGGCAAAGGAGGTCGAGGCCCAGAGGACAAAGTCGCGCCGGAAGTTCTTTCGGGCGAACAGGGCCATGAGGGCCAGGCCGATCGGGAAAAGATAGAAGCCGTTGCCGAGGGCTGTGCCCGCTTCCATGACCGGATCGAGCCAGGAGCGGTCAAGTGTGTTGTTGAGCCAGAGGAACAGGCTCTGGTCGGCGTGGATCAGGCTGTTCATTGATCCTTTCGGGCCTTTCTACATTCGGGGGGGGGTGCGCCGGTCTAGTCCGAACGGTCCCTGGCCAGAATCGCCCTGAGACGGTCACCGACGGCCTGCTTGGACCAGTCGGAGGGATAGGAGATGCGGTAGACTCCGCCTGCTTCCGAGAAGCCATGTTTCTCGATCAGGTATCGTCCCACTTCAAGAATCTGTTCCCGCCAAGTGGCGGAGCTTGTCCATCGCATGGCCTCCAGAACGAGTTCGCCGAACTCCTCCTCTGGGATCCGTTCCGGATGCCAGAGGTCGATTTCTCCGGAATGGTCAGGGTCCCGGCTCACAAGGGAATAGACGGGCATGGGGTGTGGACTCCTTGAGTGGAGAGTGATTTGGAGATCCGTTTGACGCTATTATACACGAATAACCAATCTCCGGTATATCGGTAGTCATGAAAGGATCCCGTGGAAAAAGCCTCTCTCCTGCTCCTTCTTCTCTCCGGACTTCTGATCGCGGCCCTGTTTCTCTCCAGTCTTTCCGAGCGACTCCGCACTCCGGACATCCTCTGGTTCATGCTCCTCGGGCTCCTGCTCGGTCCGACGGGACTTCGGGTCCTTTCCGGAGAGTCGCTCATGGGAGCCGGCCATGTGCTTCTCCTGGGAGCCGTATTTCTCGTCCTCTACGAAGCGGGAATCCGGACGCGGATCGACCGGGTCCGGGACCATGGGATCGCGATCGCCCTGCTGGTGTCCCTGGGGCTTCTCCTCACGTCGATCCTCCTTGCCGTCGCCGTCCATTACCTCTTCGGAATGACTTTTTACGAGGGGCTCCTCCTGGGGGCGATCCTGTCCACCACCGATCCCGCCTCCATCCTTCCGATCCTCAGGAAGCTCCCGATCCCCCCCCGGGTTTCCGAGACTCTGGTGGCCGAGAGCGCCCTGGGGGACGTCACGGGAAGTCTGATGACCCTCTTCATTCTCTCTCTCTCGAGACCGGAAGGAACCCTCTCAGGGACGCTCCTTGATTTCTCCTTCTCCATCCTCTGGGGAGCTCTTTCCGGAGCACTTCTGGGAGTGGCCGTCATCCTTCTTGCCACCCACCGTAAAATCGGCCTTTTCCGGGACAACTTGCCGGTCCTGATGATGTCTGCCCTTTTCGCGGGATTCGGGCTCTCCCTCTTCCTCCATGCCCAAGCCCTTCTTTGCGCCTTTGTGCTCGGGATGGTCGTGGGCCGGGCTTCCGAGGCCGCGAAGAAGGAGTCCTCCCCGTTTTCCGGAGAGGCCTTCAAGACGGTGAACGATCTCGTCGCCTACCTGGCAAGCTTTTTCATCTTCCTGGTCATGGGAACACTGATTCCGGGGTCGACGGAGGGAATCTCCTGGATCCGTCTGCTTCTCCTTGTCCTCTTTCTCGTCGTTCTGGTGCGCCCCTTGGTCGTCTTTCTCCTTCTTCCCCTCGACCGTCGATCTCGGTTTTCCCTCCAGGAAATGGGGTTCATGTCCGTGGTCCGCGAGACCGGCATCATGGCGGGAGCCCTTCTCGGACTCTCCCACGACGCTCTTCCCCCCCAGGCATCCATCATCGTCATTTCGGTCGTGGTGGGGACCATTGCCTTCGGGGCCCTGGGATCGGCGCCCATGGCCCGATACCTGGGTTTCGCGAACCGCGACGGGAACCGTCCTTGATGGGGGGGCTCGGAGTGCTCCTGACGCTCCTTCTTCTCGGGATGTCCTCCTGCGGAATTCCCTCGAACCCCGTGACCCCTCCCGAGGTCCTTGTAGCCGGCGAATCGGGCCCTTCCTCGGGAGAGGCCACGACCTACAGCCTTCCTTTTTCCGGATCCCCTGCCGCTTTGTCGCGCCTCTCCATCGGTGCCGGCGATACGGTCTGGGGGAGCGCGGTCGTAGACAATGACCTTGTAATTCTCGTCCGGAGCAGGAGTCAGGGGCTCTTCCTCGTCTCTCCAGTGCCCCTCTCCTCGGCCGGCCCTTTTGTGAAGGTGACCCTTCCTTCGGGGAGTACGCCCTGGGCACTGGCTGCCGTGACCCCCCAGATCCTGGTTGTCCTCATGACCACGGCGGATGCTCCCGGCGGGTGCCTCGCCCTCATCGATGCCGCCTCCCTGGTTCGGATGACGGGTGGGGGTGCGATCACTCCGTCCTCCTGCAAGCCACTCCCCGATGGAACCGGCCCCCTCACCGGGGGATTCCTGCTTCCCCTGGCCGACGGGGTCATGTTTCTCGCCGGTGTGGTCACCGGCTCGGGCTCCGGCGCCTCGACGACGCTCTTCCTTCTGACCCAGGCCGATGTCCTTTCGGGCGTCTCCCTCGCACCCGACTCCACATGGACCCTCCCCGTTTCCTATTCCGGCGGGGTCCCTCTGTCCGGGGCGGCGCTGCCCGAGGCTGTCCTTCTTCCGGATCCCGCGTCCCCCGCCGTCGACATCTATTCCGTCAGCACTCTTTATGGCTCGAGCAGTGGCTCTCTTTCGCCTCTTTCCAAAACCCCCCTCTCCCTGACGGCTCCCCCCACGCTTCTGCTCCTCGATCCCGCCAGGAACTTTATGGTCGCCGGATCGGATCAAACGATATCCCTCTTCGGTCTCGGAGCCATCCTGAACCCGGGGGGAGCCCTGGGACCGATCGGATCCCTTGGCCGTCTTCCGGGGGAGTCCGTTGAAACCTTGACGATCTATACGGGAAGCTCCTGACCGGGGCCAGGAGGAGGTGAGAATGATTCAGGGGGCTGTGCTCGTCGGAATCTACCTCGGGCTGGGTGGCGTGTCGGGTTTTCTCTCGGGTCTCCTGGGGATCGGGGGAGGCGTTGTCCTGCTTCCCGCCCTGCTCTTTCTTCTTCCGCTGGTGGTCGGCCAGGGGGTCACGCCCTTCCAGGCGACCGAGATCTCCATGATTCAGGTGACCTTCGCGGCGCTCATGGGAATTCTCGTTCACCGACCGACGACCCATGTCCCGATCCGGAGAATCGTTCTCTGGGCCCTGTCGGCCCTGGCCGGAGGAGCCATAGGAGGTTTCCTGTCCTATCGGTTTTCCGGAAAGGTCATCCTCCTGCTCTTTCTGGCCGAAACCTGTCTTGCGTTGCTTCTCCTTTTGTTCCGCCCCACGGAGCATCCGTCCCCAGAATCCCGGTCCGGTTCACCCCTGGAGTTTCCCGTCCTGTCGGCCATCGGGCTCACGAGCGGAATCCTGGGGGTCGGGGGGGGCTTCCTCTTCTACCCCGTTCTGACCCTTTTTTTTCGATACCCGTCCTACGTGGCTGTCGGATCGAGCCTGGCGGTGATGTTTCCGATGGCCGCCGCCGCATCCCTTTTCAAGATCGTGGCTTCCGGAGCCCTTGCTCCCCCCACGGTTCCGATCGTCCTCGGGGCCCTCGGTGGGGCGGTCCTGGGCTCGCGCTTCACGAAGAGGCTGGGATCCTCCCGGATTCGGCTTTTTCAGGGGATTCTTCTCGTGCTGACGATCCTGCGGATCCTCGGGGGGCTTTTGAAATGAGGATCTCGGGGGGCCGCGAGAAGGGTCGTGAAGCCAGGGGAGGGGAGGGTCAGGACTCCTCTTCGATCCCGTATTCCCTCATCTTGGCATAAAGGGCTTTTCGGCTGATGCCGAGAATTCGCGCCGCAAGGCTCTTGTTCCCTTCCGCTTCGGAAAGGGCCCGGCGGATCTGGTCCTTTTCTCCTTCCTTCAGCGTTCGGGGATGGGAAGGGAGAGGAGAGGATTCTGTGGATGAAGGGGCCTGGTGGAGGAGGGGAGCGATCATCGCTTTTTCGAGATCGAACCGGTTCGGGGATGTCGTTCCCTGGATCACCGCCACCTCGATCATGCGGTTCTTGAGTTCCCGGACATTGCCGGGCCAGGGGTAGCTCCTCAGGATTTCGCTCGCGGCGGGGGCGATGGCGATGGAGAGGCCGGGGCTGTCGAATGCCTCCGCAAGGAATCGCCGCGCCAGGATGAGAATGTCCTCTCCACGCTCGCGAAGGGGGGGGACATTGATAGGGAAGACATTCATTCGGTAGTAGAGGTCCTCCCGAAGCCGGCCCTGGTTGACGAGGAGGAGGGGGTCGATGTTGCTCGCCCCGATGATCCTGGCATGGAAGGACAGCTCTTCCGTCCCGCCAACCCTGTAGAAGGTCCTGTTTTCCAGGACGCGGAGAAGCGAGATCTGTGTGGAAAGGTCCATGGTTCCGATTTCGTCGAGGAAGAGGGTCCCCCTGCCGGCGGTGGAAAGCCACCCGTCCTTCCGGGAAAGGGCGCTGGTGAAGGAGCCCTTTTCGTGGCCGAAAAGTTCCGAATTGACCAGTTCCCGTGAGATGGCCCCCGTGTTCACGGCGATGAACGGCTCTTCGCGCCGGGGTGAAAGCTGGTGGATGGATCGGGCGACCAGCTCCTTTCCGGTTCCCGACTCTCCCGTGATCAGGATGGGGATGGAGTGGGAGGCGGCTTTTCGGATGCGGTCGGCCAGCCTTTTTATGGCCGGGCTCTCTCCGGCGAGAAGAGGAAGCGGAAGGCCGTCTTCCGTCCGGCTCTGCCGCTCCGGTCTGACCGGGGCCGAAGTCAGGTCTCCGAGCAGGGAGAGAAGCTTCTTTTCATCGATCGGCTTTTCAAGATAGTTGGCCGCTCCTTTCCGGATCGCCTCGACGGCCGTCTCGACAGTGGCATGGGCGGTCATGATCACCACCGGTACCTGGGGATAGAGGGAACGAAGGGGTTCGACCAGCTCGATTCCGGTCGTGTCGGGAAGCTTGAGATCCAGAAGAATCGCGGAACGATGCGCCGGAAGGGGATCGGCCTTCAGAACCTCGAGGGCTTCCCGTCCGCTCCCGGCCTCGTAAACGACATATCCTTCGTGGCTCAGGAGAGTCTTCAGGTAAAGGCGCGTGTTGGCATAGTCGTCCACGACCAGTATGCGACCCTGGGCCTTCATCGAATTTGGCGCAGGATCCCCCGGCTTTAGCCGTGGGGAGGAATGCGCCTTCTCCTTTCTGTTTAACTTGTGGAATATTCCAATACGGAATAATGACTATGAAAATAACGCTCAATCTCAAACTGAAACCGACGGAAGATCAGGCGAAGGTTCTCTTCGAGACTCTGGAATCTTGCAATGATCTTTGCAACGATCTGTCCCGGTTTGCCTTCGAAACGAAGACCTTCGGCCAGTTTTCCCTCCACAAGGCGAAATACCATGAGATAAGAGGATCTTCTCCTCTTTCCTCCCAGATGATTGTCCGGTGCTTTGCGAAAGTTTCCGATTCCTATCGGGCGGATCGAACCACCGTCCATGTTTTTCGCAAAGGAGCGGCCC
Source organism: Nitrospirota bacterium (assembly GCA_021795275.1). The sequence goes on along the minus strand of JAJYPO010000017.1, from coordinate 11,926 downwards.
AACCCTACGACGACCGGATCTTTTCCTTCAAGGAAGGGGATCAGGCCAGCATTTGGACGCTTGCGGGCCGCATGAAGATCCCCTTCGTCTGCGGAGAGCATCAACGGAAATATCTCCGGTTCCGGAAAGGAGAAGTCGATCTCGTCTACAGCAAGCACAGCAAAAAATGGTTCCTCAATCTTGTCTGCGACATTCCGGAGCAAGAGCCGGAGTTTTCGGAAAAGGTTCCGGGAGTCGATTTCGGCATCGTCAACATCGCCACCGATTCCGATGGGGAGGTTTTCTCCGGCGCTCCTGTCGAAAACAAAAGGATCTGGTATCAGGAAAGAAGAAAGCGCCTTCAGAAGAAAAAGACGAAGGCGGCCAAGCGGAGACTGAAAAAAACCTCCGGGAAGCAACATCGTTTTCAGACGTGGGTCAACCACAACATCTCCAAACAACTTGTTTCCAAGGCCAAACGCACTCGATCCGGAATGGCCATCGAAGATCTCTCCGGCATCCGGGAAGAGGTTACGGCCAGTAAAGGCCAACGAAGCAGGTTGCACAACGGGTCCTTCGGTCAACTCCGCTCCTTTGTGTCCTACAAGTCCCTGATGGAAGGCGTCGAACTCCATGTCGTCGATCCCCGGAATACGTCCCGGAGCTGTCCGGAATGCGGCTGTGTGGATAAAAAGAACCGGAAATCCCAAGAATCTTTCTCCTGTATTGCTTGCGGCTATTCCGCCCTCGCGGATTATGTCGCCGCCCAAAACATCGCAAAGGTCGCTGTAAACCGGCCTGAGTTCTCAGCCTGTCGTAAGACAGGTTAGGGAAAAGCTCCTGCCGAAAGGATGGGGGCGTTTACTTCAGGGACTTTTCCAGATTCGAGAACTCCTTCAGTGTTTTCTTCACCTGGGTGAGCTTCTGGAGAAGCAGGGTCCTTTCCTTGCGAAGCCTCGATGATTCCTGTGCATCGGCAAGAAGCCTCTGGGAAGCCTCCTTCAACTCCGTGGGGGTCTTTTCCCCGTTGAGCGTTCCCAGCAAGTCCCGTCCTTCGTGGCGCTTTCCGGGACCCAGATGAAGATCGGCGAGGGCCCATGCAAAGACCAGCCTGTCCCGGACGGCGGAGGAGAGGTCTCCGAGGGACGATCGCTGCTTCAGAAGAGCGCGGGCGGCCCGGTAGTAGTGTTTCGTAAAGAGATAGGACATCCCCGCGAAGTACTGGGCATCGTGATGGCTGAGCTCTGCGATGGCGAAGGGGGGAAGGATGACGACGGGAGGAGGACAGGGAGGCGGCGTCCGAACCGGAGGGAGGGACTGACAGGCAACCACCGGAAGAAGCAGAAGGAAAAGAGCGTGCCTGAACAGGGTCTTTATGCGGAAGCTATTCATGGGATCCCTCCTCATATAAAAGGGGGAGGGAGACGATGAAGATCGTTCCTTTCGGGGCGTTCCGGGCAATCTCGATCGACCCTCCCATGGTGACGACGATTCCTTTTGTGACAGCGAGACCCAGTCCAAGTCCTTCCTTTGTCCGGATGTCGAATGGCGCCACCTGGTAAAACTTGTCGAAAAGAAAGGGAATGTTTTCCGGGGGAATGCCGATCCCGGTGTCTGCGATCTCGAAGCGGAGGGTCCTCAGCTCCCGGGTGACCGAAAATCTGACATCCTCTCCCTCCTGTGTAAATTTAAACGCATTTCCCAAAAGGTTGTCCAGAACCTGGGCCAGCTTGTTGGCATCGGTCCGGATGACCTCCGGAAGCTCCCCGTCGATATGGGCCTTGAAGCCTCTTCCCGATCCTTCGGCGGCCAGGCGGTACCTTTCGATGATCCGCCCCAGAAATGTCCGGAGTTCCAGCGGCTGCAGATCGATCCGCATCTGTCCCGCCTCGATCCGTCCCAGGTCCAGGAGCTGGTTGACGAGATCGACAAGATGATCGATCTCCTCCCCCACGACGGTCAGGCTTTTCTGCTGCTCCTCGTTCAATGGGCCCAGGGCCTGCCTCTTGAGCATCGCAATAAATCCGCGAATGCTGGTGAGAGGGGTCCGGAGTTCATGGGAGGCCACCGTGACGAATTCGGACTTTTTTCGGGAGAGCTCGCCCAGGCGATGGGCCATTTCATTCAGGGCACGTGCGAGATCCCCCATCTCATCGGTGTTGGCAAGGGTCACAGGGTTGTGAAAGGCTCCCTGGGAGATGCGGCGCGTTCCCGAGATGAGGGCGTTGATCGGAACGAGGACCATCCGGGAGAAGGAGACCAGAAGGAGGAGCACGAGGAGTGAGCCGATCGCGGTCATCTCGATGCTGACCGTCGTCATCTGCTCCTCCCGGGCGGTCGTCTCGGCGATACTGCGCTCGAGAGTCCGCTGGTACCCATCCTTGAGATCTCTCAAAAGGCCGGCCATGTAAATGAGAAGGGGGCCGGTGGATCCCCTGCTGATGGCGATCGCCAGCGATCTGTTGCCTTGGCCCAATGCGTCCCGCTCCTTTCGGATGGCGTCGAGAAGACCGATCTCGGCCGCCTGGGTTCCGCGAACGAGGTTGGCGGTGGCGGAATCCGGTTGAGGGAGTGTTTTCAGAAGGGCCAGAAGAAGGGGAAGCTCCGTTTCGACCGGAGAGGGGGACTGTGGAGGGAGCGGGACGAACAGGATGTACCGCTTGTCCTCTGCCAGGATGACGCCGACCCGGTTCTGGATCTGTGAAATCATCAGAAGGCCGGAGACGGACTGGTTCTTGATCTCGAGAAAGATCCGGTGGAGAGCGTACAGGCTGGTGATGGCGTAAAGGTTCGAGGAGAGGATGATCCCCAGAAGAACGGCCGAAAAAAGAAAGATTTTAGCTCGAAGGCGCAACCCCCGAGTGCGTTGGCTCAATCAGGCCCCCTGCGTCTACCTGTGTTGTGTCGTCGGACGGGTCGCCTTCCGGAGAGAGACAACCGCATCAGGGGCATTCTAGAACAAACAAAGGTTTTTAACCAGAAGGGGACGGGAGAAAAGACCCCGTCCCGAAGCCATTGAGGATCAGAAGCGGTTCAGGATGTAGCGCTTGGGATTGACCGGGCTCCGGTTGACCATGATCTGATAGTGCAGATGGGGGCCGGTGGAAAGTCCGGAGTTCCCCAGATATCCGATGACGTCGCCCCGCTTGACATGTTCCCCCTCGTAGACGGCCACCTTCTCAAGATGTCCGTAGAGGGTGGAGATGGTTCCCGTATGATCGATGACGACCGTTTTTCCGAAGCCCTGGTCCCATCCTGCAAGGGAAACGGTCCCGGAAGCGGTGGCTATGATCGGTGTGCCGAGCGCTCCCGCAATGTCAAGTCCCGGATGAAAGTCGCGGCCCAGTCCAAACGGAGAGGTTCGCCAGCCGAACCGGGAGGTGACAACTCCATGGGCTGGCCAGATGCTTGGAGTGAAGGCCCATTCGGTCTGCCGGTCCAGAATGACATGTTTGAGACCCGCCAGGGATTCCTCCTGGTTGAGGACTCCGTGCTCGATATCCCCGATCTGCCGGTCCATCTCGGTCATGAGGTCGTCCATTCCACGCCGGCCCTTCTGGATGAGGGCCGACGGAGCCACGGAGTGTTCCGGTCCGCCAAGTCCCAGAACGACGTTCGAACTATTTGATTCGGTGGTGTTCATGATCAGCCGGACTTTGCGCTCGAGCTTGGCGACGTCGACCATCGTGGAGTGGATGTCCTGCAGTCTCCGGTAGATCCGGACAATCTCTTCCTTCTGGAGCCGGCTCTGATGCTGCAGGGCAATCATCCGGGCCTCCTTTTCGAAAAGCAGGAAGGCGAGAACGGAAAAAACCCCCGCAAAGGCGATGAAGACCAGGCCGGCCACTCCGCCCCACCGAATCCATCGGCCAGAAATTTCATAGCGGCGAATTCGGTCGTTCGGAGAGGGGACGACAAGAACTGTGAAGGTCTTTTCTCTGAGCGTCTTCGTGTCCATTTCACGTCCCTCCTGCCTGTCGGAAGAGAGTCCTTCCCGAATGTCCGCACTTCCTGAATCGCGGATAATCCTCTTGATCACTCTGGTACGATTATGGCTCAAATCAGAGAAATGTCAAGAGCCATTAGAGGGGTATATAGCGTGACTGTAATCACGGAATTAAGTAAATCATCTAAATTAATTGAATTATTTTAGTTGATAAAATTAAATAATTGTAAAGTTTACAATCTATTTTCATTCTTCGAGATCAGTCTGGCGATGTTTTCCCGGTGGCGGACAATAACGAAAGCGGCCATGAGGGCAAAGAGAATCGTTCCTCCCGCGGGCAGGGGAGTGCGGCCGAAGCCGGGAAGGCGCCCCCAGAAAGCGGCTGCGAAAGGCATGATGGCGAAGCTCCCCATCGAGGCGATGGAGGCGGTGCGCGAAGCGAGGAAAAGGAGAAGCCAGGGAAGGCAGGCCAAAAGGCCGAACAGGGGATTCATTCCGAGAGCCACACCGAGCCCGGTCGCCACCCCCTTGCCGCCCTTTCCCCGGAGCCAGAAGGAAAAGAGGTGCCCCAGGAAAACAAAGAGGCCGGCGAGAAAGGGGTCGAAGGGGCCCCCGAAAAGGAATCCGGTCCGGACCGCCAGGATCCCTTTCCCCATGTCCCCCGCCAGTGTCAGGAGTCCCAGGATCTTTCCCTGCCGGTCCTTCCCGACCACCCGCATGACATTGCTGAAGCCGATGTTTCCGCTTCCGGCCTTGCGGATGTCGACGCCCTTGATGCGGGCAAGAAGAAGGCCGGTCGGGATCGAGCCGAGAAGGTAGGCAAGAAGGACGAGAAGGACATCTTTCGTCATGAAACATCGTCCTGGCCGGTGACCCAGCGGTACCAGAGAAGGTACTGGAGCCCGGAGATGATGGTGAGGACGATCGCGATCCAGAAGGTCAAAAGGCCGATCCAGTGGAAGTTGAGGAGGAAGTTCGATCTGGGAATGGCCATATGGCGGTTGTTGTCGAGAAGGAGGGCGATCGAGATCGTCTGGACGACCATTTTGGCCTTCCCGCTTTTTTCGGCCGGAATGATGATACCACGGGAGGCCGCGACCGAACGGAGTCCCGAGACGGCGAATTCGCGGGCGACCACGATGATCGCCAGAATGGCCGGAAGAAGGCCGTGGGCCACCAGGAGAAAAAGGACGGAGCTCACAAGAATCTTGTCGGCAACCGGATCGAGAAGTTTACCCATGGCGGTGACCATGTTGTAGCGGCGGGCCACGAAACCGTCCAGGATGTCGGTAAGGGAGGCCAGAAGGAAGAAGAAGGCCGCAAGATGGCTCGGCCCCGCTTTCGGAGAGTGGTCGGCCATGATGACGGCCGGAATGAGGAGTAAACGGCCGATGGTCAGGGTATTGGCGAGGTTCAGCATCGATGATCCTCTCCGGCGCTTTTTCCGTCCCTTTTTTGTGCGAAGAGAAGGGCATCCGAGACCTGTCTGACCGCCCCGGCTCCTCCCGGAGCCGTCGTGATCCAGTCCACGGCCCTCAGAACGGCGCGATGGGAATCGGCGGGAGCGATGGAGAGGCCGGCTCTCCCAAGGAGGATCATGTCCGTGACATCGTCCCCCATGGCGGCGATACGGGCCGGATCAAGCGACCAGCGGGACAGGAGGGTCTCCATCGCGGAGGGCTTGTCCCTGACTCCCAGGATGTAGTCCCTGATGCCGAGGTCCGAGAGACGCCGTTCGGTGGCGGCTCCCGAGCGGCCCGAGATGACGCCGACAACGAAGCCGGAGCGGAGAAGGAGGGCGATGCCGTGGCCGTCCCGCACATGGAAGGATTTCAGTTCGTCCGGGGGGCCGAAGGAAAGGCGTCCGTCCGTCAGGACGCCGTCGACGTCGAGGATGAGTCCCCGTATGGCCGGAAGCTTGCGGAGAACGGGAAGGGGGATGCGGGGCATCAGGGAACCCCCGCCCGTAAAAGATCGTGGAGATGAACCACTCCCAGGACGATGCGGTCCTCGCCGGTCACGACGACACTGGTGATCTGACGGGACTCCATGAGTGTGAGAGCCTCCGAGGCCAGGGTATCCGGGGGGAGGATGGCCGGTGTCCGCGTCATGATGGATTGGGCCGGAAGATCCAGAATGGGGGCCGAACTCGATCGGGATGACTCGAGGGTCCGGCGGAGATCGCCGTCCGTCAGGACGCCGAGGAGACGTCCCGAGCCATCGGTTACGGTCGTCATGCCCAGTTTCTTGGCGGTCATTTCGACAATGACATCCCGAAGGGGGGCGTCCGGAGAGACCGCGGGAAGACGGGCTCCTCCATGCATGAGGGCATCGATCCTGAGAAAGTACTGCCGCCCCAGGGACCCTCCCGGATGAAGAGAGGCGAAGTCCCTGATTCCGAAGTCCCGCTCGGAGAGAACGACCATGGCCAGGGCGTCGCCCATGGCGAGCATGGCCGTTGTGCTCGATGTGGGGGCGATGCCCAGGGGGCCGGCTTCCCGTTCGACTGCGGCGGAGAGGGGCCAGGCCGACTTCCGTCCCAGTGTGGAGTCGGGCTGGCCGAGAATGGCAATCATGGGGATCTCCATTCTTTCGAGGAGAGGCATGAGGGCCAGGATTTCTTCGGTCTCCCCCGATTTGGAAAAGGCCAGAAGGATATCCCTCGACTCCAGCATTCCGAGATCCCCGTGGAGCGCCTCCCCCGGGTGAAGAAAAAAGGCCGGAGTGCCGGTAGACGAGAATGTGGCGGAGACCTTCCGGGCGATATGGCCTGATTTTCCTATTCCGGTGACGGCGAGCTTTCCGGGGTTTGAGAGGATCGCCCCCACAGCCTTGGCGAAGGTTCCGTCCAGACAATCCCCGAGGGAGCGGACGGCCTGGGCCTCCTCCGCGAGGATCCCCCGTCCCAATGAAATCCGTTCGAGATCTTTTTCCAGGGAGGATCCACTCACGCGGGGAGTCCTCCAGCGGGCGAGAAGGCCGGGTCGCCGGAGATGCCGACCCGGAGGCGGTGGAGAGACATCGCCTCGGTCAGAAGGTCCGGGAGATCCCCCAGGGGGATCATGTTCGGGCCATCGCTCGGAGCGTGGTCGGGATCGGGATGGGTTTCGAGAAAAAGGCCGTCGCATCCGGCCGCCATGGCTGCCCGGACAAGAAGGGGAACGAAGATCCGGTCCCCTCCTGACCGGTCTCCCGCTCCTCCCGGGCTTTGGACGGAGTGGGTGCCGTCGAAGATCACGGGGTAACCGAGGCGGGCCATGATCGCGAGCGAGCGGAAGTCCACCACAAGATTGTGGTAGCCGAATGTGGCTCCCCGTTCGCAGAGCAGGATCCGGGCGTTTCCCGTCCCGGCGATTTTGGCCGCGGCGGGCTCCATGTCCTCGGGTGCCAGGAACTGGCCCTTTTTCAGATGAACGGGCTTGCCGGTCCTTCCCGCCGACACGAGGAGATCGGTCTGGCGACAGAGGAAGGCGGGAATCTGGAGAACGTCGAGGACCTGTGCCGCGTCAGGGACCTCCCCCGACTCGTGGATGTCCGAAAGGACGGGAAGGGCATATCGCCGGCGAATGTCCTCGAGGATGGTCAGCCCCTCGGTGCGTCCGATTCCCCTGAAGCTCCGGTGGGAGGTCCGGTTTGCCTTGTCGTATGAGGCCTTGAAAATGACCGATATGGACATGGAGTCCCGGATTTCTGAGATTCTGTGGGCCACTTCGAGGGCATGGGAGCGCGACTCGAGCACGCAGGGTCCCAGTATGAAGACCGGAGGCTGGCCCTCCCCTATCCTGAAACAGGGAGCGGCGATGTCCCCGATCGGGACGGGGCCCGTGCGGCGTCCGGGACTCATCGGGTCTCCTGTTCAATCCCGGTTCCCTCGGCATGGTGAAGGGCGGCCTGGACAAAGCCGGCAAAGAGGGGATGGGGTGCGAGGGGACGGGAGCGAAACTCAGGATGGAACTGGGAGGCCACATAAAAGGGATGGGAGGGGATTTCGACGACCTCCACAAGCTTCCTGTCACCGTAGGTCCCGGAGATGTGAAGCCCTTCCTTTCTGATGCGGGCGATATAATCTGCATTGACCTCGAAACGGTGGCGGTGGCGCTCCTGAATGCGGGTTGTGCCGTAGAGTTCGGCCACCCGTGTTCCGGGGATGAGATCCACATCGTAGAGTCCGAGACGCATCGTTCCCCCCAGGTCGGGATTGGCGCGCTGCTCGGGAAGAAGATCGATGACCGGATCGACGGGGTGGGGGGAAAACTCCCGGCTGGTCGCCTCGGTAAGCCCGAGTTTCTGTCTGGCGAACTCGATCACGGCAAGCTGCATCCCGAGACAGATCCCCAGGAACGGAATCAGACGTTCTCGGGCATGGGTGATGGCGCGGATCTTCCCGTCGATGCCCCGGGATCCGAATCCCCCCGGAACCAGAATGCCTCCGAGGTCCTTGAAAAGAGCTGCGGGGTCTGAGGAGGCCTCGATGGCCTCCGCGTCCATCCATTCGAGCGAGACCCGGATGCCGCTCTGGAATCCCGCGTGATTCAGCGCCTCGATGAGGCTCTTGTAGGAGTCCTTCAAGTTCAGATACTTCCCGACGATCCCTATGGTGACCGTCTTGCGGGCCCTCTGGATCCTGCGGACCATGGCTCTCCAGGGGCTGATCCTGGCCGGGGGGATCCGCATGCGGAGATGTCTCAGGAGATAGCGGTCGAGCTTCTGGCGGTAGAACTCGAGAGGGATCTGGTAGATCGAGGGCACGTCCGGAGCCGAGATCACCGCCTCGGAGTCGACATCGCAGAAGAGGGCGATCTTATTCTTGACCTCTTCGGGGATCTCCTCTTCCGCTCGGCAGAGGATGATGTTCGGGCTGATGCCGATTTCGCGGAGTTTGTGGACCGAATGCTGGGAGGGTTTGGTCTTGAGCTCGGAGGAGGCCCGGACATAGGGAACGAGGGTCAGGTGCACGAAGGCGACATTGTGCTTTCCGACCTCCCGGGGAAACTGGCGGATCGTTTCGAGGAAAGGAAGGGACTCGATGTCCCCTACCGTTCCGCCAATCTCGACGAGAACGATGTCGGCGTGTTCGCCCCGATCGAGGATCACCCGCTTGATTTCGTTGGTGATGTGCGGCACGACCTGGACCGTTCCTCCCAGAAAGTCTCCCCGGCGCTCCCGGGTGATGACATCATAATAGATCCGGCCGGTTGTGTGGTTGTTCTTCTTCCCCATCGTGAGCGAGGTGAATCGCTCGTAGTGGCCGAGATCAAGGTCGGTTTCGGCGCCGTCGGAGGTCACGAACACCTCTCCGTGCTGGTAGGGGTTCATGGTTCCCGGGTCGACGTTGATATAAGGATCGAACTTCAGAAAGTCGACCTTGTAGCCACGGCTTTCCAGAAGGCAGCCCAGAGAGGCGGAGGCGATTCCTTTTCCCAGGGAGGAGACCACTCCTCCCGTCACAAAGATAAATTTCATAGCGAATTGCGCCGGGGGGGGGTCCCCTCCGTCTGCGAAGGGGATCTGACGCGGGAAGTCCCGGCCCTCTCCTTTCGGTTTTGCGCCGTTATCCGATGGATCTTCGAGCGCCTCTTACGAGGATCCGTTCGAAAATGTTTTTACGAAGAGCGCAAGGTCTTCCGGTGTATCGATCCTGAAAGAGGGAAACTCCGTCCGGGCGACATAGATCGCGAAGCCGTAATCCAGGGCCCTGAGCTGTTCGAGTTTCTCGAGCTCCTCAAGAGGAGAGACCGGAAGACGCGCGAACTCCAACAATGCCGCCTTACGGAAGGCGTAAATTCCGAGGTGCTGGTCCCATCGGAGGTCGGGGCGTTGCGGCCCGATCCCGTCCCGGTCCATGGGGATGGGGCTCCTCGAAAAGTAAAGGGCCAGATTCCTCTGGTTGCAGACGACCTTGACGATATTCGTGTTCAGGATCTCGGTGGGGTCGGAAAGGGCCCTCCGGACTGTGGACATGGGAAGCCGGTCATCCTTGAGCAGCGGGTCGACGGCCTGATCGATGATGCGGGGATCTCCCATGATCTCGTCGGCCTGGAGATTGACGACGATCTGGGTGGAGAGTGTCCGCGCGACCTCTGCGACCCGGTCCGATCCCGTATGGGCGCCGCCTGAAGTCATGACGGCTTCAATGCCGTGGGCTTGGGCCTCTTTCAGAATCTCGGGAGAATCGGTCGCGATGAGGACGCGGTCCGTCACCTCGGATTTCTGTGCCATCCTGGCAACATGGATCACAAGCGGAAGCCCGTTGACACGGGCGAGTGGCTTGCCGGGGAAGCGTGTCGAGGCCATCCGGGCGGGAATGACGACGACCACTTCCGCGTCGGTCTCTCCAGTGGGCTGGGGCTCGGCCGGCATCGCCCCCGGGAAGGCTGCAAAAAAAGGGTGGTCGAAGGGTTGGGCCATGGATTTCTCCTTCAGAGACGAACCCGGGGACGGAAGCCGGCCGGGCGGAAGACGCCTCGATTCGTTTCGAAAAGCGAAGAGAGGGTCAGCACCTCCCGGAGCTGTTCCCGGCTTACGGTGGAGGTTCCGACCATGCCGACCACGATTCCGGCTGCCAGGTTCGAGAGAACGGCGGCCTCGAGGAGGGAGGCCCCCGCCGCATGGGCAAGCGTCAAAGTGGCCATGACGGTGTCCCCGGCTCCGGTAACGTCGAAGACATCCTGGGCGACGGCCGGGATGTGGGACGCGTGGAGGGAGTCGCCCCCTTCGAACAGGGTCATGCCCGCCTCTCCCCGGGTGATGAGGACGGCCTGGGAGGATGTCCTGTCGAGAAGGGCCTGTCCCGCAAGCAGCAGGGTCGCCTCGTCGGTGATCTCGATCCCAGCCGAGCGGGATGCCTCCAGGTGGTTGGGTGTCAGCAGGGTCGCTCCACGGAAAAAGTCGATCGAGGCGACCTTCGGATCCACGAATACGGGGATCTCCCGCTCGCGGGCCATGTCGATCATGGCCCGGACCATGGACGGGACAAGCATTCCTTTGGCATAGTCCGAAAAGATGACGGCCTGGACCGAATTGAGAGAGCGGGAAAAGAGCTCGAGAGCTTCCTTCCGGGTTTCTTCCGGAATGTCGGAGCGAATTTCACGGTCGATGCGGAGAAGCTGCTGGTTGTGGGCCATGATCCGGGACTTGGTGGTCGTGGGACGCCCGGGGACAAAGAGGAGTCCCGAGGTGTCGATTCCGATGCGTTCCATGTCTTCCCGGAGGCGGAGGCCCTCTCCGTCGTTCCCGGCCACCGAAAGAATGGAGACGGAGCCTCCGAGGCGGCTGATGTTGTGTGCCACGTTGGCCGCCCCCCCCAGCCGGTAGGAGTCGTTCGTCACTCCGACGACTGCCACGGGGGCTTCGGGAGAGATCCGGTCGACCCGGCCCCAGATATAATGGTCGAGCATGACATCGCCAACAACCAGGATCCGGGCCGATGAAAAATGGTCCATCGTCTCGACCAGTCGGGAGAGAAGCACTTCGCTCATGAATTCTCCTGTCACGCGCCGTTCCCGCTCAGTGAATGATTTTCCCGAGGCGGGACAGGCGGATAGAATCGCGTTCCTTATTCCAGGACCAATAGATCAGAACGGCCCGTCCGACGATCTTTCGGCTCTTCACGAATCCCCAGAAGCGGGAGTCGTAAGAGTCGTCCCGGTTGTCTCCCATCACAAAATAGGAATGGGGAGGGACGACCGTTTCGAAGTTGTCCCGTGGCACCTCATCCGTGATCGATGGATCGAGTGTCTGGGTATAGGGTTCCTTCTGGAGCTGGTCGTTGACGTAAAGCTGCTTCTTGACGATCCGGATGCGATCTCCGGGAATTCCGATAACCCGCTTGATGAAGTCCTTGGTCTCATCCTTCGGATACTTGAAGACGATGATGTCTCCCCTTCGGGGATGTCCCGTCCGGAACAGAAAGCGGTCATGGAAAGGGTTCTTGACTCCGTAAGCCAGCTTGGAAACGAGAATCTGGTCCCCCACGAGGAGGGTCGGGATCATCGATCCCGA
>JAJYPO010000165.1 GCA_021795275.1 Nitrospirota bacterium | reverse complement strand
GAGGGAAAACTGGCCGAGGAGGTCGAGGTTTTGGCGCCTTGGGCGATCGACTGGAGGGAGGGGGGGGAGGTCCCGGTAAAGGAGGCATAGAAAAAGACGGTGGTCGGATCGAAGGTCACGCCGAAGGGACATCCACTTGTTTGGCAGGTGTAGGTCGAGGATAAGGGACTTCCGAAAGGTGACGTGGCAGTGAGGGTCACCGGGATCTCAAGGGGGGTGGTCAAGGTAATGGAAGGAGACGCCGACGACTCTGTCAGGAAGAGAATGCAGGGGTTCAACCCCGATACCGCGCAGTCGATGGCCGGCTGGAGGGGATAAAAGGAAGAGGACCCGGTCGAGCAGGGGAGTGGCTTCGAAAAAGCGATCAGTCCGAGATTGGGAGAGGAGGAGGATGTTCCGTCCACCACGACGACATATTGGCTGTCAGCGGTGACGGTGACCCCGGTGATCGAAGTTAACCCTGAACAGCTCAGAGGGGTTGTTGTCGGGGTCAGGCCTCCGCCGCCTTCGACCGTCCAGACGGAAAGGGAAGTTCCTCCCGCCGCCCCGAGAAGAAGGGGGGTGCTCTGACCCATCGGGATTCCGGGGGTCACGGCAATCTGTTGCACGTCGTTGGTGACGAGAGGCTGGGACGAGATCGGGGAAAGGGTCCCTGTGCTCATGATCGAAAACCCGTAGATGCCGTTGGACGTCGCCACATAGAGAATCCGGCCGGTCGAGGTCGCCACGATGGGTCCTCCCCCGCAGCTTGACAGAAGGGCCAAGAGGCCCAGAAGGCCAAAAAGGCCCCCAAGATTCCGGGGAAGACGGGGGACAAGGCGACGGATCAACGGCGGGGGACTCCCCATGGGTTCGGGTTTTGAGAGGGGTGGACGATCCCAAGGCATTCTACCCAAAACAGGAGGGGGGATCAATTGTTTTGGGCGGAAGGGATCTTTGGAGGAATTTCGGATTGATCGGGGACTCGGCAGGGGGTAACCTGAAGAGAGATCCTGCCGACGTAAATACGGGACTCTTTTGTCCCGTCTCCCCAAGGGAGGATGTGCCCCATGACCCATCCCAGTCTTTCCCGTCTTTTCAAGACGGCGCTTCCGGCCCTTTTCCTCATGCTTTCCGCCTGCGTCCACAACCGCGTCGAACTCGTCTCCTATACGCCAACAACCACCCCGTCCGGCTCCCTCTACACGCAGGCCCCCTTCGTTGTGACCCCCTTGGAGGACCATCGTTTCCGGCTCTATTCCTACGCCCCGACCACCATGGGCGACACCGTCGGATGGGGGCAGGGAACCGGAACCATCTTCACCCCCCAGAACATTCCGGAGCATGTCACGAAGGCTCTCGTCTCCCAGTTCAGAAGCGACGGGATGAATGTCGACTATGCGCCCACCCTCCATTGCCATATCCGGGGATCCCGGGACCACCCGCAGGTTCGGGTGACCGGCTCTCCCCGCCGGGACCTTGTTTTGTGCGGGGCCATCCTCGACTACCAGTTCCAGCTCGACCATCCGCGGATCAACTTCGCCGGGATGATCTCGACTTTGGACATGAACGCGGGAGCCTCCCTCTCGGCCCAGGCCTCCCTTCATCTCTGGCTGATCGACACCCGGAGCGGGCACATTGTCTGGACCGGCGTCGAGGGGAGCGCCCGGGAAAAAGACGGGGTCCATCCCCCGGGACTCAAGGAACAGTCGATCGCCTTTCTCGACAGGACCCTGTCCCGGGCCATCGAAAAAGTCGCCCTGGCGATTTCCCGGGCCCGGGAATGATCCGCGCCAGAGTCCTCTCCCGGGGCCGCTCGTGATCTTCTGTCGATTCCGTTAAAATAGTCCGACAAGAAAGAAGGAGGCTTGGGCGTCTGAGACAGGAGAAGGGACCGAGATGACCGACGGGAAAGGACGGAATCCAGGGCAAGCTCGTACGGCGGCCCTCCTTTTTTCGGGATTTTTGTTGACCCTGATGATCCCTCTTCCGGGCTGGTCGGAGGACGCCTCCGGATCCGGGAACGGCCCCCTGGGATTTCCGAGCGGATCGACCCTCCGGTCAATTGTGGCGGGCGAGGTGGCTCCCGGAAAATCCCTTCCAGGCAAGCCGGTCCGGCCGGACTTCGGGCCCCGCCAGTGGAGCCAGGAAGGAGGAGGCGAGACGAGAAATCCCTTTTTCGCCGCCCCCTCCCCGAGGAATGAGAACAGGCGGATCCCCCGGATCCCACAAAAACCGGTTTCTCCCGTCGAATGGGAACTGAACTTCGGAACTACCCCGCTTTTGGCCCTGGACTACCGTTTTGCCCATCAGCCGGTTCTGGCCGGGGGGCGTCTTCTTCTCACCTCGACCCGGGGCCAGGTCCTCTGTCTCGACGCCGTGACCGGGACGACCCTCTGGCATGTGCGCCTTCCCGAGTCCGTCCGGGCCTCCGGCGTGGCGGACCAGAACGCCTTTTATGTCGCAAGCGGCTTCCCCTACGTCACCGCCCCCCACATGATGGGGTATGCCCAGACCCGCAAGATCCGCCGGGGAGCAGGATCCGGCCATCTCTATGCCCTCTCCCTCCTCTCGGGAAAGATTCTCTGGACGGCGCCCGTTCCGGGGCCGGTCCTGGGCAGCCCAGTCCTGGCCGACGGAAAGATCTGGGTGGCCACCGGAAATGCCCATCTCGCCGGCTATTCGGTGGTCCGGGAGCGGAAGGTCATCGATATGCCCCTCCGCTCCTCCGCAGGATGGTCCTCCCCCCTCTATGTCCATCACTGGCTGTGGCTCTCCCTCGAAGGACCCACGAAGCTTGTCGCCCTCTGGCCCGAAAAAAAGCGGACAGTCTGGGCCCTCACCACCCCCCCCACCGAACGTCTTGTCCTCTTTACCCCCACCCCGGCCTTCGGGGCGATGCGTCTTGTGACCCTCTTTCTCTCCGTCGACAAGGGCCTCCCCCGCGAACGGCTCGCCACGGCCTCCGCCGTGACCGGACACATTTTTCATGAGTTCCCCTTTGCCCGGAAGAAGGACAGGGTGACCGTATCTCAGGTTGAGCCTCCGGACCTTCCCTCCTTTGCCAGAGTCTACGAGGGGGAAACGGGTCCCGTTGTGGCCGGCCAGACGGCGGTGGCTGCCTCCCCGATCCTCGGCCGGGCGCTCGCGGTGGACATCCCTTCCGGACATCTCTTCTGGTCGGTCGGACTCCCGGCCGAGCCTGAAAGTTCGGGAACGGTCGCGGGACTCCTCTATCTCCTCCCCCTCCGGGACCGGCTCCTCCTGTTGGATCTTGCGACAGGCAAGATCCTGGAAAAGCGCTCCCTTGACGGGGAGCCCGCCCCGGGTTCCCCCCCGGTGATGGAGACAACCCTTTACCTGGCGGAGAAAAACGGCCGGATCCGGGCGATCTCTCTTGAAAAGGACCGGACGCGGATCTTTCCTCCCCCTGTCCCCCCGTCCCTCTCTTCCGGGAGCCCGGAGGGAGAGAAGCCGCCGGAAATACCAGGAGACGGGAGATGACCGATGACCCCCTTGTCCGGGATCTGACATATAGCAATGTGCGGGGGAAGACCTTCACCCTTTCTCCGTCGCTCTACCGGGATTCCCTTGCGGCTCTCGGAAGGATCGAGGAGCGGATCGGGGAGGCGAAAGACCGGATCTCCCCGGGGGAGGCTCTTTCGATGCTCCGGGAGATCTACCGGATTGTCGACCGGGTGGGCGAGAGCGTCTCCGGCCACATGTCCTGCTCGGCCGGGTGCGCCGCCTGCTGCCGCATGATGGTGGCCGTCACCCGGGGGGAAGGGGAGATCCTGCGCGATCGTGTCGACCGGGAGCCGGAAGGAGAGCGGAAAGACCGGTGGCGGACGGGCCTTCTCGCCCGGACCGAAACCCTTCTGTCCATGGAAGGGTCGTCAGACCCCTCCCGGCCCCTCTCCACCCTGTCCGACATGCTCGCGACCTGCGAGGCCTATGAAGGGAAGGGGCTCTTTTGCCCCTTCCTGGGAGCGGACCGCCTCTGCGAAATCTACGAGGACCGGCCCCTCATGTGCCGGATCTGCTGGACGCTGACCGATCCCAGGGACTGCGACCCGGGGGAGGGGCCGCCGGTCAAGTTCAGAAACGGGGTCTTCTTCCGGGCCTTCGATCTGGTCATCCTTCTCGGAAAAGCCGGATTCGCCGACCCGCGCCACAGGCCCATACCGCTGTGGCTGACGCTCGCATGAACCCGACTGCCGCCGTCCCGTCTCCCCTGTGGCGACGGGCCCTTCCCGCCTCGCTCCCGTATCTGCTCCTCTTTCTCGGGTTGGTCCTGCTCCTTCTGCACCATCGCACCGTCCTTCCGGACCGCGAGATCTCGCTTCTTCTTTCCGGGCTTCCTGCTCCTTTCTTTTATGTCTGGTCCGTTCTCTGCCGGTCGGGAAATGTCGAGGTCGAGCTTCCTGTCCTCTTGGTCGCCGGTGGGCTCCTGTGGCGACGGAGGGAGCGGGAGCGTCCGGTTCTCATGGCCTTTCTGGTCGTCCTTGTCCTGGGAACCCTCCTCGAACATCTTCTGAAAATGAACCTTCCCCGCTATGCCCCCCCGGAAGAGTTCCAGCATGACCCCCTGACCGGATGGGAAATCTTCTTTCCGGCCCATTTCCATGTCATCAGCTCCTTTCCGTCGGGCCATACCTTCCGGGTCCTCCTGATCCTCCTCTTTGTGGACCGCTACTTTCCCCGCTTCCGCCCGGCCGTTCTTGTCTGGGCCCTTCTGATCATGGCGGGGGTCGTGGCCCTGGGCTGGCACTGGAGCTCCGATGTCCTGGGCTCCCTCCTTCTCGTCCTCTTCCTTCGCCCCTGGCTCGACACCCTCGGAAAATCGATCAAAAAATCCTGATCCTATCTGATCTTTGTTTGGCATGGAAAGCCGCTTCCCTTTCTTGGGGAAAGCGTCTATCGTGGAGCGCCGGAACCGACCACCACGCACCGGGGGGAAAACCTGAAAGGATGACACCAATGTCCGACGGATCGAACCGCGTCTCGGAATGGCCCGAATACGAACGACCCAGGGAGAGGCTTGTGGCCTCTGGCGCCCGAAACCTTGCGGATTCCGAGCTTCTGGCCATTCTTCTCCGGACCGGAAACAGAAACGAATCGGCCCTGGCCTTGGCCAAGCGGCTCCTGACCACCTTCGGGGGAATCCCCGGCCTC
>JAJYPO010000164.1 GCA_021795275.1 Nitrospirota bacterium | reverse complement strand
ATCTTGGGATGGAGGGTCTTCACCCGTCCGCCGAGGATCTCGGGGAAGTTCGTGACGCTGGAGACGTCGGTGACGGTGACCCCGGCCGAACGAAGGGCCGCGGCCGTTCCTCCGGTGGAGAGGATTTCAACGCCGGCGGCGGAGAGGCGCTTTGCAAAGCCGTCGATGCCGGTTTTGTCGGAGACGCTGATCAGTGCGCGTCGGACTTCCTGAGAGGACTGAGCCATGAATTCTCCTTGAAAAGGGAGGGTGATTTGAGTCCTGCCCCTGGGGGCAGGACCGGTTTAACGCGTCTTTCTGTCTGTCCGCTAGAAGACCTTGAGAAAGGGCGGAGGCAGCTTCGACAGTCCGTCGACAAACGAAGGGATCAGATAGACGTCGGACTTGATGACGGGGCTCTGGTCCAAGGCTCCCCGGCGAGGAACGAGCACGGTGCCCAGATAGATCGTCTGTCCCAGAACCCCTTCGATTTCGTGCACGAATCCGCCATGGGGTCCGTTCTGGACCAGGAGCACCGGATGGCCCACGAGCCTCCGGGCGACCCTCTCCGGAAGGACCGTCGTCCGAAAGGGCCGCTTGGGGCGGACCTGGTAGACGGGGGTCCGACCGTACTCCTGGAATTTCAGAAGGGAGGTGTTGGAGTATCCGTCGACGACCCAGGCGACAGGACGCCGGGACGGCGGGAGACTGTCGGCCAGACTCCGGATCATCCGGTCCTCCGTGCCGAATCCCGCCATCCGGCCGGTGGGGTCCACATTCGGATCAAGGGGAATCACCGGCCAGAAGATCTGGACCCCCACGGCAAGATTGGCAAAAATCCCGAGGGCGACCCCCGCTCCGGCCAGTCGCCGGAGAGCCGGGCGGAAGGACCAGGAGGAGACCATGGCCCCGGCGACCAGGAAGGCTCCGATGTACCCCTCCACGGGCCAGTTCGCCTCGACCTTGGCCTTGAGGCTCGAATAGGCAAAGAACAGAAGGATGGGATAGGAGGTGATCCAAAAGTAGAAGACGGGACCGGCCGGGTTCCGTCGGCTTTCCCGGATTCCCCAGAAGGCGGCGGCGATCAGGAGCAGGTAGACGAGGGGCGTCATGACCCCGAACTGGCCGCCGAGATAGTCCAGAAGCCCCGAAAGGGGGGCGTACTGATGGGCTTCCATCCCATGGTGCCACTGGAACCGGAAGGAGGCCCAGTTGTGCTCCCTGTTCCAAAGGATGACCGGGGTAAAGAGGATCCAAGCCAGAAGCCCCGCCCCCCAGAGGGACGGGCGGGCCAGCCAGCGGCGACGGGCAGGGGAGGCCAGAAGGAAGAGAAGGAGCAGCGGTCCCAGAAGAACCATGGTGTATTTGGACAACAGGCCCAGTCCGAACCAGAGGCCGGAAAGCCCCATCGAGCGTCCGCTCCCCGTCTCCAGGGCATGGTAGAACTGCCAGAGGGTGAGCGCAAAAAAGAGGATGACCAGGGAGTCGGGGGTGATGATGAAGGCCCCGGCGGAGAAAAGAAGCGAGGCCGTCACGAATAGCACTGCCCAGGCCCCGGCCCAGCGGTCCTTCAGGAACTCCTTGCCCATCTTGTAGAGGAGGAAGGAGATGGCCGCCGAGATCAGGAGGGCGGGCATTCGGACTCCCAGTCGGTTCGTCCCGAAAAGATGGGTAAAGGCCGCGATGGCCCAGGCGATTCCCGGAGGATGGTCGAAGTAGCTCATTTGGGGGTGCAGGGACCAGATCCAGTAATAGGCCTCGTCGGCTACCAGCCCCGCCTTGGCCGCCAGGACCAGATGAAAGAGAAAAAAGAAAGAGACCAGGGCCAGGACGAATTTTCCCGGCTCCTTGCGGAGGATCATGAGGAGTCCCCTCCCCTCCGGGCCCGTCCGTATTTTTTCCGGAAGGTCAGGATGATCCGCAGGCTGTTCAGGAGGATCCGGCGATTGAGGGTGGACTGGCCCAGGATCCGGTCCCGGAAGGTGATGGGTCGTTCGGCGAGCCGGTGGCCGTTCTGGTGCACGATCAAAAGGATCTCCTGCAGGAGCGAGGGGCCCCGGCTTTCGAGACGCTCCCAGGGGATTTCCGCGAGAAGTTCCCGGCGAAAGATCCGGAACCCTGAGGTGGCGTCCCGGTAAGGGAGTCCGAGAACGACCCGGATATAGAGGTTCGCCGCCCGGGTGAGAAGCCTCCGGGCAAGGGTTCGCCCCTCCTCCCGTCCTCCCGGGACCAGCCGCGATCCGATGACTCCCCCCACCCCGGGAGCCATCCCGGAGAGAAGCCCCGGAAGATCCTCGGGGGCATGGGAGCCGTCGGCATCCATCTCCCCGATCAGGGGCACCCCCATGTGGAGGGCCTGAAGGTAGCCGTCGATCCCGGCCGGCCCCCGTCCCTTGTTGTCGAGCCTTTCCAGGAGATAGACGTGGGCCACGCGGGACTTCTGGAAGGCCCGGACCCGGTCCGAGGTTCCATCCGGCGAGTGGTCGTCCACGACCAGGACCCCGATCTCCTCTCCCTGGGAGAGGAGGCGGGGGAGAAGAGCCTCGATGTTTTCCGACTCGTTGTAGGTGGGGATGGTCATCAGGACCCGGGGCAGGATGTCCGGGAGTCTCGGCGGGACGAAGAAAAGGGCCCGGGTCCCGGGAAGGGCTCCCAAGGTCAGTGTCAGGGCGCCGGAGGTTCCGCCGTCCATGGAAAGGGCCTCTCCGCTCACGGCGACCTCCTCTCCGGAGGCGTTGTCCGGGCCGCATCGAGCTGGCGGGCCACCGCCTCGTAGATCTGCCGGGCATCGATCACCTCCATGCAGGAGGGATGGATGTCGCAGGAGCGACGGTAGCAGGGGGCGCAGGAAAGGGGCGTGACGATCTTCTCTCCCCGTCCGAAGAGCTCGATCTCATGGGGCTGGGTCGATCCGAAGATGGCGACGACGGGTCGGCCGGTGGCCAGCGCCACATGCATTCCCAGGGTATCCCCGGTGACGACGACGGAGCAAAGGGAGACCAGGGCCGAGAAGACCCCCAGCGAGAGATTCGAGCCCGCCTCCTTGACATGGGGGCTGGTGATCCTTCGGGCGATTTCGGCGTTTCGGGTCGACTCGCGGCCGCCTCCCAGAAGGAGAACGGGAATCTTGGCCTTTTCAAGCTCCCGGATCAGCTCGAGGTAGCCCAGGACCGTCCAGTCCTTGTTCACGAAGACCCCTCCGGCTCCGGTATTGAGGCCGACGATGGGATCGGAGGGGGAGAGCCCCTGCCCCGCCAGAAGGCGGCGGGCCGTTTCGAGGTCCCGGGAGGAGAGGTCGAGGTGGTAGTCGTCGATCTCCCGGTCGTAAGGAATTTTCACGGCCCGGGCCAGAAGGTCCGGATAGGTGCGGGTGTTGCCATGGAACTTTTCCGGGTTGTCGAGCCCCAGACGATAGTAGTAGGCCATCTCGGGGTTGAGCGGATAGACGGCCCCTCGCGAATCGAGCCCCATTCCCCTCTTGTCGGGGGCCTTGGCCACCATGGCCAGGGCGGCCACCTCGGGCTCCTTGTCCAAAGAGAGGACCAGATCGAAATGCTCCACGTGAAGGCGGAAGAGGGTCTGGGGAGAGAGGGTCCAGATCCTGTCGACCAGGGAGGAAGGCACGAGGGGAAGGGCTCCCGGGGCGGTGATCCAGGTGATATGGGAGTGGGGATGGGCCCGCCGGATGCCCCCCAAAAGGATGGTGGTCCGGAGCACGTCTCCCAGGGCGCCGGTCTTGAGCACCAGAATCCGGAAGCCCTGGGGGGAGTATTCGGGGCAGCCCTCGCAGGTTCGGGCAAAGCGGCAGGGGCGGTCTCCGATGTAATGGCGGCAGTCGAGCGCCACGGGGAAGCTCCCCTCCCCGGCCTCCCGGCTGAAGTCGCGCCAGTGGTCCGGAAGGCCAGAGCCACCCGTGTCCTTCGAGATCGTATCCGTCACAAATGTCCTTTCTTCGGGGGCGGAGTCCGGAAGGGGATCCGGTGGAGTCCGATGAGCCAGTCCATGTAGAAGATGCGGGCCGGATGTCCTCGTCTCATGACCACAAAAGGTTTCAGGGGGATCACCCGGTCGAAGGTTCCGGGCGGATAAAAAGTCCGCGGATCGACCCGGTACTTGTCGGTCGAGACGAAGAGTCCGTTTTCGCCGACAAAGCGGGGGGGATCGGTCCAGAAGTCGAAGCCGGTGATCTCATGGGACAGACATATTGTATGGTAAGGCTGGTCCAGATAAAAGGCCAGAAGGTCCGCCGTACTGAAGTGTTCGGCGGCGAAGAAAAAGTGGGGGGTGACGCGCTCGGGGTGGCGCGCCATTTCCTGGCGGACCTCCCCGGCCAGCCGGCGAAATCCGAAGAGGTCGTTGGTGATGTCGACCCAGAGGGGGACGGAGGCGGGAAGAACCAGCGGACGGAAGAAGAGCTGAAGGGTCGTCAGGAGGGCGAGGGTCGCGCCCAGAAGAACGCCTCCCAGGGTCCAAAGGCCGAGGCGTTTCCGGTCCGTCCCGACCCAGAGAAGGGCCAGGAGGGGAAGGGCGGTGAGATAGCCCATCGCCGGCCAGTGGGGGAGGATCGGATGGAGGAGGCCGATGGCGTTGAAAAAGAGGAGGGGAACCAGGGAGAAGATCCACAAGAGCTTCAGGGTAACCGGTTCCGTCCCCTCCGGAGCCGGGGCGGGGAGCTTCCGGAAGGACCAGAGGGCATAGACGAGGAGAACAAAGAGAATCGGAGAGACATAGCCCAGCTGTCCGAAGACCATCTGGTAGAAGGGAACCCAGGAAAAGTGCCAGGAGAAGGAGCCGAGCCCGTGATTTTCCTGGAAGACGAAGGAGGCCCATCCGTGGGTAGCGTTCCAGTAGAAGAGCGGAGTGGCCACCGCGAGGCCGAAAAGCAGGGCCAGATAGGGTGCCGGAGAGAGGAGAAGGACTCGGTGGCGCCTCGAGGAGGCGAGAAAGAGAAAGGTTCCGACAGGCAGAAGGACGCCGTTGTATTTCGAGAGAAGGGCCAGTCCGAAGGAGGCTCCCAGAAGGAGCCATCCCCCGAAACGGGCCCTCGTCCCGAGACTCTCATAGCGGGAGAAGAGAATGGTGGCCACAAGAAGGTGGAGGAGCCAGAAGACCGAGAGCGGGGCATCGGGAAGCATCAGCATGGAGCCCAGATAGCCAAACAGCGGCACGGCGTTGATGAGCAGGAGGCTTCCCA
>JAJYPO010000163.1 GCA_021795275.1 Nitrospirota bacterium | reverse complement strand
TATCCGGAGATTCCGATCCGGCACGAGGCTGAAAAAGAAAGGACGGGCCTTCCTCCGGAAAGAGGGAAGCCGATGGAGATGCTGGCAAGGACCATCTTGCTTCAGGAACCTCCGGTCGTCGGCATGGCGGGGATCGGGATCAATGAATCCCAGACTTCAGATCCGGTTCGACATCAGGTCTTCGAGGGAATTCTTTCAAGTCTCCTGAGCCTTCTGGGTTCAGTACGCGCCATTTCCGGCTATACCGAAAAACTTGAATACTATGCGGCCAGAGATCCCCTGACGAATCTTTACAACCAGAGAATCTTCTGGGATCTCCTGAATTATGAGGTAAACAGGAGCGAACGCCATTCCCAAAGCTTTGTCCTGATGGTGGTCGACCTCGACGACTTCAAGCGCATCAACGACTCCTATGGCCACAAGACAGGGGACCTCTGTCTTGTCAATGTTGCCGATCTTTTTCGCCAGACTGTCCGGCGGGAGGACATCCTGTTCCGCTACGGAGGCGACGAGTTCTGTGTTATCCTTCCCGAGTCGGGAATCGAAGAGGGATGGTCCATCGCGACCCGGCTTATTGAAGGTGTCGGCAAGATTTCCCTCTCCATCGATGGCAAAACCGTCACTCCTTTCTTTGTCTCGATCGGCATTGCAGCCTGGCCCCAGCATGCCAGGGACGGGAGGGATCTTTTCCTCATGGCCGACAACATGATGTACAGGGCCAAGCGGGCAGGAAAGAACCAGTGTGCATTACCGGCCGACGCCGACCTGGCGGCGACATTCCGGCATGCGGGAGATGTTTATCTCATGCTGAGAAAGTCGATCCTGGATGAACGTTTCGTTCCTTTTTTCCAGCCGATCCGGGAGGCCTCCTCAAAGGCGGTCTTTGCTTATGAAGTGCTGGTCAGACTTCCCCGGGCCGATCATCCACCTGAGATGATGCCGGCCTTCGAGTTCATCGAGGTCATGGAACGGACCGGACTTGTCGTTCCCATGGACACCCTCGTAAGGAAAAAAGCCTTCGAAGCCCATGTCCGGGCCCGAAGCAAAGTTCCGCTCTTCCTGAATCTTTCTCCGGGAGTCTTGCGACCTGAAGGCCTGGACCAGCTCCGGGCCACGGTCAGGGATTCGGAGATCGACCCTTCCATGATCGTTTTTGAGATCACTGAGCGGGAGGCGGTGGGAAGTCTGGAGGATCTGGTGCGGTTCATGAAGGAAATAAGATCGGCCGGTGTGCGCTTTGCAATTGACGATTTCGGCAGCGGATTCGCTTCATTCGATTATATCCGTGAACTTCCTGTCTCCTTTGTCAAGATCGGAGGGGAAATCGTCCGCAACCTGGTTTTCCACGACCACGTCGACCGGCTGATCGTGGAAAGTCTGGTCAAGATTTCCCGACGGCAAGAAATTTATGTGGTCGCCGAAACCATTGAAACGGAAGAAATTCTGGCCGAGGTCCGAAGTCTGGGAGTGTCGCTTGTCCAGGGCTACTTCATCGGTCGCCCATCGCCGACAATCTCCTGAAAACAGATCTTCTTCTCGTGTTTTCCCCGGGGAGGCGATCTGATATGATGACCCGGTGGTCCGGTCCTTTCAGGTGAGGGGCAGGCACCAGGTAAAGAGATCAATCGTCATGACTAAAAAAGAGAGGTAAAAGAATGGCCATAGTGCACTGTTCCCGATGTGGAGCCGATGCGGAGGGGCTTTCAGAGCCCCCCTTTCCGTCTCCCTTCGGCAAGGAGGTTCAGGAACATGTCTGCCAGGCGTGCTGGGCGGCCTGGGAGGATATGCGGATCAAGGTCATCAACGAATACCGCATTAACCTGGGGCTTCCGGAGCATCGCGCGATGCTGGTCAACATAACCCGGGAATTTCTGAATCTCCCGGCCCCTGAAAAGAAACCCTAGCTTTTAGGCACCTTCCCTGTTGAAACCAGCCGGTCTAGATGCCGGCTGGCTCCTGTTCCGAATGGCAGGTAAAGGGTGGTAGGATGTCCGCCCTCGTAAATGAGCCTTCTGGCTTCCCCGTCCACAATCCCCATATACATCTGGAATTCAAACATTTTTCCATGCTTTTTCATCAGGGCCTGGGCGGCTTCAAGAAGCTCCCTGTCGTGCGTGGCAATGGCGAAGAAGTTTGACTCCTGGAAAAGGATTTCCATCAGGAGTCGAAAGCGTTCGGCCACCTCTTTTTCGTTGACGGGCGTTCCCGCGTCCAGAATGGGGAGACCCTTGACGAGCCGAATGCGTCCTCGGACCTGGCGGATGATTTCAAGGTCGGAAAGGGCCCGCGGAATCCTGGCCGGAATTGTCACGGCCAAATGGGGGAAACGGGGCCGGAGGCCAAGGTAGAGATCAATCGTGGCTCCCACGGAGTCAGGGTCCTCCGTGTCAAGCCAGACTCCGTATCCGTATTCCTCTGCCCGGGTGATGAGGGGGGCTAGCCGTTCCATGGCCACCATCCATCCCTCGTCCAGCCCGAAGTTCCTCGGGTCGATTGACAGGCCTCCCCGGATCATCCTGTGTCCCATGGTTGTCACGAGCTCCATGGCCTCCTTTCCTACAGGATCCGAATACCCTTCAAGAGGCCAGTGTGGGGCCAAAAGGGTGCCCAGACCTTCCTTGTTCAGATGACGGGCCTTTTCCAGGGCCTCTTCCATTGTGTTTCCTGCCAGATATCCGGTCATTTTCTCCTCTTTCCCTTCGGGGTCCAGAAACCCCCTCATCCATCAGTAGTATTCCTTCAGGTCTCTCCCAAGTCTGTTTTTACATTGTACAACAACCTCGAAGAGCAAGAGCCTCCCCGAGGATGGCTATTTGTCCGCCGTGGAACTGTCGTCGACAAGATTGATCATGTCTTCGAGGGAGAGCCTCCGGAAATCATCCTCCCCGGATCCTGCCCCGAAGGTCATGAGACGGTCAAAGAGCTCCTTCTTGGATTCCTTGAGTGTCTGGACCCGTTCCTCGACAGTTTCCCTCACCAGAAACCGGTAAACGAAGACTGTTTTTCTCTGTCCAATCCGGTGGGACCGGTCGCTGGCCTGGGATTCGACCTGGGGATTCCACCACGGATCGTAATGAAAAACATAGTCGGCCTGCGTCAAGGTCAGGCCGACGCCACCGGCCTTGAGGCTGGCGAGGAAGAGCATGGGGGCTCCGGGATCGTCATCCTGGAAGGCCTCCACCCGACGCTTCCGTTCTTCGAGCGGTGTCGATCCGTCGAGGCGGACGTAAGCAATCCCCAGTCCGGGCAGAACCTGTTCGAAGAGGTCGAGGATTCCTGTGAACTGGCTGAAAAGAAGGATCTTGTGGCCTTCGGAAACTCCTTCGGAAATCTTGTCGCAGACAAGGTCAAACTTGCTTGACCCTCCAAGCCCTCCCTGCAGTTCGGGAGGCAGGAGGGCCGGATGGCACACGAACTGTCGGAGCCTCAGGAGAAGCGTCAGGTATGCCATGTGCCTGGAGCCGTCAGACAGGAGGATCTCCTCCTTCCCATGGTTCCTGAGTCGCTCGTACTGGGACTTTTCTTCAGGGGTCGGGTCGATCCAGAGATCCACTTCCACCTTCGGAGGGAGTTCGGTCAGAACCATTTCCTTTGTCCGGCGAAGGACGAGGGGAGCCACAAGATTTCCCAAAAGGGCGATCCTCCGGTTCTGCTCTTCCCCCAAGGCGTTTTCACGGAGAAACCGCCGTTCAAACTGGAGCCTGGATCCCAGGAGTCCCGGCATCAGGAGGTTCATGATCCCCCAGAGGTCGGAAAGGCGGTTTTCAACCGGAGTTCCTGTCACCAGAATCCTTTGGGAGGCGGGAAGGGAAAGGAGGGCCTGATGGGTTCGGGACTCGGGGTTCTTCACTGTGTGGGCTTCATCTAGAATCAGACACGAAAAGGGAGGGCCAAGGGAGAGATGGGAGTCATTGCGGAGAGTCCCGTAGGTCGTCAGGACAAGATCGGCCTTTTCCATCTCCCGAATCCGGGTTTGCCGGCTCAATCCCGCATGGATGTGAAGGCGTAATTTTGGAGAAAACCGACTGGCTTCGTGGGCCCAATTGTAGAGAAGGGAAGCCGGAAGGACGACGAGGGGCGGCCTGCTGTCTTCACCCATCTCGGGATTTTCCATTTTTAGATAGGAAAGGAATCCCAGAATGCTCACTGTCTTCCCGAGCCCCATCTCGTCGGCAAGGATTCCCGAGAGGCCCTCCCTTCTGAGCGAAACAAGAGTTGAAATGGCCTCCTTCTGATAGGGGCGAAGGGTCGCTAAAAAAAGTTTTCCGAGCCGTTCGAAGTCCTCATCCGGAAGGTGCGATGGGGAAAATGGGCGCAATTTAACACCAGGATCGGCAATGAGCGGGAGGTCCGGCCGGAGCATCCGGATCATGGAGACATAATAACGGCTCGCCCGCCCCCGGCCCTCACCATCGAGGGCGAAGAGCTGGCATATCTCGCGGTCGTGTTCCCGGGCCATTCCTTCAAGGTAGACCGAAACCCCGGACGGGAGCGGGAGAAGAGAAGATGTTCCTTCAGGAGGGCGGCCAGGAAGGGGAAAGGTCCCGGCGCCCGTTGAGACCTGTCCGTAAAGGTCCACCTCCTGGGCTGAGATGTCACGGATCGCGAGAGAGACATAAACGGGCCCCGGAAGGATGGTTCCATCGTAAAATTCGCTTTTGTCGATAAGAAATCCCAAGGCTTCAAGGTCGGGGACGACCTGGTCCAGGATTTCCTCCATCTGAGACGGATCTGCGGGAATCGCGGCAGAGGAACTTGACAGTCGTGCGACCTTCTCGAAAAGGTTCCGGGCGAGCAACTCCTTTTCCCGGTCCCGGGGGAGAAGGAGCGGGAAGGAAGATTTCCTGTCTTTCCCCGGAAGGTAATCCCCGAGACGGTGTCGTTCCGGACCGAAGAGAGGGATGGCAGCCTCGTCAGGATATCGGAGCTCAGGCGTGAGCAATAGACCGCCCCCGGAGCGGCCGGTCAGTCTGAGGGCAGGTCTCCATCTGGACCGGGAACCAAAAAGGGGTTTCAGCTCCGGGGGATGAAATTCGACAGAAACGGGACCCCCCTCTCCCATTTCTGGGTCGAGATAGGGGGCCCATTCAGCCGGGGAGAGGGGGCGGGAATCCCCCGCCCGTTCCATGAGCCTTCGAACCATAGGCGGGAAGGCAGCCTCCCGGGCCAGAAACAGGAGGGAGCCGCCGCCAACGAGAAG
>JAJYPO010000162.1 GCA_021795275.1 Nitrospirota bacterium | reverse complement strand
CTATGGTCTACTACTCCCTCACCACCCTGATGCTGGCCGGGATCCGGGAGATCCTGATCATCTCCACCCCGGAAGATACTCCCCTTTTCCGGCGTCTTCTGGGGTCCGGAGCCCAGTGGGGCCTCACGCTCACCTACGAGGTCCAGCCAAAACCGGAAGGACTGGCCCAGGCCTTCCTGATCGGGGCCGACTTCATTGGCGACCATCCCGTCTGTCTGGTCCTGGGAGACAACATCTTCTACGGCCACGGCCTCTCCGAATCCCTCCAGAAGGCGGCCCGTCTCACCAGAGGAGCCCTGATCTTCGGATACGCGATCCGGGATCCGGAGCGTTACGGGGTGCTGGCCTTCGACGGACAGGGACGAGTGCGGGAAATCGTCGAAAAACCTCCGAAGCCTCCCTCCCGCTACGCCGTCCCGGGAATCTACTTCTACGACAAGACTGTCGTTGAGCGGGCGAGATCGCTCTCCCCTTCCTCCAGGGGAGAGCTTGAGATCACCGATCTCAATCGCCTCTACCTCAAGGAAGAGCTTCTGACGGTGGAGAAGCTGGGACGGGGGACGGCCTGGTTCGACACGGGAACCCACGAATCCTTGCTGGAGGCCTCCATCTTCATGGAGGTCATCGAACGTCGCCAGGGGATCAAAGTGGCCTGTCCGGAGGAGATCGCCTTCCGGATGGGCTACATCGAAAAAGAGGCGGTCCTGTCGATGGCCGCCTCGCTCAAGAACGGATACGGGGCCTATCTCCGGGAGATGGTCGCCCTCGAGGAGGGAGAATGGACGTAAAGGAGACCCCCCTTCCGGGAGTTCGCCTCTTGACCCCCAGAGTCCACGGAGACAGGCGGGGTTTCTTCATGGAGAGTTTCCACGCCAAGACCTTCGAACATCTGGGTCTTCCCCAGCTCTTCGTCCAGGACAACCACTCCCGCTCCTCCCGCGGCGTCACCAGAGGACTTCATTTTCAACGGCGCCATGGACAGGGAAAGCTTGTCCGGGTCGTAACGGGGGCGGTCTTCGATGTGGCGGTGGATCTCCGGACCGGCTCTCCCACCTTCGGTCGCTGGTTCGG
Organism: Nitrospirota bacterium; assembly: GCA_021795275.1. The sequence continues at coordinate 4,189 of JAJYPO010000162.1, read as the reverse complement.
AACGGTCCTGTCGGAAGACAACAATCTGATGATGTACATTCCGGAAGGATTCGCCCACGGCTTCCAGGTGATCACCGAACAAGCCGACTTTCTTTACAAGTGCACCGACTTCTACGATCCGGAGGATGAAGGCGGAATCCTTTACAACGACCCGGAAATCGCTATCGACTGGCCCCTTAGGGACGCCCTTGTCTCGATCAAAGATAAAAGCTACCTTCCCCTCTCGAAAACACCCCGGGATCGGCTCCCGGTCCTTTAGCCGCCTGGATAGGACAGACCATCCAACGAGGGGTCGACATCGGATCGCCCTGAAAAACTTGTTGACTTAAAAGGGGGCCTACAGGATAATGATGAGGTTTGCCGCATTCTGACTTCTCTTACGTCCCCATCGTCTAGCCGGCCTAGGACATCGCCCTTTCACGGCGGTAACACGGGTTCGAATCCCGTTGGGGACGCCATATACTGCAATAACCGAAACTCATTCCTCCCCCAAAGAAAACGTCATTGGGCACGCTTTATATCCCGGCCCCGAATCAAATCCACCTTGCAACTTCCGCAAACTCAATTTGAAGCAAAATATTCCACCCTGACATTGTCGTCTTACAGTCCCTCTCGAGTCTCCCTAGGACTCCTGTCCTCATCTTCCCCGATCAGGGAACGAAGTCCGGAAAAAGCCTGGACCGGGGGACGCGTGTCGGAGGGGAAAATCGGGTCGTATCGAGCCTGGGCATGGATCCGAAGCCCAGACGCCGGATCTGGGATCGGAAACGCTGTTCGAGAAGATCCGCCCAAAGACCTTCGCCCCGCATCCGGTGACCGAAGCTTGAGTCGTAGAGCTTCCCCCCATGAAAGGCCCGCAGGCGGTTCAGCACGGATTTTGCCGAATCCGGATAATGGGTGGCAAGCCATTCGGAAAACAGATCCCGAAGTTCGAGCGGAAGTCGTAAAAGGACGTAGCCTGCGGACTGCGCTCCGGCCTCCCTCGACTTTTTCAGGATCCCCTCGAGTTCGAAGTCGGAAAGAACCGGAATGACGGGAGCCACCAGGACACCCACGGGAATCCCTGCCGCAGACAAACTCCGGATCGTTTCGAGTCTCCGGTAGGGGGCAGAGATCCGGGGTTCGAGAACCCGGGAGAGTCCTTCGTCCAGGGTGGGAAGGGAGAGATAGACATGAACCAGGTTCCGGGTGGCGAGGGAGACCAGGATGTCCCGGTCCCGCTCCACCAAAGACGACTTCGTGACCAGGGTCACCGGGTGGTGGAAGCGGTCAAAGACCTCAAGGATCCTCCGCGTCAGCCCAAGACGCTCCTCCACCGGCTGATAGGCGTCCGTGTTGATTCCCAGGGCGACCGGCTCGCAGCGATAGTTTTTCCTCGAAAGCTCCCTTTCGAGAAGGCGGTCCGCCTCCTCTTTGACAAAGATCTTCGTCTCGAAATCGAGGCCGGGAGAAAGTCCCAGATAGGCGTGGGTCGGCCGTGCGAAACAGTAGATGCACCCGTGCTCGCACCCCCGGTAGGGATTGAGGGATCGGGAAAACCCGACATCCGGAGAATCGTTGTCATTTAATACAGTCCGGGCGGTATCCCGAAAAATCTGGGTGGGGACAGTCCCGTCCTCCTCCGGGGCCTCTTCCGCCCTCTCCCGGGTCTTTGATTCGTAGCGGTTGTCGGGAAGGCTCAGGGCGCCGCGCCCTCGGGGAGGACGAAGGGGCTTCCGGCTCATGAAACACCTCGAAGGAATCGGAAAAGGGAAAAAACCTGCTTCCTATTCTACCATGCCGAGACCTCCGGATTCGCCCCAGGCCCCTTCCGACGGCTCTCCTGAGTCATGGAACCCCGAATGAAACAAAATCCCGGCTCCCCGAGCCCACCTCCTCGCGCATCCTTTCAAGGATCGCCACTAACGCCCGTTCCTGGGATCTCAGTGTCTTTCCCTTTCTCACAAGGATCCCCAGATCCCGGGTCTGGTCGAACCCCTCGATCGGACGCACCGTGATATGGGAGGCATGAAGGGAGGGCAAGGAAAAGAGGCGAACTGGAAGAATGGCCGCCCCGAAGGTCATGGCCACACCCGCCGCGATTTCCTCGAGAGTTTCGAGTTCGGTCACCTGGACCGGATAAAGACGCCTTTTCCGGAAGGCCCTGTCGATCAGGAGACGGGTCGTCGAGCGTGAGGGGGGAAGAAGCATCGGCTCCTCCGCCAGCTCCGCCAGGGTGATCCGCTCTTTTTTGGCGAGAGGACTCTCCGTTGAGAGTGCGGCCGCAAAGGTGTCCGTCCAGAGACGGATGCGCCTGAGGCCCTCCGAGCGGGCCGGAAGGGTGGCGACCGCCAGGTCGAGATCTCCCGACCGGACCTTGTCGGCCATGGCCTCCGAGGAGCCGCACACAAATTCGATCCTCACCTCCGGGCATTCCTTCCTGAAAGCCCGGATCGGAGCCGCCAGGGCATTGGCGGCGACATAGTGGCTGCTTCCCAGTTTGAGCCTCGACCCCTCCCTGTCGTTGACCTCCCGGACACGCCTTAGCCCTTCCTCGACATGGCGGAAGATTTCCCGGGACTCCTTCAAAAGGACCGCCCCCGCCTCTGTCAGCCGGATCCCCCGCCCGAACCGGCGAAACAGGGGCACTCCGACCTCCCGGGAGAGAATCCCCATCTGGCGCGTTACGGCCGGCTGGGTCATATGGCGCTCCTCCGCGGCCCGGTGCATGCTTCCGAAATCCGCCACCGTCTGAAAGGTTTTCAGATAATCGAGATCCAGATCATATCTGATCATTTTTTCCTATCTATTTGCTAAAAATATTTCAATTTACTTATTGGATCTCATTCTCTACACTTTCAGGAGGAAAGACAAGACTCAGGGGAAAAATCTTCCGTTCCGGAGAGAGCTCTCATAAGATCTGCTACAATGTCCAGACAAGACCTTTCATCGCCCAGTCCTCTTGCCACAGGAGAACACCATGCCTAGAACGATCATTGAAAAGATATGGGACGACCATGTGGTCTCTGAAGATCAGGGAACGGTCCTCCTTTACATCGACCGGCAGCTGGTCCACGAGGTCACGAGCCCCCAGGCTTTCGAGGGACTCAGGTTGACCGGCCGGAAGGTCCGGCGGCCGGACCTCACCTTCGCCGTCCCCGACCACAACGTTCCGACGACCGACCGCTCCCACGGCATCACCGATCCGGTGAGCGCCCTTCAAGTCAACACCCTCGAAAAAAATGCCCGCGACTTCGGAGTCACCTATTTTTCCATGAACGATCCGCGCCAGGGCATTGTCCACGTGATCGCTCCCGAGCAGGGGATCACCCTTCCGGGCCTCACCATCGTCTGCGGGGACAGCCACACGGCCACCCATGGAGCCTTCGGCGCCCTGGCCTTCGGCATCGGAACCTCGGAGGTGGAGCATGTGCTGGCAACCCAAACCCTCTCCCAGACGCGTCCCAGGACCATGGAGATCAGGATCGAGGGGACCCCGGCCCCCGGAGTCACCCCCAAGGACCTGATCCTGGCCGTCATCGGAAAGATCGGCACGGCCGGAGGAACCGGTCACATTCTTGAATTTACGGGAGCCGCGGTCCGGGCCCTCTCCATGGAAGGCCGAATGACGCTGTGCAACATGGCGATCGAGGCCGGGGCCCGGGCGGGCCTTGTCGCCCCCGACGAGGTGACATTCGCCTATCTCAAGGGCCGTCCCTATGCTCCCAAGGGTGAGCTCTGGGATAAGGCTGTCGCCGCCTGGAAAGGCCTTGCCACGGACCCCGGAGCCACCTACGACAAGACGGTGACCCTCGACGCCTCCCGCCTCTCTCCCCAGGTCACCTGGGGAACCAACCCGGGACAGGTTACAGGAGTCGACGGCCGTGTCCCCGATCCTGAACAACTTTCCGATCCCGTCGCGCGCGAATCCGCCAAGAAGGCCCTTGTCTACATGGGCCTGGTTCCGGGAACCCCGATCACCGAGATTCCCGTGACCCGAATCTTCATCGGCTCCTGTACCAACGGCCGGATCGAGGATCTTCGGGCCGCGGCCGCCATCGTCAAGGGGAAAAAGGTGGCCAAAGGGGTCAGCGCCATGGTTGTTCCCGGCTCGGGACTGGTCCGCCAGCAGGCCGAACGGGAAAACCTCCACCAGGTCTTCCTCGAGGCCGGGTTTGAATGGCGGGAACCGGGATGCTCCATGTGCCTG
>JAJYPO010000161.1 GCA_021795275.1 Nitrospirota bacterium | reverse complement strand
GAGCTTTTGATAGTCGGCAGAAAAGGGTGTATAGGTCAGGTCGGTGTCGACAGTGTAGGAGACATTGGACTCGATCCCCATGGCGTTGTTCAGTGCGACCCTGGCCGTCGAAACATTGTTTCGTGCGGTGATCAGGTTGAGTTGGGCGTTTGAGAGATTGACCCGGGCATTTAAAACGTCAAACTTGGCAGCCATGCCGATCTGGTATTCCGCCTGGGCAACCTGGAGCTGGGCCTTGTAGTCGTCGACGGTTTTTTGGGCGGCATCGACGAGAAGCAGATCCTGGGCCAGGGTATCGTAAGCCGTTTCGACACTGGAAAGAAGGTTGAGAAGCGTCCAGCGAGCCTGATCCTGAGAGGATTTGTAGGCATATTTCGCCTGCCGGACCTGGGTGATCCTCTGTCCAAAGGTGAAGATCGTCTGGGTCAGATTGAAGGAAGCCTGATAAAAATTGTAGGCCTGGTTGGAGTTCGAGGGAAGCACAACGTAAAAGGATTGGGGGATCCCCGGGGAGATCACGAAGTTCCCGGTTTCGTAGTTGTAACCTGCCCCAGCGGAAAGGTGGGGCATATAGTTTGAGAGGGCCTCCCCGATGATCTCCTTGTTGGCCTGGGCGGTGTGGATCATCTGCCGGTACTGGGGATGATGGTCGATCGTGATATCCATGGCTTGAAGGAGCGTCAGATGGGAGGGAATCCGAACGGCACTTTCTTGACTGGGGGCAAGGAGATATGTCCCGCTATCGGAGCCACTGCCCGTCTGGTCTCCCAGGGCTGAGCGATCCCACAGACCAAAAACAAACAGAAAGAGAGCTGTTCCCAGGAAAAGGGATTTGAAAATTCCTGGGATCCTGTCACTTCCGGTCATCCTCGAAATTGGAGGCTTTGGTATCATCTTCCTTTTCGATCAGAAATAGAAGGTTGTTCCCGCCAGAATCGGAACAACTGTGATCACCTGAGATCCCAGAAAAAGCCATTGGGAACGGACTTCCCCAAAAAAGGCCATGGGAATGGCCCGAGGACGACCTTCGATCCCCACCCCGATATCTTCAAGAAGTCCATTGGGATGACCCGTCTGGGAACCCGCATCGCTTATGCTGGGAAAAACTCCCCCTGTATCGACCCGAAGGTAGGGGAACCAGGGCTGATACCGGATCATCTGGGGAATCCACCGTGTCAGTTCGAGCTGGGCTCCGAGATAGGCCTGAAGATACTGGTTGGAGGGTCCGGCTCCGGTGATACCTCCGGAGTGGAGCGGGGGCGCCACATGGGGGGTGTTGATGAGATAGCCGAGTCCACCCAGCAGACGGATTCCCCGGGAGACTCCATACGACAATTCGCCGCCTCCACCCACCCCGTTCTGGAAAAGATTGATGGGAGCGGGAGTCTGGAGAACATTATACTGGACCATGATTGAAACTCCGAACTTTCCTGTCTCGGATGCGTAGGGTTCCGAAACACCGTCGACCTGATTGTCCTGCACTGGAGTGGGCGAAGGGGAGGGAATGGACGATGTTGATGGGGTCGGCTGTGCCCCGAAAGCCTCCCCTGGAACCAAAGGGCAAGATGAAGCCAGCAGGATCAGGCAAATCAGGAAAAGGATGCCCTGAGAGACCAGCAAGCGATTACAGGATGCCCGGCGACCAGAGACAGATGCCGAACGAGGGTCCTCAGGAGGTCGTGTATTGTCATAGATTTCCACCAGGACAGTCCCTCGCTTCGTTTCCCCGGGTCGTCCGGCCCTCTCGAAAGCCGGTTGACTGATTGACCAATTAACGATGAATCTAGCACCTAGCCGCATTCTCGTCAATTCACACGGCTCAGAAAAAGGGTCGGGAAAACCGGCAGAATCAGAAAACAGACGGGAGAAAAAGAAAAATAAGGATGGATCAAGGATTGGCGTGGCAGGATAAAAAATTATATGTAAAGGGGGAATCCTCCGGAATGCAGAGGATCCCCCTCCCATCGATCTTCTGAATTTTCACCTTTTCACTGGCAGAGTCTTCCGGGGACTTTCCCTTAGGATCAGTCGATATCCCATCCGACCAGGAACTCACCCGCGCCGTTTTTGACACGCAGAGACTTTTGAAACCATTTTTGTGCCAGGGCGGGATCTTTTGGAACCCCCTCGCCACGGGTATAGGCTGTGGCCAGGGCCTTTTCCGCAGGGGCGTAGTCCTTGGTCGCCGCCTCCCTGAACCATTTGATGGCCTTCAGGTTATCCTGGTTACCCCCCCTTCCCTCGCGGTAAAAACGCCCGATTTCATATGCCGGAGCCGGATCTCCATGAAGGACGCTCTTTCTGAACCATGTGAGGGCCTGGAGGGGATCCTTTGTCACCCCCCACCCCCGGTCATACATGATTCCGAGATAGTACTGGGCTTTCCAGTCCCCAGCCAGGGCAGCGGGGCGAAACCATGTAGCTGCCTGGGAAAAGTTTTGCCTCACGACCAAGCCTCTTGCGTAAAATGACCCCATGTTCCGCTGGGCAACGGGCAGTCCGTGCTTTGCGGCCTTTCTGATCCAGACAAGTCCTCTGGCGCTGTCCTTGCCCGACTGGACGAGAAAGATCCCATACTCGTTTTCTGCCCAGAGGTCCCCTCCATGGGCGGCTGAACGAAGGTCATAGAGATCGAGACGATTTCTTTTGAGGGACTGCTCCTTGAGATGAATGGCCTCATTTTTGTCCATGTCAGCCCGGGAAGTTGTGGGGAACAAGAACACTCCAAGTGACACCAACAGGACGATCAGGGTAGGTCGTTTCATCGGACGGCTCCGGCTGCTCCCTTTTTCACGGGATGGGAAATTGCCCTCAAGGTCTGATCAAGGGATGTAAAGAAATCGTTGTAGAAGGATTGGTCGGTCACCGTATTTTCAGGCCGTTCGACTGTATGGTATTCCGTTCCGACCGGAAAAAGAGGAATGATCCAGAGAAGGTGCCACCAGATCCGCTCCTTCTGATAGCGGATTTTCTTCTCGTTGGCCGACAGGGCAACGAAGGTGGAATTGGCGTCCTTGGGAAGAAGATTGACCGTTGCAGTGATTTCGTAGCTGACCTCCGAATCGGAGGCATCCTGCATCTTCCTGTTCGCAAGGATGAGCCCGTTATCAAGGTTTGTCTGGCCTGCGTCGATGAGGAAACCATGGGAAACGAGGGCCTCTTTAGCGGCGTTGAAGGCTTCTGCTTCAGGGAAGGAGACGAGCTTTCCGTTCCCCGAGGATCCATTCATGTCCCGGAAGGCTCCGTTGTAGGGAGTCGCAGAGGAACAGGCGGCCAGGATGAGACACAAGGATCCGAAAAGGAGAGAGTGAAGCAGGGTCTTTCTCATCTGTTTCCTCCGGTGTTGATATGGACGGGAATCAAAATCCCGTCAGTGGCGCCTCCCGCCAGGAAAGCTTGGGAGGCTTGCAAAATCAGGAAAACCTTTTCATCCCCGTCCACTTTGGAATCCTGGGATGAATGTGCTCACCGGACGTTCAGTCCCACCCTAGACCGACCTGGAGGGCGACAATATGGTCCGCAGGGAAGGGGCCATACCCATTCTGGGTGTAATAGGCCCCGTCGATCCGGAGCAGCTTGAAGTCCAGAGTCAGACCGGCCGCCGGATATCCGGAATAAAGCCCTGCCGAGAGCCCAAGAATGGCCGGGAACATATATTTGACCCCAGCATAGATATGGTCCTGAGCCCCCCAGCCTGTCTGGTTGAAGAGATCGTCATAGTCTGCATCGACGGTCAGGGTGCCAAAGCCGATATCGGGCGAGATTCCCACTCCGCCGTTAAACATTTCCGGAAGAGTTCCCCCGTTCCCGAAACCGGCCGTACCGATGTTCCAGCCGGAAAATCCGATCGTGGGATTGAGGGGAAGATCGAGATGGTAGATGGCCCCACCGTTCACAGCAACGCCGATTCCGGTTCCCGATACCAGCTGTTTTGAAAGATTGATGTTCGAAGGCGATCCCCCCGGGATCTGCGCCTGGGGAATCTGGCCAAAGTACTGCTGCATGACGAAGGCGGAGATGCCGACCTGAAGGGAATGGTCGAGAAATCCGTGGGCCAGACCCAGGACGAGACCCGCATCCCCTAATGCCGCGGCGTTTCCCAGGTTGTTCTGGGTGGCCGGGTTTGCCGGATCAATGGCCAGCTGGCCGCTTCCGACAAGGCCGACCGCGAAATCGTGCATGGTGAAGTTTGAATAGTCGGAAAGTCCCACATAGTTTGGAATTCCGTTCAGTGTATTGAGGGCGTTGACAATGTCAGTGGCGTTCTGGTTCGTCCCGGCAATAGTCTGAATTTCGGAGGGAAGTGAGGTGCTGGCCTGGGCTTCGACATTCACAAGATGGAAAGACCATTGAGTGATGTTGTCCAGACCGGCGGGATTGTAGAAAACCGCGTTTTCATCATTCGCCGTGGCGACGGCTGCTCCCCCCATTCCCAGAACCGAGGCTCCCTGGTAAAAAGGGTGAGGAAGCCTGAGAATCTGCTGGGCTGGAGTAAGCGATCCCGCATTCGCCGTTCCCGGCTCCAGGGAAAAGAAAATAGCCAGCCCCAGGATCAGGGAAATATGCCACCTCATCTGTCCCATGTTTCCTCCGATTGCTTGTACGTGGTGAAAAAGCTTTCTTATTCATCTTTGAGCGATGTGGGTCAACCCGCATTCCATGAGGGCGAAAGAGGCCGACACCCCATTCCGGAAACAGGGCAAGATCGAACGGTATTCTTTAATTAAAGGGGTAAGCGCTTCAATCGGCTTAAAGTAGGAGTTTTGAGAACTTTAGTAGGAAATGAGGAATTAACAATAAAACTGGTCATGAAATATAAAATATATAAAACCTTTACTTGGGATGCTCGGAGAAGCGGGAAAGACCTGGGACTCTCTTATTCAATAAGAAATCCCGGCTCTTTCCCGAAAGACTAGATATTGTCGGAAAAGGGGATATCCCCCATCACCCGAAGAATCAGTTCGGACCTGTTTCGCACATTCAGATGTCTGAAGATGTCGTGGATATGATCTTTCACCGTCTGAATCGTCACCAGGAGCTTTTCAGAAATTTCCTTGTTGGTTTTTCCACGCATGACCTCGAGGACGATTTCAGACTGGCGTCGAGAAAGATCGAGTTCCTTCATTCTCTGGCAAAGAAGAATCCTGGGAGGATAGGGTTCAAGAATCACCACCTTCCCTTTTTTTGTAGCCTCTCCAGAAACACCGGAATGGAATGGCCCTGACCTGACAGGGAACGTCCGAGATCTGAAGGCCCCTCGTCCGGTTTGGATGACCTGGACCTTATGGGCTTGCTCCTCTCGGGTGATCCATTCTGG
>JAJYPO010000160.1 GCA_021795275.1 Nitrospirota bacterium | reverse complement strand
GTCCACGGAGACGACTACCGGGAGGACATGCTTTTTGCCAAACAGCTCTCCCATCGGATTCTTGGACTCCCGGGGGTCCTGTCGACCAATGTGTTCCAGAGAGAGCGTTATCCGACCCTTAAGGTCTTTCCTGACAGGGCCCTTATCAAAAGCCTGGGTTCCTCCTCCGACCACGTCGCCAGGAACCTCCTGGTGAGCCTGAACGGGAACAACCAGATCCGCCCCATTCTGTGGATCAACCCCCAGACAGGATTTGCCTACTATCTCTCGGTCTTCATCAATCCTTCACTTCTCCGGACGATTCATGACCTCAAGGAACTTCCGGCAGCAAAAGACCGCAAGGGCCACATTGCCTCTCTTCAGGAGGTCGCCAGCGTCACTCATTCCGAACTTCCGGAAGCCCTCTCTCACGACGCCCTGGACCGGGCCGTCAACATTCTTGTCTTTCCGGTCCCGGGAAAATCGATCAAGGTCTCGAAGATCATCGGAAAAAACATCGCCTCTCTCTCCACTCCGAAAAATGTCGGGATCCGGTTTGTCGGAATGACCCACTATATCCGGCAATCCTTCAATCAGTTTTACGAGGGCATTCTCATGGCGGTCTTCTTTCTTTACCTTCTTCTCCTCCTCTTTTACCGAAGCTTTCTCGCACCCCTCGTCATCCTGGGCACCATTCCCCTGGGAATTGCCGGAAGCCTCTTTTTCCTTAAGGAAACCGGGTCCTCCCTCAACCTTATCTCCATCATGGGAATCCTGATGTCGATCGGCATTGTCACCAGCAACAGCATCATTCTGGTCAACCGGATCCTCGAGCACAGAAGAGAGGGGGCCTCCGTGGCCCGGGCACTCCGGGCCGGATCCCGGGAGCGTGTCCGGCCCGTTCTCATCACCACCATTGTCACCATCTTCGCCATGATCCCCATCTCTTTCGTCTGGGGAACCGGATCGGAAAATTCTGTTCCCATGTCCCGGGCCATCATCGGCGGACTTCTCCTGTCCACGCCGATCACGCTTCTCCTGACTCCGCTGCTGATGGGTCCGATCCTGGCCCGAGTGACCGGTCCCGCCCGGGAAGGAGACTAAATGAAAAACCTCCGTCCTGTGCAGTCGGTCCTGCTCCTCCTCCTTCTGGGTATGATCCTGGGCGGATGCCGGGACTCGGGGAAATCCTCCAGGGGCCCGATCCGATCCCTCCAGGAAGTCTCCGTCACCACACCCGTCTTCCAGGATTTTCCCATCTATATCAAAACCCCCGGAATGGTGCTCCCGTTCGAGGAAGCCGACCTCTTTTCCTGGGTCACCGGCTTTGTCGGAGAAGTTCCCGTCGACATCGGCTCAAAGGTCCGGAAAGGGGATATTCTGGCCACCATTCATGTTCCCGACCTTTCGAACCGGTTTCTCAAGGCCCTGGCGAGCTTCCAGCTGAAACTCGTGGTTATGAGACGCTACCAGCGCTCCATTCTCGAAACTCCCGATGTGGTCTCCCAGGGAGAGGTCGACCAGGCCAAGGCCCTCTACCTCGAGTCCCTTGCCGAACTCCACCAGTTGGGCAAGGTTCTCCAGCTGACGGTCATACGGGCTCCTTTTAAGGGAACCATCACACGTCGGTTCATCAATACCGGAGACCTGACCCGCGCCGCCGGGTCGGGAGGCCAGCATCCGATGCCCCTGTTCCGGATCGAAAATACCGATCTTGTCCGGGTCGCAGTCGACCTTCCCCAGCCCTATGTCAACATGATCAGGCCGGGAGTCCCGGCCACCATACAACTCGTGGAGCCCCATGTCACAATGACGGGAACAATCTCCCTGATCAGCGGCTCCCTGAACCGCATCAGCAAGACCATGCCCATACAGGCGGTCTTCGACAACCCGGCCCACATCCTGAAACCCGGCATGTTCGTCTCGGTAGGCATGCTCCTCAGGACGCTCCCCCATGTTCTGACGATCCCGGACAGGGCGATCGTCTCCCAGGACAAGCATCCCGTGGTCTATGTCGTGAGTTCGGGAAACCGGATATTGATCCGCCCTGTGACATTGGGCGAGGATGACGGGGTCCGGGTCCAGGTCATGGCAGGACTTTCCCCGACCGACCGGGTCGTCACCCGGGGGAAACACGAGGTCATGGCGGGCGATGAGGTTCTCGCGAGAATGGAACATCCATGAAACGGTGGGCGGCTTTTCTTGCTCTCCTCTGTCTTCTCCCGGTCGGTTGGGCCTCCTTGGCCTCCGGAACAACACCACCGAAAGAAAACCAGAGTCCCCTCCCGGTGATTCCCGAGCTTCCCCCCTTTCCCAACCCCCGGTACGAGATCCAGCCTCTCTCCCTCTCCCAGGTCCTCATGAAGACCCTGGGGGCCTCTCCGTCGATTGTCATTTCGAAACGTCAGGTGGCGGTGCGGTTTGCTCAAAGGATCACGGCCATTGAAACCTTTTTCCCCTCCATCGCCATTGGGGGGGGAACCATGGATTATTCCGGGGAGGTTCAGGGATCGACCGGACAGTTCTCGAATGTCACAAAACAGAACTCCCAGCTAAGCCATGGACTCTTCCTCTCGGTCAACCCCCTTTCCTCCTCTTTCCAGACCCTGATCGCCACCACGAACCTCGACAGCGCCCGATCCTTTCTCTCCGAGACCGAAAACCAGAAAATGGCCCAAGGGGCCTCCCTTTACTTCAGGACCTCCGCCTCCTATTCCAGGATCGCGGTCTACAGGGAAGCGGTTCGGATCTCCCGCAAGATCCTGGATGAAGAGCGGCGGCTTGTAGAGCTTGGGGGGGCAAGCGTGGTCGGAATTTTAAGAGCGGCCCACGAAGTCGCGAGAAACACGCGGTTCATGGTGCAGGAAGAAAACAGGGCCTACCGCCTTTCATTCCGTCTGGCCCAGCTTCTGGGAGAGAGTCCTCCGATCCTTCCGACTCCCCGGGAATCCTTCCTTTTTCCCCGTCTCTATCTGGACGACCAGGAAAATCTCCGCCATCTCCTCGCCCTGGCGGACCGGAAACGCCCCCTCCTTGCCGGAGTCCGCCAACAGGTCGAGGCGCGAAGGCAGGCCTTCCAGAATGTCCTCTTCGGTCCGGCATTTCCGACCCTCTCCGCAGGAATTCTGAACGGCTCCCTTGGACCGGACTTCACCAGTCTGGTCGGGATGAACCAGGCGATCACCATGGCGTTCTGGAATATCGGGCCGGGAGGTCTCCTCGATCCCGGCGGGATTCTCCTTGCACGAAAAAATGTCCGTCTTCAGGAAGCCCGTCTTTCTCGTCAACGCTTCATCGTCCACCGGCAGGTCTCTGACAGCTTCGAATCCTTAAGGAAAACCCGCCAGGAGGAGGAGGTCGCCCTTGAAGACGTCCGGCTGGCCAAGCTGACATTCGACGCCACCCAGATCAGGGTCCAGCTCGGTCTCTTTCACGCCCTGGAGCTGATCATTTCTTTACGTGACCTGATCAATGCCCAGCTCCGCTATATCGACATCGTCGAAGAGTTCGAAGCCTCCCAGTTTCGCCTGATGGCAGCGATCGGGGTCCGTCCGGATTTCATCGCGGTGAACAATTATCCAGGGGTCTCGGGGCTTACCGGTCCGGTCGAGCCCAAAAGCCGGACCGGAAAACAAGGAGGGGGAGGATCAACCAAAGGCCGTCCGTCGCCATGAACAAACGGCATATCGAGATCAGTCTTGCCCCATCGGCTTCGCAGTAAGAGACTTATTCATCTCGCGCCCGATGTCACAGGCTTTTGAAAGGGAAAGGAACGAGGCGACCGGATGATCTTTCAGCCATTCATGGGCCGGATTGTCCGAGGCCAGAAAATGAATCTGGGAGGGCGTTCCTTTTGATTCGCCCTTTCCTGTCCATTTTTCGACCCAATTGAAATCAGGGGGAAGATGCGCGTCTGTGCTTTCTTCTTTCCACCCAAATACGATAAACTCTATCCAAGGCGCGGATTGGTTTACAACTTCAAGATCCAATAAGCAAGCGGCAAGAGCGTCGCCAGACTTTTTCAGAATCCCAAAAAGATATCAGATCTCCCAGGAGGTAGATCATGGATCTCCCAAGCGATTCTTCCCCAATGGGCGGCCATGGCCGGAAAAGATCCAGGGAGTCAGGGACCCGGCTCCCTGATCTGAAGGAAACCCTATTAAATGATGGGATTCAGGAGAAAACTCGCCGCAAGACAGGACCTGATCTCATTAGCAATCAACCGATTTGAAAAAACTCTTTTTCAGGGACCATAGTCTCTTGGATGCCCCCTCAAAATTTTCAAGAATGATGGACCGATGACCTCTTCCTGCAGTCTCTGCCAGCGTTTTGCCGATCCGGACTATCCTCTGACCGTCTTCAGGACCCAAAAGATCGCCCTGACCCATATGCCGGGGATCGATTTGCTCGGGTACCTGGTCATCGCTCCCGTCCGGCATGTTGAACATGCCGGACTCTTGGAGGACTCCGAACGGGAGGAACTGGCCCGGCTTCAGTCCATGGCCATTCAGACGATCCTCGGCCTTCCCGCGGTCCGGAAGGTTTATATCCTGAGCTTTGGCGAGGCCGTTCCCCACCTCCATCTTCATCTTTTTCCACGAACCGACGCGATGCTCTCCGCTCCCGAATGCCTCACGGACGGGATTCCAGACGGGCCGAAAATCTTCGAATTCTGGAGAAAGAAACTCGCCGTTTCCGACGTGCCCGACGCGGTCAGATCTCTCATCCCGAAACTCAAAGAAGACCTCCTGAAATTCGGCCCTTTCATTCCTTCGAGCCCTTCTGGCCCTCGGTAACCCCATCCTTCAGGTTTAATCACCCTTCAAACCCCTGGGAACATTCAATCACCTGATGGGCGATCCCCTTCGAATCCCCAGATTTCCACGAACACACCAAGACCAAAGGATTCCAGAAACCCGCCAGGCTTTGGTTCAAAAAATGGCGGCTCAATAGGTCGTTCTGTCATCCCTTTCATCCCGGGAGTTCGTCAATGAACAAGACATGGCTTCTGTTAGCGCGTCCTGAATGGGGAGAAGGGGTTCTTCAGAAATGGTCCGGCGTTATGCTCAGACGTCGGCCGACCATTGACAGATTTATGCTGGAAAGGGAGGTTCCATCGCACAGAACAATGTGGCGGGGAAAAAACTGGTGAGCCGCCTGGGCTTCGATCCCAGCACACTCGCCTTAAAAGGGTCATCCAGTTCATAGAAAACCATTGAATTCCAACGCTTTCTCCGGGACCTGCCAATCTTTTACCGGATCGAAGCGGATTGAGAGATAAGGCCATCATATTCAAGTCACGTCACAATTACGGCACACCCCTCCCCTGGGACACCGGCCA
>JAJYPO010000159.1 GCA_021795275.1 Nitrospirota bacterium | reverse complement strand
GATCCGGGGATGGTCGAAGCGACGAGGATCCTCGGCGCCACTTTCGGCCAGGGGTATGCCCTGGCCCGCCCCATGCCGGCCGACCGGATTCTCGAATGGAGCCGAACCGTCCACCCCTCCCTTTCACCCGGCTCAATCACGACATTTTTGGGGGCGCTCTCCTATCATCGCTGGGTGCACGGTCTTCCTGCCGCTCCCGTTTCCCCGGATATCGACCAATGCCCCCTTTCGGCCTTTCTCTCCCGGGTCGCAAAGGAAGATCCGCGTGGAATCCGGGCCCACGAACGTTTTCACAAAAACAGCCCCAACGACTCCTCCGGGCGGGAGTTGACCGATTGGCTGGTCGAGCGCATACGCGAGGACGGAAAGCCCCAATCGGTCCCTGCTCCCTGAAGCCTTCGCGGATGCACTCCTTCCCCGGTCCCCCCTTTCAATTCCCTCCCGCTGGAAGGCCCTTTCTTCCGGAATTTTTCCTTGACACACCCGAAACTCCCTTGTTAAGATCTCACATGGACGAAATGTCCGCTTACTTAGTTCATTGGGAGCCCCGTTTAGGGGCTCTTTCATTTCCGATCCTCTTCTCCCCATGACGCATTCCTCCCCGTTGCCCCAACCCAGCTCAAATCGGATTCCCCCACCGGAGAACGCATCCATGAACATCCTGAAAACGGTCATCTTCATTGACGGCCAGAACTTCAAGAAGGACCTTCAGAAGTTTCGATTCAAAGCCGCCGGCCACAACCTTCCGGAATATCGTCTCGACGAAAAGCACTTCCTTTGGGAAGACTTTTTCCGCCAGGCCATCAGCGTCCTCTCCGACCAGACCCGAATCCCCCACCGCCTGCTCCGGGTTTACTGGTACAACACCCAGGCGACGACACCTCTCCATCGATTCGATCGGGCCGTCAAAGACATCATCGACCAATACCGGGAAATCTATCCCGACCTGACCCCCTCTCTGGTCGAATCCCTGGCCCAGCGCTGGCACCAGCATCAAAGAGAACTTCTCTCCAGGGCCAAGGAGGAGGTTTTCGACGACATCCAGAAAAGGACCTCCTTCCTGGAGTTCAAGTACGTCGGACAGCTCGTCCTTCGTCCGTACAAGGTCAAGGAGCTCCTGCGGGACAAGGAGCGGGAAGGATCGTTTCTGTATCAGGGAACGGTGGAAGGGGAAAAAGGAGTCGACATCGGAATAACGATCGACATGATTTCAAAGATGGCCCATTACGATGCGGCGGTTCTCATTTCGGGAGACACGGATTTCATTCCCCTGATCCAGTATCTCAAGGATTCGCTTAAACTCGTCTACTCCCTCTCCCTTTCCCGCGGGGAACAGGGGCAGCTTCAGCTCTTTTCCCCCCAGATCAAGAATGCGGTCGACTATTTTCTCGTGGTGCCGGAGAAGGACATGCTCGGCCGCTATCTCGACCGAAAATCCGGGATTCCTCCCATCATTCTGAACGAGATCGACCGCCGTCTTTCCGAACTTTTACCGAAAAAGGCAGACGGCTGATCGCGAGCCAGGCATCGACCGGTCAGATGGAGGGGGGATTTTTCCGGTACAGCTCCCGGCCGTCGGTATCCAGCACAATGGACAGCACCTTCACCGACCCCACCATGGAGACAAAAGGCTTGCCGGAGGAGGTCCGTCCGGCGTCGACTGCCTCCGGAGCCATCCAGACATTGACGTGGACGGGGATCCCGCATCCTGCGCAGGGAGCCTGGGCAATGATTCCTGAGACGTCTCCTGGCGGATAGGGAAAGGAAAAAAAGATTCCGCGCGGAGAGACGCTGGCCTTTAAAGGCCAATCCCTGAGAAGAACCTGGGAGTCGCAAAAAGGACAGGAGAGTCTCGTGGCGACTCCGATCTGGCCGGTCGGAAAGAGACCGGTTCCGTTTTCGCGGTCGCCGGGGAGCCGGACCGGAAGTATCCCTGTCAGGTAGAAGGTATTCCGGCCCGAGTCGTAACGGACGAGGGTTGCGGATATGGAAACCTTGAATCGCGAGATGGTCGAAACAAGCTTCATGTCCTCGTTGATGCGCGCCCGGAACTTCTTCCGGAATTCCGGCTCCACCTTGGCCTTTTCACGGGTCTTGAGAGGGAAAGCCAGCGAGAGGAGGTCCTTGTCCGGGGGGATGGACGGGTGCTGGCTGTAAAAAAGAAGCAGAAGGGCATAAGGGGTGAGCTCCGGATCCTTCCCGATGAGCTCTGGCAGAAGCTGCTCCTCATTCTTTTTCTGGATCAGGAGAACCTCTTTACGGTTCTGGTAATACCAGGTCACCGTTCCTCCCATGAGAAGCAGCAGGAGAAATCCGGCCAGAAGAGGGAGAAGGAGTCCGCGTGCCTCCGCTCCTCCCCGCCCATTGTGGAGACGGAGTGAGGTCAGGAGACTCGCCCGGGCATCATCGATGGGTCGAATGATCGCATCCCGCGCCTCTTCCGGAAGAGCAAGAGACGACTCTTTGGCCTGATCCCGTTTGCGATCGAGGATCCGCTCGTTCTGGGCCATCGAAAGGTCGTCGAATCCCCCCTCGGGGAATCGGAGCAGTCTTTCCGGAGAGTCGAAGTCGGAGACGACCAGACCAAGAAGTTTGGCCACCTTCGCCGCATCGGCGGGTGTGACGGCCCCGGGAGGCATCTGGCCCAGGATCCCCGGGACTCTCGAGAGACAGGTCACAACGTAGCTGTGATCCCTGTTTGGCGGTTCATGAACGCTCAGCGTCCCGCTCTCGGAGAGCCGTGACAGATCGGCGTCGTCGGGAAAGACGATGAGCCCTGTCAGGTAGAAGGGGACCTTTCTGTCCCGAAGGAAGGCCGCCAGGGGACCGATCCGGTTCTTGATCTGGGTGATCGGGTTGGCATGGCTCGACCCGGAGACCAGGATGGGCTCCTTGCCAACCTGCCAGGAGGCGTTCAGGGTCCCGCTCACGGGACCTGAAACATTCTTGCACTCCACCACGAAAAAACCGCGGTCCGTGGCCAGAAACCCGTCGATCTCCTTCTGCCCCACCGGGGTATAGATATTCCTCTCGTAAAAGTAGACCACCACCCCCGCCGCAACGAACGGGTCCACCCATTCGGCATGGTCCTGAGCCAACGTGCCAGCGGACAATCCCGTCAGACAAAACTGACGGACCTCCTCCTCGAACCTTTCGGATGCCGGGAGAGACTTGAGCGATGCCACACACACTCCACTTGATAAAAGATTAAAACTGATCGAAAGCAATGATAACCCGGGGAAGCCCCCTCCCCGCAAAAGGATTCAATCATTCGAGAATATCACATCGGAAGGGCCTTCGATAATTTTTTCACCGACCCGAGAGAGTCCATGCCCATGGCATTGTGCCAGTAGCCGACCACTGTCGGCGGGACAAGGATGTTTGAGATTCCCTGGGAAAGAGGAATGGCCACGACGGCCTTTCTCAGCAGGATTCGCTGTGCTTCGGCATAGAGATGCCCCTTCAAGGGTTCATCGACCTCCTGGGCCCGGTCGATGAGTCGGTCGAAGGCGGGATCAGACCAGCCTGTCCGGTTGTTCCCGGATCCGCTCCTCATCAGGGAGAGGAAGGTCATGGCATCGGGGTAGTCGGCGATCCAGCCGGACTGGTAGATGGCGGGAGTGTGCGCATCGAGTCCCGCCAGATAAGCCTTCCACTCCATGGAACGAAGCTCGATCGTCACTCCCAGGACATCCTTGAAGGTCTGCTGCATGAAAGTCGCCAGAATCCGGCTTTGCGTCCCTTCGGGGAAGACGAGGGTGACGTGAGGGAATCCTTGTCCGCCGGGGAAGCCTCCGAGGGCAAGTTCCTCCCGGGCGCGGGCGACATCGAAACCATAGGCCGCTTCGGGGTCGTAACCTGAGAGTCCCCGGGGAATGAAGGAAGAGAGGGAAGGGAGCGCCGACAGAAAAATCCGTTCGAGCCTTGTCCGGTCGACCGACATGGCGAAGGCTTTCCGGACATGAACATTGTCGAACGGGTGCCTTCGTATGTTCATGCTGTAGTAAATCGTCGACAGCTGGGGAATGCGGTGAAGCTCGGGACTCTTCAGGTACTTCTTGATGTAAAACGAAGGAATGCCCTCGATGTCGAGCCGATGCTGCTCATAAAGGGTAAGCTGGGTCACCGGTTCTGGAATGACGAGAAAAGTCAGCGAGGAGACAAGGTGGGAAGACGGAGGGGCGGGACGTGTCCTGCGCAAAAGAAGGTAGGCATCGTGATGCCAGGCGGCAAGACTGAAGAGTCCGTTCCCGACAAAATAGCGGGGATCGGTCCAGTGGGTAGGATGCTCCCGGATAAGGTCGAGCCTCACCGGATCGGTGATGGCATTCGTCAATAGCGAGGGAAAGTTCCGCATGGGGTGGGAAAGATCGATCCGGAGGCTGTCGGGAGAGAGAACATGAACGCCCACGGCAGAGGCCGGACACCGCCCTTCGTCATAACACTGTGCGTTTTCGATGTCGAAGAGGTAATACGCATAAGGGGAGGCGGTCTGGGGACTCAGAAGCCGCAGGAAAGAGTCCCGGTAGTTTGTCGACGAAACGGGTTCCCCATCGCTCCAGTGGGCCGAGGAGCGGATATGGAAGATAAAATGACGTCCCGAAGGATCGACCGACCAGGTGTCCGCATCGGCGCCCACGACATTCTGCCTCTTGTCGAAGCGCGTGAGACCCTGCATGAGATTGGTGATAATCTCGAAGGAGTTGCCATCGGTGGCTTTGTTCCAGTCCAGCGTGGCCGGATCATCGGGAATCGCGAGGACAAGACCGGTGGCATCCTTTTTCAGAGTCGAATGAAAATGGGGGCTACAGGAGGTGAAAAGGAGAAGTGTTGTAATCAGGAAGAGAGGGAATCGCGTCACGCGGGCCCCTTCAGGTAGAAAATCCAATGTCCTAAAAAAAACCCCCCATGGGAGGGCCCTAGGGGGGAAGAAAACGGGAAGAGAGAAGAAAAGGAGTCCGGCAGCGACCGACTTTCCCACACCCTCGCGGGTGCAGTATCATGGGCCCAGGAGGGCTTAACGGCCGTGTTCGGGATGGGAACGGGTGGAACCCCTCCGGTATGGCCACCGGACAGAGAAAAGTGCGTTTGAACAAGGACGACGACGGATTCAAGCCGCTCGACCGATTAGTACTGGTACACTACAACCCTTGCAGGTCTTACATGCCCAGCCTATCAACCTGGTAATCTTCCAGGGGTCTTCAGACCGCTTGCGCGGTGGGAGATCTTGTCTTGAGGTGGGTTTCCCACTTAGATGCTTTCAGCGGTTCTCCCGTCCCGACATAGCTACTCGGCCTGCCGTTGGCACGACAGCCGACACACCAGAGGTCAGTCCATCCCGGTCCTCTCGTACTAG
>JAJYPO010000016.1 GCA_021795275.1 Nitrospirota bacterium | reverse complement strand
CATCGCGCGTTCCCGCACCGCCCCCTCCTTCAACTACGATCGCCTGGACTATCTCCTCGACCGGTTCGGCGCCCGCGAAAGGGCCTGGGCCCTTTGCGGCGGGGCCGACCGCTCCCGCCAGGACCGGCTTCTGCGGGCGCGCCTCGATCTCATACGCCGACGGCTCTCACGTGCGCGCTCCCTTCCTCCCGGATCCTCTCCGGCTCCGGCGTCGGCCTATCCCGAGATCGAACGGCTCTTTTCCGGACTTCCCGTACCGCCGCCTCCCGGATCCGGGGAGGTCGGGGCCGCAAGGTCCAGACGTTCGGGGGGGGCCATGAACCGGCCCCTCGTCCTGCTCCTGATTCTCGCGGGAGGCCTCCTGGTTCTCATCCTGGGCTTGCGCGGCACTCTCCGACAGGACAAGGCTCCGGAGGCGGACGAGGATCCGAAGACGGCCATTCGCAGCCTCGGGGAGCGATGGGCCCGCTTCCGGTCCGGGCGCGAAGAGATCCTTGCGGCCATGAAGAGGCGGCTCGGCCGCGGCCGGGGCGCTATTCTTCTCAGGGCCCAGCTCCTGAAGAGAGAAAGGGAGGGCAAGGGAGCGTGGACGTTGGTCGACGAACTTGTCTCGGACGAAGGAGGCCATGTCCGGACCTTCGGGGAGGGGCACCTCGACGGTCCCCTCGCGGAGTCGTGGATCGAGATCCCTCTGGGAGACGACGAAAGCCGCACCCGGGCGGTTCTTCCTTTGGAGGGGGAGGGGGGAGAGGAGATGGCCCTGGTGGTCGACGCTCTCACCGCCCCCGAGATCGAGTTTCTTCTTCCCGATCTTTCCGGACTTCGAAGCCTCGGCCAGATGAAGGAGATTCTCTTCGAACTCTCGGGGAGGAGCGGGGAGAGGGAGACGGTCGGGGTGATCTCCTTCTTCTTCGACGATTCCGGGAAAGGGCGCCTTATGGAAGAAGAGGGTGATGAGGCGATTCGGGACAGGAGCTACATCGTGAAGGAGACGGAACGGGTGGCGGGAGAATCCATGGCGATCTTCGGGGAGCCTCCGGGAACCTTCCACCTGGTGGTCTCGGGGTGGACCGAGACCCGAACGGGAACGCTGGTCAGAAAAATCGCCGACGGACTGGGCCCCGAGGCGACGAGGGGAGAGACCGGGACCCTCGAGAAGCCCTGGTACCGGAAGGTCCTGGTGGCCTACACCCTCTGGGATGATCCGGATCCTTCCCGGATCGAGTCCTTCCTGGAGCGGATCGGGAGGAACGTCGAACGCCTTCGGGCCCATCCCTCCATCGGAACCGTGATCGACCACTGACCCGGCGGGGACGGAAAATGCCGCGCGGTATGGAAGGGGGGAGCTGTCAGACGAAGGGATTCAGCAGGCGGACTCCCGTTTTCTCGACGTTCCCGGTATTTCGCGTGACGACCGTCAGATCGAACATGAGCGCGAGGGCCGTGATCTGCTTGCCGCCGGGGTTGTGCGGGTGCAGGGCCATCAGCTTCCCCCAGACATGGGCGCACGCCGCATCGAACGGAAGGATCCGGTCGGAATATTCTTCGGTCAGAAGGGCCATCCAGGTCTCAAGGATGCGAGCCTGGAAAGATCGCCCCTGCGACGGATCATTTCGAGTCCCTGCCCCAATATGCCGCGCAAGCCCCTTGATTCATCCATGGGGTGAGCGGCCGTGAATCCTGTATAACTGGCCTATGTCAGAATACATGGTCAAATACAAATCGAACAACAATGTGGTGTTTTTCTGCAAGTATCAAGCAGTACATCGAGCAGCAGAAGCATGTCTGGAAAACAGACTCCGTCCTTCGTTCTGGAACTTCCGCTGTCGGCAGACGGAGGGGATGGGCCGGTCCTTTCTGCCCGCTTCGAGGCGGCCCGGCAACTTTACAATGCCGTTCTGGGGGAGGCGCTGCGGAGAATGTCGCTGATGAAAGAGTCGAAAGAGTGGCAGAAGGCCCGGGATCTCTCCCCGAAACCCGGGAACGGTCCCGGGCCTTTGCCGAGTGCGCCCGGGGCTTCGGATTCACCGACTACGACCTTCAATCGTATGGAGCCCGGTGCAAAAACAGGTGCTGGATCGGGGAACATCTCGATGCCCATGTGGCGCAGAGCACGGCGACCCGGGCCTTCCGGGCGGCGGAGCGCTATCTTTTCCGGTCGTCAGGAAAACCGCGGTTCAAGACGAAGCGGCAGGGCCTGTCGTCGCTGGAAGGAAAAAGCAACGCCACGGGAATCCGGTGGCGGATCGACCGGGTAGAGTGGTCCGGGCTGATCCTCGCCCCCCGGTTCGACCGGAAGGACAGCCACGGGGTCCAGAGCCTGGCCCTCCAGTGTCCGGTCAAGTACGTCCGGCTCGTGAGGCGGAGCGTGAGGGGGCGTATACGGTGGTTTGTCCGGATCGTCTGTTCCGGGACTCCGAAGTGGAAGGAGAAAAACCCGGTCGGAGAGGGAACGGTCGGTCTCGATCTGGGTCCGACGACCGTGGCGGTCGTCGGAGACGGAAGCGCCTCTCTCGAAGGGTTCTGCCCGGGTCTTCCCGACTTCGAGAAGAAGGCCGGAAGACTCAAAGGAGCCATGGACCGTTCGAGGAGGCTGTCTAATCCGGGCCACTTCAACCCGGACGGCACAGTCAAGCGAGGCTCGCGGGGAATGGGTCTTTACCCGGGGGCATCTGAGACTTCGGGGGAAAGTGTCGGATCTCGAACGCCGGAAAGCGGCGTATCGAAAAACGGGAGGCGGTCGAAAGAGTCAAGCAAACGGCGAGTGGCAAGGTCCGTCCTGCCTCCTTCGGCTTCTAGCCGGAGTCGGAGCTGTTCCTCCCGGAAGTCCGGACGCGGAGAGGGAAGAGTCGGGATGCTGTAGCCGAAAGGCGAGAGGCCGAAAGACCTTCTTCGATCACGGACAGAACCCCCCCGAATTTATTCATGGGGAGATTCGGGTTAAACAGATCATCTCCGATCTCCCGATGGTCTGGCATCCTGCCGGTCTCAGTCGTGGCCGAGGGCGTTTCGGAAGATCTCGTCGAAGCGGAAGCGGTTGGGGATCTTCTTCCTCAGGATGCTGTAGAGGGTCGGGACCAGGAAGAGGGTGGAGACGGTGCCGACCAGGAGGCCCCCGATCACCGCCCGTCCCAGGGGGGCGTTCTGCTCTCCTCCGCTTCCCAGCCCCAGAGCCATGGGCAGCATCCCCAGGATCATGGCGGTGGCCGTCATGATCACCGGCCTGAGACGGGTCGCCCCGGCCCGGATGGCCGCCTCCGGGGCGGAGAGCCCCTCTCCCCGCAAATCATTGGCAAATGTCACCACCAGGATGCTGTTGGCCGTCGCGACCCCCACCACCATGATTGCCCCCATGGCCGATTCCACGTTCAGTGTCGTATGGGTCGCGAAGAGGGCGAGGGCCACCCCTGCGAGCCCGGCCGGTACGCTCATGAGGATGATGAAAGGATCGAGAAAGGACTGGAAGTTCATCACCAGGAGCAGATAGACCAGGAGGGCGGCCAGAATCAGCCCCAGTCCGAAGTTTTTGAAGGAGTCGAACATCTCGGCGCTCTGACCCCGGAAGCGGAGGATGGTTCCGGGCGGCGTGGAAAATCCGGACAGGGCCGCGTGAACATCCCGGTAGACCTCTCCCAGGGAGTGTCCTTGGGTGTTGACCAGCACATCCTCGACCCGCTGGACGGTGTAGTGGGTGATGGAGCCGGGGGTGGTGCCCAGGCGGACATTGGCGATGTTTGACAGGTACTGGACGGTGGGGGCCGGCTGGGGAGCCCCAAGCGCCGCCAAGAGATTGGAGACCGAGGTCTGGGCCGGTCGCAATGGCAGGTGGTCGAGCTCCCCCATGGTCGCGATCTTGTTGGTGGGCGTCTGGACAGCCACGATGTAGTTGACGGTGTTTTTGGGATTGACCCAGTAGTTGGGGGCAATGAGCGAGCTCGACGCGAGCGAGACCAGAAGGTTGGTCGCCACATCGTTCTGGGTCATTCCGACCAGGATGGCGTTGTCGCGGTTTGTCCGGACATAGATCGCCGGATAGTGGAGTACCTGGGGGATGGCCACGTCGACCGCCCCGGGAACGTTTCTGACGATCTGGCGGATCTTTCGGGCGATCCTGTCCGATGTCTCGAGGTCCCGGCCCTCGACCTGGATGTCGATGGGGGCCGACAGGCCGAAGTCCAGCACCTGGCTGATGATGTCGGGGGGCTTGAACCAGAAGGAGAGCTGGGGATACCGGCTATAGAGCACCTCTCGCATCTTCTTCTGGTAGTCGAAGATCGAGTGGTGCCGGTGCTTGAGGGAGATCAGGAAGTCGGCGTCCCCCGGACCGATGCTGTCGGTCTGGTAGAAGGCCAGATTGTAGTAGACCGGGAGTCCCATATTGATGTCGATGGAGTCGATCTCGCCGGGGGGGATGATCGTCCGGATCGTCCGTTCGACCTCCTTGGCATAGGCATCGGTCACCTCGATCCGGGAGCCGATCGGAGCCCGCATGTGGAGGGCGAGGAGCCCCGCATCGGTCTGGGGGAAGAAGTCGAGGCCGACCCGCGCCAAAAGGAGCAGAAAGAGGGCGATGACGGTCAGGGAGAGCCCCATCGTGCGGCCAGGGTGGGCCACCGCCTTCGCAAGCTGCCCCTGGTAGGCGGTCCGGAGCCGCTCGAACCCCCGGAGGAAGAAGGAGGGGGGACGATCGGAGTGGGGTCCGCCGTTGCCCGGATGCATCATCATCGAAAGCGTCACGACCATGGTCCGTGAAAGGATGTAGGAGGCCAGCATGGCGAAGACCACGGCGTAGGCCAGTGGCGTGTAGAGGAACTGGGAGACTCCCCGGAGAAGGATCACCGGGAAGAAGACGATGATGATCGCCATCGTCCCCACGAAGGCCGGGACCGCCACCTGGTTGGCCCCGTCCCAGACAGCCCGGAGGGGCTCGGGGGAGAGGGCGCGGTTTCTTTCGATGTTCTCGATGGCGACGGTCGCGTCGTCGACCAGCATCCCGATGGCCAGGGCGAGCCCGCCCAGGGTCATGATGTTCAGGGACTGGTGCAGGAGCTTGAGGAAGAAGAGGGCCGTCAGGATCGAGAGCGGGATCGAGAGAAAGACGATGAAGGAGGAGCGGAGGTCCCGCAGGAAGAGGAAGATCATGAGGGAGACCAGGAGCGTGCCGATCCCGGCCTCCTTCAGCACGTCCTCCAGGGCGTTTCTGACGAAGACCGACTGGTCGAAGACGAGCTTCAGGTTGATCCCCGGGGGGGAGAAGGACTGGATCATCGGAAGCAGTGCCCGGACCTTCGAGATCACCGCGAGGGTCGAGGCGTCGGCGTGCTTGTATATGGCGAGATAGGTGGAGCGGTGTCCGTTCACGCGGACGATGTTCTCCTGGACGGCGTAGCCGTCGTGGACCGTGGCCACGTCCCGAAGCCGGACGATCCGTCCCTGGATCTGCCGGACCGGCAGGAGTCCAAGCCCCTTGAGGGTCGAGGGACTTCCGTTGATCATGATATCGATTTCCTGGGAGCCGATCTTCGCCGTTCCCGCAGGAACGATGATGTTGGAGCTGGTGAGGGTCTGGACGATGTCGTTGGGAGAGAGTCCGTACCCGTAGAGCTCGTCGGGGTTGATGTCGACCATGACCTGACGCATCTTGCCGCCGAACGGGGCGGGGGTGGAGAGCCCCGGAATGGTGAAGAGGCGGACCCGGATGAAGTTCAGTCCATAGTCGTAGAGCTTCTGCTCGGAGACGGTCCGGCTACCGATCTCGAGTTCGGCAATGGGAACGTTGCTGGCGTTGTACTGGATGATGTTGGGGGGGACGGTCCCGGGGGGCGCGATCCGGAGCAGTGTCTCCGACACCGCGTTGATCTGGGCGATGGCCCCCGCGATGCTCTGGCCCTGGTGAAAATAGACCTTGATCAGCCCCGTGCCGTTGATCGATTCGGACTCGATTCGACTGATGCCGTTGACGGTGGTCGAGTAGGCCCGCTCGGCGATCAGGACGATCCGCTCCTCCATGTCGAGGGCGGAGAGGCCGGGGTAGTTCCAGACGACGTTGACGACCGGAATGTCGATCACCGGGAAAATGTCGAGCTTCATCCGGAAGAAGGCGAGGGTTCCTGCAATGAAGATGACGGCCGCCAGCACGAAGACACTGTAGGGCCTTTTCATGGCGATGCGTACGAGCCACATGTCCGGGTGTGTTCCTTGTCATCGGGAGTCAGGAGAGAAAAAAAACCGACCTTCTCCGGCGATTGATTGATTGATCAACCAAAATTTGGTTGTTTTCAAACCATTCTACACTCCCCCGCGAATGAGGTCCATAGACCGAAAGAGGCGGCCGAAAGGACCTCGGGAGAATTCCTGGCCCTCTACTGGCGGCTGTTCCGGTCGTTTCCGAGCCAGGCGGTAATGAAGGCCTTGATGGCTCCCTCGTCGAAATGGTTCAGCATCTCGAGCCGGGTCCAGGCGGTGAGGGCGATCCTGTTTTTTCTGATCGTGGGATTGGGGGCGATCAGGACCGCTTTCCCCATCTCCATGGCCATCTGGGGATTGTAGGTGTCGAAGGAGCGGGAGATCTCCGAGAGCTTCCGGACGAGGGAAGGGCAGGTGCAGTTGTACTGGATCAGGACATTGCCGTGTTCCAGAAGATGGGCCTGGATCGCGTTGGAGAGGGGGGTCTTCGAGGTGTAGCCGTCGGCAAAGACCTCTTCATGGGGTCCGGAGGTCGGGGGATTGCTGTTGTACTTGAAGTCCTTCAGGCGGGACTCGTCCCAGTGGGCATGCCCCTGGGAGGGATAGAAGGTTCCTGGGCCCGCGATCGTCGGGGTCGCCGCGGCGGGAGCCGGGTTCCCTCCCGTGGAGGTGGATGCGGGAGCTGGAGCCGCCGGGGCCGCTGGCGGGGAAGATGGGGCTACGGCCGGCGACTCGGCGCTCTTCTTCATGTGGGTGACATAGGCCGCGAAGGTTCCGACGATCAGAAGAACCGCGATCAGGGGCCAGCGTGAGGAGGGGGTCGAGGTTCGGTTCAAGGCGATCTCCGGGATTGAGGGATGTGATGACTTGGCGGAATCAGGGGGGGCCCTGTCGATCCCGACCGGGTCCCCCCCTCAAATTTCTACCAGTGTACAGATCGGGAGAAGGAACGGCAATAACCTGGCTATGTTTCCTTCAGTAGTTCAAAATTTTAGAAACAGGGTCGATGTCGGCTTGAATCTTTCCTGAAATGTGGATACCATGATCATGGATGTTGTTTTTATCATAACTTAAATCAATAAGGAGGAATGGATGAAAAAACTTTGGCAAAGCATCGCATTGTCGACAATCTGTCTTGGATTCTTGGGTGGATGCGTGTCTCTTAATTCAAGCTCCATTTCGGAAATCGAAAATGCATCTTCGGGACAGGCCGTCAAGGTGACCGTCTCCGGAGATCTTGGGATTTTGCATCTGGTGGCCCCTAAAGACCTCACTCAGAAAGCGAATCAGGAGCTCCTGTCGAAATGCTCCAGCGGAAAATTGACCGATGTTCAGACCCAGCTCAGCACGAGAGATTTTTTGGGTATTGTACAACTTTATAAAGTAAGAGCCTCTGCTGTTTGCCAGTGATTGATTCACCTTTTTGCTCAATGATTTGACAAAAACGGCGTCAATTACGATCAACGCCTCTCCAGATGACAATCCGGAGGGGCGTTTTTGATTTTTCATTTTGTGAAGCGAAGCAGGTCGAACCACGAATTTCTCATCGATGGCTGCTTTCTTTGCTTCTTCCGGAGACGAAAATCACAATAGATAGGACCGAATGCCAACCGTTATCGGAATCCTCAAACCAGACTTCCAAAAGTAAAAACAGCGGAAAAACTTGTCAGATGTGACAATTATTCATTTTTTTGACTCTGAAGACTCTGACGACGTTCAAAGGTTCTGGCTGACCCCCAGGAGTTCCCGGACTTTCTGCTGGAAGGGCGTGCTCCGGGTCAGCATGGTGAAGCGTGCCGCCTCGTTCTTTCCCGCCTGCATGACGTTTTGGGGAGGGATCCCACGTTTTCCAGGGACCCCGAAGGTCTGGTCCGGAAGATCTTCGCGGATTCGGTGGGTGACGGCTTTCGTTCGGGTCGCCTCCGAAGGGATGGCGGGGGAAAAGATCTCTTCCCGGGCCTCAGCAGGAGGGATTGCTTCCCGTATCCTGTGATCCGGAAAGATCCCGCCCGAAGGAAGGCTCCTTCCGGCAGGGGCGCGTCCTTTTTCCGGGTCCGATCCCTGCGAAAAGGCGCAGGATGTGGAAGAGGTAATCGGCCTGGGCACGGGCGGACATCTTGGAGGTTCCGAGATCCCGGGCCCGGAAGCGGTAAGGGATTTCCACCACCCGTCCGTAGCATCCCCGGACGAGAACCTCGATCAGGATCTTCCAGCTTCCCGCGTCGAAGCGGAGGCCGTCGACAACCTCCCGTCGGAGCATGAAGACTCCTCCGGTCGGATCGGAGGAGGGACGCACCCGGGAGAGGAGAACCCTGGCCAGCATGCGTGCCACGAGGGAGACGATCTTTCGGGGGAGGGTGAGTCCCCCGTCGCTTCCTCCCGGAAGGAAGCGGGAGGGGAGGACCAGGTCGGCCCCCCGTTCGATCTCCTCCATCATGGCGGGGATGAGGGAGGGGGGATGCTGGAGATCGCCGTCCATGACCGCAATGACAGATCCGCGGGCCTCGGCGAAGCCCCGGACGATCGCCGTCCCCAGTCCCCGTTCGCCGGAGCGGTGGACGAAGCGGACGACCGGATTGTCCCGGGAGAGGGCTTCGAGGAGGAGGGGGGTCCCGTCGGTGCTGTCGTCGACGAAGAGGATTTCATAGTCCGGCCGGCCGGACTTCTCCATCTCGCGGCAGAGGGCCGAAACGAGAAGGACGGCGTTCTCTCCCTCGTTATAGGTGGGGACGACGAGTGTGAGGGTCATGCCGGGGCGAGGCCTGGAGGCGACGCCACCAGGCTGAGAAAGGTTGCGAGGAGGGCCACCGGATCCTCCGACCGGGTGAGAACGCCACTGATGGCCAGGGTGTCGGCCCCCGCTTCAAGAAGCTCCCGGCCATTGTCCGGGGTTACTCCCCCGATGGCGACGAGGGGGAGGGGGGAGAGGGCGCGGGTTTCGTGAAGGGCGCCGGGACCCCTGGGAGGAACCCCCGTCTCCTTCGTCCGGGTGGGAAAGATCGGACCGACGCCCAGATAGTCGGGTCCCACGGTCAGGGCCCGCATCACCTCGGCTCCGTTGTGGGTCGAGATCCCCAGGTGAAAGTCGGGTCGGGGTCGGACGAAGGAAGGCTCCAGGGCGGAGAGGTCGGTCTGCCCCAGGTGGACGCCGTCGGCCCCCGAGAGAAGGGCGATGTCGGTCCGGTCGTTGACGGTGAAGAGGCATCCGGCTCTTTGGGTCCATTCGCGGATCTTCACGGCAAGGTCGAAGAGGGCCCGGTCGTCCAGGGCCTTGTCGCGAAGCTGAAACCAGGGAAGTCCGGCGGCGAGGAGGTCCCGGAGGCGGCGCTCGAAGGCGTCCGTCCCCGGAAAGTCCTGGGTTCCGGAGAGATAGAGAAGTTTGGGAAAGGCCGTCATCGACTCATTCGTCGGCGTCGGAGAGGTCGTTTCCGGATTCCTGGGCGCGCCTCTCCATGAAATGCTCCACGAAAGAGGTGGAGTAGCGGCCGGAGCGGAAGGTAGGGTCCCGGAGCACCTCCAGATGGAAGGGGATGGTGGTCTTGATCCCTTCGATCCGCATCTCGGTCAGGGCGCGGGCCATGCGGTCCAGCGCCTCTTCCCGGTTTCGTCCGGTGGCAATGACCTTGGCCACGAGGCTGTCGTAGTGCGGGGGAATGAGCGCTCCCTGGTAGGCGGCGGTATCGACCCGGATCCCGGGCCCTCCCGGCAGGACGAGGCGGGTGATGGTCCCGGGCGATGGGGTGAAGGTCCAGGGATCCTCCGCGTTGATCCGGCATTCGATCGCGTGTCCCTCGGGACGGGCCGGAGGGGAAGGAATGGGTTCCCCCAGCGCCACCTGGATCTGGGCCTTGACCAGATCGTAGCGGAAGATCGACTCGGTCACCGGATGTTCGACCTGGATGCGGGTGTTCATCTCGATGAAAAAGAATCGTTCCTCCGGGTCCACGAGAAACTCCACCGTTCCGGCATTCACGTAGTCCGCCGCCTTCGAGGCGGCGATGGCCGCCTGGCTCATGGCCGATCGCAGCGCCGCGGTGATGAAGGGGGAGGGCGCCTCCTCCAGGAGTTTCTGATGGCGACGCTGGATGGAGCAGTCCCGCTCCCCGAAGGTCAGGATCTCCCCTTTTCCGTCTCCCAGCACCTGGATTTCAATGTGGCGCGGGTTGATGAAGAAGCGCTCGATGTAGACTTCCTTGTTCCCGAAGGCCTGGAGCGCCTCGGTCTGGGCGGTCTGGAAGGCGTTTGAGAACTCCTCGGGGGAGGTGACGATCCGCATGCCCCGTCCGCCTCCGCCCCCGGAGGCCTTGATGATGAGGGGGTAGCCGATTTCGGCGGCGACGTCGAGGCCGTCGGATTCGGAGGAGATGGTGCCGATGCTGCCGGGAACCACCGGAACACCTGCTTCCCGCATCAAGGCCTTTGCCCGGGCCTTGTCTCCCATGAGGGAGATCGTTTCCGGCGAGGGGCCGATGAAGACGATCCCGGCGGCATGGCAGATCTCGGCGAAGTGGGCGTTCTCGGAGAGGAATCCGTAACCGGGATGGATGGCGTCGGCCTGGGAGATCTCGGCGGCGCTGATGATGTTGGGGATGTTCCGGTAGCTGCCGTGCCCTTCGGGAGGGCCCACGCAGACCGCCTCGTCGGCCATCTGGACATGAAGGGCCGTCCTGTCGGCGGTCGAGTAGATGGCGACCGTGGACAGTCCGAGGTCGCGACAGGCCCGGATCACCCGGACGGCAATCTCGCCCCGGTTGGCGACCAGAACCTTTCTGAAGAGACGTTTGGCGGGGGTGGCCATCAGGAGGCTTCTTCCACCTTCGTGTCGACCTCGATGAGGGGGGTTCCATACTCTACCGGCTGGCCGTTCTCGACCAGGAAGGCCCGGACCGTTCCCTCTATCTCGGATTCGATTTCGTTCATCAGTTTCATCGCCTCGATGATGCAGAGGATCTGCCCCTTGGCGACGGCGCTTCCGGCCTCCACGTAGGGAGCGGCGTCCGGCGAGGAGGAGCGGTAGAAGGTTCCCACGATGGGGGAGGTGATGGTCCGCACCGATTCCGGACGGGAGGGCTGGGGGGCGACTGGGAGAAGGGGGTTGGTTCCCGCCCGGGGAAGCTCCCCGGGCTCGGAGATCGCCTGGAAGGAGCCCTGGAAGGGGGAACGCTGGATCCGGAGACGGGCCCCGTCCCGCTCGAACTCGAAGGAGAGCAGGTTGTGCTCCCGCACGAGTTCCAGAATCTCCCTGATGTCTTCGTTGTTCATCCTTGGCGCGTCCTCGCTGTTGGGTGCCGTCAATTTGCGGCCCGGACCCGTTCGATGTACTCCGACGTCCGGGTGTCCACCTTGATCACATCCCCTTCCTGGAGGTGGAAGGGAACCTTGACCGTGGCCCCGGTTTCGACCTTGGCCGGCTTGGAACCGCCCGAGGCCGTGTCTCCCTTCCGGGCGGGGTCGGTTTCGACGATGGCCAGATCGACGAAGGTCGGAAGGTCGATCGTGATGGGCTTGTCCTTGTAGAAGAGGATGCTGACCGGCATCTGCTCCTTCAGGAAAAGGATCCGGTCTCCCAGCTCCTTTTTCGACAGGGTGATCTGCTCGTAGGTGTCGGTGTCCATGAAGACGTAGTCCTCACCCTGGGCATAAAGAAACTGCATCGACTTTTCCTCGACATCGGGCACGTCGAACTTTTCGCCCGAGCGGAAGGTCCGCTCGATGACCAGGCCGGTCTTCATGTTCTTGAGCTTCGTCCGGACAAAGGCGCCGCCTTTTCCCGGCTTGACGTGCTGGAATTCGACGATGAAATAGGGTTCCCCGTCCACTTCGAGTCTTGCTCCACCGCGAAAATCGCTGGTGACGATAACGGCCATGCATGCTCCTTGATTTCTCCGGGTCGTCCGGAGGGTTGGTTGTTCTTCAGGGGGGCGGGGACTTCGGAGACCGGTTTTCGAGCCAGTCGAGAAGGCCCAGGATGCCCAGGCGGTAGACGGCGGACCCCAGCCCTCCGATCACGCCGACGGCAATGTCGCTGATCAGGCTTTTGTGCCGGAAGGATTCCCGGCGGTATACGTTCGAAAGATGCACTTCGATGACCGGGAGGCCGACGGAAAGGAATGCGTCCCGGATCGCCACGCTGGTGTGGGTGTAGGCCCCGAGATTGGCCACGATCCCGGCCGTCCCGTCCAGGCTGGCCTGATGGATCCGGTCGACCAGGCCTCCCTCGTGGTTCGACTGGAAGAAGACGGGGGAAAATCCGTCGCGCTCTCCCATCCGGGCGATCTCCCCGTGGATCTCCTCGAGGGTCTTCCGTCCATACTGGTCGGGCTCCCGGGTTCCGAGGCGGTTCAGGTTCGGGCCCTGGAGAATCAGGATCCGCGTCACCCTCGGTCGCTCCCCCGGGAGGCCTCGATCGCCTGGGAGACCAGAATGCGGCAGAGGCCCACGTTCGCGCCGGGCTTCAAGGCCAGAAAGAGGGCCTCGTTGCGGTCGACGGGAAGGCCGTAGAGGACGGCGTGATCCATCCAGACGACCGTTCCCTGCAGTTCGCCCCAGTTCAGCATGCGGGTCATGTCGGTCACGGCCCGGACGATCTCCATTCCCTCGGCGGCCAGGACGTCCGCCCAGTGCCCGGTGTCGCTCGCCTCGGCGGATAGCCCGTCCAGGGTCATCCTGACGTATCCGATCAGATCCCGGCCCATCCGGTCCCGTATCTTCCCGATGATCGTTCCCGTCAATCCCTCGATCCCAACAGGGGAAGAAGGGGCGGAGGGGAAAACCGGTTCCGGCCGGGAGGCCGGGGCTTCGAAGACGCGGGGGGGCTCGGAAAGAGTGAAGGGCTCTCCGGGGAGTTCCGGCTCGGGAAGCGGGGGTGGCATTTCCATCGATTCCGGTTCCGGCTCCTGTTCTTCCGGTGCCGCCGGAGGTGCCGGCTCCCCGGCCGGAAAGGGTTCTGCGGTCGGAGCGGAGATCTCGGAGACAGGCTCCTCGATCATCCCGAGCAATGTCTTCACCTGGCGGATCTTTTCGGGAAGTGTGGGACTTTCGGAATCCCGTTCCTGTACCGCCTCATAGATTCCGAGGGCCTCGTCGAGATGGCCCTGGTCGAAGAGGAGATCTCCCATCGTCTCCGTCTGGGGGAGATGGGAGGCCGAGGCGGAGGCAACCGGTTCCGGTTCGGGAGTGGGGATCTCCGGTGCCTCGGGGGCCGAAGGCTCGACGATTTCCGGGGGGAGAGCCTCTTCCGTTTCGATCGGCTGGGGGGGAAAGTCCGGTTCAGGTTCTGGGGGCTCCTGCCGCTCTTCGGCGGCCTGGGCGAAGAGTTCGTGGGGCATCTCCACGATCGTCTCTTCCTTGCTGAACATGTCCGGAAGCGGGGGAGAGAGATCCGGGGAGGCAGGGGACGGAGCGGAAGCGGTGGCTCCCTGAGTCATTTTTTCGATTCTGGCCAGGACCTCGGTCATTTCCGGATCGTTGGGGGAGAGGGCCATGGCCGCGTCCGCCATGGCCTTCGACTCGGAGAATCGGTCCTTGTCCAGATAGAGCTCCGCCAGATTCTTGAGGGCCAGGAGGTTGTCGGGGATCGTCCGGTTCACGAACTCGAACTGTTCGATCGCGGGGTCGGCCTCCCCTTCCTCACGGAGAAGCTTCCCGTAGGCGATGCGGGCGGCCAGGTAATAGGGGTAGTATTCCTCCCCGTTCTTGAGGAGCTCGAGTGCTTCCTTGCGTCGTCCGGCCTCGATATAGGCCTCGGCCAGCTGGAGAAAGGAGCGGCTTTTTGGATTGGCCTTGATCCGATCTTCCAGAACCTTCAGTTCATCCTGATTCATTCAAGCCGCCAGGTAAAAGGATGACAGACCGGACCGGGAAGCCCCGCTTCCAAGACTGGAGACGCGAGCGGGCTGGAGCCAGGCCGATTCGCCCCGTCTCCGGAAATGAAATTCCCGATCTTTCACCGTGTTCTCCCGAAAATACCGTTTTTCACACTACAAGCTGGCCCGCCGAATCAAATTTCACCGGGAGAGGGCGGTCGCAGACGACAACCTCTCTTCCGGTTCTCGCTTCGCTCACGCCGATCCTGAAAAAACGGCCTTTTTGTGGCCTACAGATTGGGGAACAGCATAGCAGGGAAGGGGATGACATCCTCCCCCCGGAAGGAAAGGGATTCCGGCGGGGTTTGCGCCCTCCGGCGGGTTCCTGCGACGACGTCAGATTCAACGAACGTTGATTCCACAGGCTCTGAGGGCCTGTCCAGCCTTGCTTTCCATGCGGTGATCCCGTCGGAGATTTTACAAAAGAGACTCCCTCTTCCAACCCGATATCTTCGGTTTTCAACGAACAAAAGAAAGTCATCGCGGCATCCGGGAGACACCGCTTCACTTCTGCGAGGATAGCAAAAGCGCATCGAAAAATCACGCCATATATCTCCGCCCTGAACCCAGGACCTTGTTTTGCGCTTTTTCGGATGATTTCAAGTTCACGCACCGGACAGATTGGCGCCCCTGCACTTTTTCGATGTTCTCTTGACAAATACAGCCAATTTGGAAATACTCTGAAAAGTTTGGTCGAACTTCGATCAGGAGCGCTTGCCGGTTTTTTCGGCGTGCGATAGAGCCACCCGTCTTCGGAGGTTTCATGGAAAGCGACCCTAGTCGCATGCGGACAGGAAAGGAGGGAAGGATCGTCCGTTAACTCTCCTGCATCTTTCCTGTTTCATTCTTCCCTTTCCTGTCCGCTGTCTGTTCTTGACAAACTTAAAAATCGATCGTCCGGACGACATTGACAGACTCCGCACCTCTTGTTTTCCGTGTCGGGTCCGAGCGAAAAGATTGTCAGAAAAACACGGAAAGGACTCTCCCATGCCAACGTATTCCCCCTGTTCCATGCTCATTGCCATTCTCCGAAAAATCAGGATTCTCCTTGATGCCGTGGGCGACTTTCTGACCCAGCCCGGGCGTTTGGGTCAGATCGGTCCCGTCTCCGAAACCTCTTCGCACCCATCGATGGGTCACGCTTTCACATTCGAGCGGTGACGCGTCGTCCCGGAGGTGGTCCTGGGTCGATCCGTCCGCATCATTGGCCCCTTCGGGACGGATCTGTTTGTGGTTTTCCCCTTTCTCGTCCCATCGGGGAATAGGAGATTCTGATGAAAAATCCAATCTTTTCTGCGGCCAGTTCCCAAAGTCCTGGATCAGGGGAACCACATGCCGGGGAAATTCGCGGGGCTCTTGGCACCATTTCCCATCATTCCCCCCTTCCTTCCTCGACCTTTGCCAGAAGGGTCAGGACCCTTCTGGCCGTTCTCGGACCAGGACTGATCGTCATGAGCGGGGACAACGATGCGGGAGCCTTTGCCATTTACACCCACGCCGGCCAGAACTACGGAACGGCCCTCCTGTGGACGCTTCTTCTCCTGGTGCCCGTCATCTACATCAACCAGGAAATGGTTTTGCGGCTCGGAGCCGTCTCTGGGGTCGGGCATGCCCGCCTCATTTTCGAACGCTTCGGACGGTTCTGGGGGGCGTTCAGTGTCATCGACCTGTTTCTTCTCAATGCCCTGACGATCGTCACCGAATTCATCGGGATCAGCCTGGGGCTGGGCTATCTGGGCATTCCGAAGCTCCTGGGGGTGGGGGCGGCCGCATTGGTCATCATGCTGACGGCGAGTACGGGAGATTTCCGGCGATTCGAGCGATTCACGCTCTTTCTGGTCTTCGGAAGCCTGCTGCTCGTTCCGCTTTTTCTCATGATCCATCCGGCGATGCCCCGGATGGCCCACGACTTCTTTATTCCGGGGATCCCGAAAGGAGGTCGTCCCGAGGAGATCCTTCTTCTGGTCATCGCGATCGTGGGAACCACCATCGCCCCCTGGCAACTCTTCTTTCAGCAAAGCTACGTCATCGACAAACGAATCACCGCGCGCTACATCCGATACGAACGGATCGACCTGTGGATCGGGATTGCGGTGGTCATCGCCGGAGCCGCCGCCATGATGGGAATCGCCGCAAAAACCTTTGTCGGCCATCCCGAATTCGGGAACTTCACCGACGCCGGAGCGGTCGCGGCGACGATCGCTAAGTACCACGGCCATCTCGCGGGGGTTCTTTTCGCCGTCGCCCTGATCGACGCCTGCATCGTGGGGGCGTCGGCGGTCTCCCTCTCGACCGCTTACGCGCTGGGAGACGTGTTTTCGATGGGCCATTCCCTCCGAAAAAAGCCGACGGAGGCGCTCGGATTCTATGCCTTCTTTTTCGGTCTGATCGTTCTGGCCGTTCTTCTCGTCACCTCTCCAGGGGTTCCTCTGGGCCTTCTGACCAATATGGTCCAGACTCTGGCGGGGGTCCTCCTCCCCAGCGCGACCGTCTTTCTTCTGCTTCTCTGCAACGACAAGGCTGTGCTGGGTCCCTGGGTCAACACGCGTTCCGTCAACTATTTCACGGCCTTCATCGTCGCCATTCTCGTGATGCTCTCGGCCATCCTGACCGTCTCCGAACTCTTTCCTTCACTTCACTGGAAAACGATGGCGACAGTGATCGCCGCAGGACTTCCAATCGGAGGCCTGACCGCCCTTGCCGTGCGGAAGTTCGAGCGAAAGAATGCCCCGGAACCCCCCAATGAGGAGGCGGTCGAGGTCTCTCGGGAACATTGGAAAATGCCGCCGCTCGACCAGCTTCCCCCGGGAAGACTCTCCCTGTCGGGCCGGGTCTGGATGACTGTTCTGAGATCCTATCTGGTGGTGGCCGGGGGTCTGTTCTTTTTCAAGCTGATCCGTCTGGCTTTTGCGGGAGGGGCCAGCTAAAGGCTCCACCCGGAAGAGGCTGCCGCCAAAAATATATATCTGTAAGCTGTTTGTCAGGATGATTTTCGGTGAGAGCTATTTTATGGGAGCCGGCCATCCCGCCGCGAGAATCGCATCGAGGATCTGTCCGGCGATGGCGGTCTTGTCCGCTCGAGGGAGGGTCCGGAAGCCTCCCTCGGGGGTGACGAGGGTCACCTCGTTTTCCGTGGAGGAAAATCCGATGCCGGGGTTCGAGATGTCGTTCGCCACCAGAAGGTCCACCTTCTTGTGGCGGCATTTCTCGAGGAGACGTTCCGGATCGAGGGAGGACTCGGCCGCAAAGCCGACCAGAAACTGTCCCGGTTTTTTCCTCTCGGCGAGTCCCTTCAGGATGTCGGGGTTCTCTACGAGGGAGAGGGTCCATTCCCGACCGTCCTTTTTTCGCTTTCCCGGGACGGGATCCTTCATGCGGTAGTCGGAGACCGCCGCCGCCATGATCAGGAGCGGGTGGGAGGGAAAGAGGGAGCTCAGGGTCTCCTCCATCTCCCGGGCGGTGGCGACCCGGTGGAGGTCGCAGCCCGGGGGAGGGGGAAGGTCCGTCGGGCCCGACACCAGCGTCACCCGGGCTCCCCGTGCCAGGGCGGCGCGTGCCAGGGCATCCCCCATCCTCCCCGAAGAGGAGTTGCCGATGTAGCGAACGGCATCCAGCGGTTCCCGTGTCGGCCCGGAGGAGATGAGAACCCCGATGCCAGACAGGGGGCCGGCAGTAGGCCGGGCTTTCCTGAGAACGGGCAAAAGGGTCTCGAGAATGCGTTCGACGGTGGCCATGCGGCCAAGGCCGGATTTGCCTGAGGCCAGGGGGCCGGAATCGGGGGCGATCTCCAGGACTCCGCGCTCTCCGAGAGTTTTTCGATGGGCGGTCGAGGCGGGATGGCGGTACATCGCCTCCTCCATCGCGGGGGCGATCAGGACGGGAACGGTCGCCGAGAGCAGAAGGGTGGAGAGCAGGTCGTCCGCCAGTCCCAGGGCCATTCGGGCAATGAAATCAGCCGAGGCGGGGGCCACGAGGATCGCATCGGCCTTCTCCAGAAGGGCGAGATGGGAGACCCGTCCCTCTCCTTCCCCGCGAGGGAGGACGGGGTTGAACAGGTCCGTTTCGACCGGATGACCCGAAAAGACCTCCGCCGTCAGGACCGGAAAAAAAGGAAGCGCGTTCCGGGTGGCCACCACCTGGACGGAAACTCCCTCCCCCTCGAGACGCCGGATGAGATCGAGGGATTTGGAGGCGGCGATGCTCCCGGTGACGCCGAGGAGAATGAAAGGGGATCGGCCCGGCAAGGGACTCAGATCTCCTTGTCGTCCTCGAATTTCTCGACGTCTCCGCCATCCTCCGGTTCTGCGGAATAGGCGGGTTCTTCCTGGTAGACGTCGAGATCGGCCCGGATCGCCTCGGTCGATTCTCGGGCGTATCCGCGGGGGGCCGGAAGATATTCTTCCTGCTTGCGGGCGGCCCGGATCGCTTCGCGATGCTTCTGCTCGGCCACGACGGCCGGCTGGCCCGTCAGAATGGGAACCTTCTTGCCGAGAATCTCGGCCAGTCCGACGGTGGTCTCCTTGTGGTAGGGCCAGTCCTGAACGGAAGGATGGCCTTCCATGATCTGGCGGGTCCGCTTTGCAGCGGCGATGACGAGCCGGTAGTGGCTGTCGATGACGTCGTCGGTATACTCGATGGGCTGGGAAATCAGGTCGGTCATTTCATTTCTCTCCGTGTGTTCAGTGTCTCCGGATGTCCGGAGCGTGTGGTCCGGAGGACAGCATCCGATCCCCTGTCAGAGGGAGGATCCGTCACCCGCGAACCCCTTCAAAAAGGATTTTTCCATGAATTCCTGAAGGCCGCTCTTCCGGTAGTGCTCCGCCCGGATGATGGCCAGCAGATCATGGGCGGCCCTGTCGAACTCCCGGTTGATCAGAAGGTAATCGTATTCATTATAGCTGTAAATTTCGTTTTTTGCGCGGTCGAGCCTTTTTTTGATGGTTTCGGGGGAGTCCTGGGCCCTTCCCGACAGGCGGTCCCGCAAGACCTCGTAGGAAGGGGGAAGAATGTAGACGGACAGGCTGGAGATCCCGCTTTGACGCATGGTCCGGGCGCCCTGGATGTCGATATCGACCAGGACATCCTTTCCCTGGGCGAAGGAGCGCTCGATCTGATTGCGCGCCGTTCCGTAATGGTTCCCGTAGACCTCCGCCGTTTCCAGAAATTCCCCCTTCGCCTTCATGTCGGCAAAAAGGGGGGGCGTCACAAAGAAGTAGTCGACCCCGTCGACCTCGCCCGGCCGGGGAGCCCGCGTGGTATAGGAGATCGAATAGGTGATCCAGTCCACCATGGAGGAGACCCGACGGCAAAGACTTGTTTTTCCGGCCCCCGATGGAGCCGAGACGATGTAGAGCAGGGGGCGGCCCATCTCGGGGGGGTCAGAGAAC
The DNA here is from genome assembly GCA_021795275.1 of Nitrospirota bacterium. The sequence continues at coordinate 3,338 of JAJYPO010000016.1, read as the reverse complement.
CACTCCAACCGCGAGGCCGGGGAGGGACGGGACGGCGTTTCATTGGTCGTTTTGTTCACGCGGTGTCCTAGCTCTTCGTTGGGGTTGGACGGTCCGGGTCACTCCAGATTCTGGATCTGCTCCCGGAAACTCGACACGATGTTCCGGATTTCCATGGCCGGCTGGAAGAGTTCGGGTGAGGGCTCCTTCGAGATGAAGGTCGTCAGCTCCCGGTTCATCTCCTGGGCCAGGAAATCCAGGGAGCGTCCCAGGAGGCCTCCCTTTTCGACCTCCCGCTCGGCCTGGGCCAGATGGATGTGGAATCGCTTCCATTCCTCCTCGTTGTCTTTCTTTGCAAGATAGAGGAGCGCCTCCTCCTCGAAGCGCTTGCCCGGATCTCCCTCGATTTCGCGGAGATAGGACTTCATCCGGTCCAGGAACTTTCGGCGGATCTCCTTGTGGGCGGCTTTCTTTTTGCCATCGATCTGGTCGGCCAGGTCACGGATGGAGGCGATGAATTCCTTGATGAGATGAAGGAGGGCCTGTCCTTCCCTCTCGCGGGAGAGGGCGAGGGACTCCAGCGCACCGGAAAAGTCGGAGAGGGCCGCCCGCTCGTCGAGGGGCGGGAATTCGGCGAAGCTGTCCAGGGCCAGCATCTGCAGGATGTGGGCGATTTCGATCTCCCGGGAAAGTCCGAGATGGTGATTGAGGAGGGAGAGGTTCCGGTAGGCCCCGACCCCCTTTTCGAGAAAGGAGTTCAGGCTCTTCCCCGTGCCTTCGATGCGGTGGATGTAGACGTCGATCCGCCCCCGCGAAAGACGCTGGGAGATGGTTTTTCGTAGCGACGGCTCCAGCCCCTCCCATTCGTGGGGAATCCGGAGGACGATCTCGAGGGATCGGTGGTTGTAGGACCTGAGCTGGATCCGGTAGCCGTTGGTCGTCAGGGATTCGGCATATCCGGTCATGCTGGAGATCTGTCCCGAAACCGGGTCAGCCATGAATCGGTCCTCCCTTGGCCGGAGCGAAGAGTCCCGGCCTCATTCGGTGGAGATGTCCTGTTCGGTCTGCTGGGATTCCGGGATGACCCGGACAAAGCGTTCCCGGAGATCCGAAAGGCGGATTCCCCGGACCCAGGCGGCCTCTTCCGTCTGTCCCGAGTGGCTGAGCTCCCCCTCGTATTCCCCGAGAAGCCGGTTTACGGCTTCGGCGTCGACGGGAAGGAGGCGGGAGAGGACGACCTTCGCGCCCTTGGCGATCCGCCGCCGGATCGCCGCGACATCGAAGCCGAACTCCGGCTGGGGCATGAGATAGACCGATCCTCCGGTCATGCCCGCGCAGATCCAGGGGCCGGGATCGCCCAGAACGACCGCCCGGCCGTTCGTCATGTATTCGAAGGCGAAGCCCTTCAGGTTGGCGTGGAGGCCGAGATGACCCACCCCGTCATCGACAGGTCCGGTGATGCGGCCTCCGATGACGACGTCGGCTCCGGAGAGGCGGATGCAGGCCCGTGAGTCGCAGTTCCCCTGGACCAGGAAGAGGCCTCCCTGGGCACCGTACCCCAGGGACTTGCCGACGGAGCCGTCCACGAAGCGGCCTTCCTGGTTCCGGGCTTTGAGGACCACGATCCTGCCGCCGATGGCGCCTTTCCCCACTCCGTCCTGGGCCCCTCCCGCGACGTGAATCGTCATGTTTTCCTTGATGAAGGAGCCCATTCCGTTTCCGGCGACAGACCCTGTCCCGAGGCGGATGTCGATGGGCGGATGGGAGGGGGAGTCCCGGTAGAGGGTCCCGGAGAGATGGGTTCCGATGTTCCGGTCCTGGGAGCTGACCGAGGCGACATTCAGCACCACGGAGGTGGGGTGCTTCCGCAGTTCCCGGAAGACCTCCTCCGTGATCTTTTCCGTCATCGTGACGTCGGGGACCCCTCCGATGCCGCAGACTCCTTCGTTCTCCAGACCGTAGGGCAGGGGATTCAGGAGGGAGGTGAGATCGAGGCGGTCGAAATGGCGCATCTGTGCCAGGTAGCTCGTGTTGCCCACGATGGACTGGGCGTTGTCGACCCCGAGGGAGCCGAGGACCCTCCGGAAGTCCTCTCCCATGCCCCGGAAGAAGTGGACCAGCTGGCGGACGGCAAATTCGTAGTCCCGGGGAACGAAGCGCTTGAGACCGTGACGGGCGGCGTCCTCCTCCGTTTCGATCTGGGTTGCGATACCCACGTGGCAGGTGTCGGTCTGGCACTCCCGGCAGATGGTGCAGCCGATGGCGACCATGGGGAGGGTTCCGAATCCGGCGCGGTTCGCCCCGAGACACATGAGCTTGATCACGTCGAGGGAAGACTTGAGGCCCCCGTCTCCCCAGAGCTCGACCTGATCCCGGAGGCCGGCGGAGAGAAGGGCCCGATGGACCTCGGAGACGCCGATCTCGACGGGAAGGCCGACGTACTTGAGGGCGTGGAGGCGCGCCGCCCCCGTTCCTCCGTCGAACCCGCTGACGGTGATGATGTCGGCTCCCGCCTTGGCGATCCCGATGCCGATCGTTCCCACCCCGGGAATGACCGGAATCTTGACGTTGACGCGCGCCCTGGGATTGGCGCTTTTGAGCTCGGCTATAAGCTGGGCGAGGTCCTCGATGGAGTAGAGGTCGTGGTTGTTGGAGGGGGAAATCAGGTCGACCCCCGGATTGGCGCGACGGGCGCGGGCGATCTTCTGGGAGACCTTGCGCCCCGGCAGGTGTCCGCCTTCACCGGGCTTCGCCCCCTGGCCTATCTTGATCTCGAGGAGGGTCGAGGAGTTCAGAAGACGGATGTTCACGCCGAAGCGCCCCGAGGCGATCTGCTGGCCCCGGCTCTTCGGATACTTTCCGAGCATGTCCTGGATTTCGCCCCCCTCGCCGTTCAGGGAGAGGATTCCGAGCTGTTCGGAGGCCTCGGCGTAGGCCCGGTAGGCGACCTCGCCCTGGGATCCGAAGGACATGGAGCTGATGATGAAGGGATAGGCCTGATCGAGGACGGAGACGTCGACGCGGTCGGGGGATACCGGGGTTCCATGGGGGACGAGGTCGAGCAGGTGACGGATCGAAATGGGGTTCTCCGCTTCGATCGTCGACAGCTTTTCCTGATATTTGGCGTAGGGTTCGTTTGAGTTGGCGACATCTAGGGCCAGCTTCCAGACCTTGGGATAGAGGTGGAAGACGCGGGAGGACTTGTCTGTCTTCGCCGACATGAAGAAGGGGGCGCGAAGCTGGGCCTCTCCCTCGATCCGGGACCAGGAAAGTCCGGACTTTTCGCTGGTGAAGAAGTTGGGGGTCGCGAAGAGCTCGGAGACCTCGACCGAAAGTCCGATCGAGGACATGAGGCGGCC
>JAJYPO010000158.1 GCA_021795275.1 Nitrospirota bacterium | reverse complement strand
ATGGGTTAAAACTACGCGAGCTTTTTCAGCTCGGCCAAAATCTCCTGATCGTCACGCGCTGTCAAGATTTCCTGAACCTTGACGTAGCGGACCACGCCTTTCTTGTCGACGATGACGGTCGCCCGCTTGTTGATGTTGGCCTCTTCGATATAGAGACCGTACGCCTTGCATACCGTTCTCTTGATATCGGAGAGAAGCGTCTGCATGAGCTTGAGGTGCTCTTTCCAGGCCTTGTGGCAGAAGGTGCTGTCGGTACTGATGCCAAAGACCACCGAGTCCGCATCCTCGAACCGGGGAAGATCATTCGAAAAACAGGTATTCTCATTGGTGCAGATGGGGCTCCAGTCCAACGGATAGAAGGCAAGAACCACATTTTTCTTTCCCTTGAAGGAGGAAAGCGTCACAGGCTTCTTGTCCTGGTCTTCCAGTGTGAAGTCGGGGGCCACGTCCCCGACCTTGATCTCAGATGACATATTTCATTCCTTTCACCTTTTTGTTGATTTCAGTCAGCCATGACAGGTCGGAACCCGACGGTAGGATCCCGACTTGAGCGTTTCGGCCACAGTCTGTCCGATCACGGACGGGTTGTCGACGACAATGACCCCGTAGGCTTCCAGGGCCTTCATCTTGTCCCGGGCCGAGCCCTTCCCGCCCGAAACGATGGCGCCGGCATGGCCCATACGGCGCCCGGGAGGTGCCGTCAGTCCGGCAATGAAACCGATAATCGGCTTCGTCATATGGGCACGGGCGAAGGCGGCCGCCTTCTCCTCGTCATCCCCACCTATTTCACCAATCATGACAATGGCTTCCGTTTCAGGATCCTTTTCGAAGAGGGAAAGAACCTCACGGAAATTGAGCCCACGGATCGGATCTCCTCCGATCCCCACACAGGTCGACTCCCCGAGACCCAACTGGGTCAGTTGCCAGACCGCCTCGTAGGTCAGGGTTCCGCTGCGGGAGACGACCCCGACACGCCCCCGCTTATGGATATAGCCAGGCATGATACCGATCTTGGCTCCGTCAGGGGTGATGATTCCCGGACAGTTGGGTCCAATGAGGCGAATGTCTTCTCCTTCTTCGTTCTTGATATCGAGAATGCGATGAACCCGCATCATGTCCTGGACCGGGATCCCTTCCGTGATGCAGACGATCAACCCGATTCCCGCCTCCGCCGCCTCCAGGATGGCATCGGCGGCAAAAGCCGGCGGAACGAAGATCAGGGAAACGTCGGGATGGACGGCATCGGCGGCATCCCTGACCGAATCCCAGACCGGAAAGCCCTCATGGATCGTGCCTCCCTTGCCCGGGGTGACTCCGCCCAGGACGAGTGTCCCGTAGTCACGACAAGCCATGGCATGATAACTTCCTTCCTTTCCGGTTATCCCCTGAACGATGACCCGGGTCGACCGATCGACAAGAATGCTCATTTTGCTCCTTTCACGGCCAAAACGATCTTTTCCGCTCCCTCGAAGAGCTCCTCGGCCACCTGCAGATTCAGGCCGGAGTCGCGAAGCATTTCCCTTCCTTCCTTTGCATTGGTCCCCTGCAGACGCACCACGAGGGGAACATGAAGCTTGACATCCTTTGCGGCGGCGATGATTCCACCCGCAATCCGCTCGCAACGGACGATTCCCCCGAAGATATTGACAAATATTCCCTTGACGGCCGGATCCCCCAACAGGATCCGGAAGGCCTGCTCGACGGTCTCCTTGCTGGCGCCTCCTCCCACGTCCAGGAAGTTCGCCGGACTGCCCCCGGCCAATGCGATCACATCCATCGTCGCCATCGCCAATCCCGCCCCATTCACCATGCAGGCGATCGAACCGTCGAGCTTGACATAATTGAGACGATGCTTCGAGGCCTCGATCTCAAGTTCGTTCTCCTCGAAAAGATCCCGGAGGGCCATCACCTTCTCCTGGCGATACAAGGCGTTGTCGTCAAAAGACACCTTTGCGTCGAGCGCCAGGAGACGTCCGTCTCCCGTCATTATCAGAGGATTGATTTCGACCATCATGCAGTCGGTATCGATGAAGAAGCGATACAGGTTGGAGAGAAGCGACGCAAACGAATTGTAAAGGGTGACAGGAAGGCCGAGAAAAGAGGCCACCTGACGACCGACAAACCCCTTGCACCCGATTTCCGGATCCACCGCCAGGGTCAGGATCTTTTCAGGATGTGCCGCCGAAACCTCTTCGATCTCCATTCCCCCTTCGGTACTGGCGAGAATCGAGATGCGCCGGCTGGTCCGGTCCAAAACGAGGCTCAGATAATATTCCTTCGAAATGACAGCCCCTTCCTCGATCCAGACCTTTCGGACCAGTCTCCCTTCCGGGCCCGTCTGATGGGTCACCAGCGTCTTTCCGAGAAGGCCCGCCACAAGACCGGGAATATCCGCGGTATTTTTAGCGATTTTGACTCCCCCCGCCTTTCCACGTCCCCCTGCATGGATCTGGGCCTTCACGGCGAAGACCGTTGCCGCCCCTCCAAAGATTCCTGCTTTGCTTTCAATCAGGGAGCGCGCCTGGTCGGCCGAATCCACAACAACCCCCGACGGGACAGACACGCCATAGCTTTTGAAGAGCTCCTTGGCCTGGTATTCATGGATGTTCAAGACCTTCTCCTCTCGATAGGAATTGTGATCGTTTCAGGGGGTGCTCAGGAATCCTTGCGGCGGTAATCGGGAAAAAGAGTCGGGGCCATGGGCCGATCGGCTCCCTCGAATTCGCGGGCCAACGATTGCTCGAAATGGTCGACATGAGCCATGGAGACTTCTTTCCAGGAGAACGGAGCTCTCTCTCTGGATTCTTTCACGGCTTCCAGACCGGCCCTCCGGCCGAAAACAAAAAGCTCGAGAAGGGAATTTCCCATGAGCCGATTCGTCCCGTGAAGTCCTCCCGAAGCCTCTCCGGCCACGAGGAGGTTCGGGATGGAGGTATGGCCGTTCTGGTCGGTCTGAAGGCCGCCGTTCTGGTAATGAAGGGTCGGGTAGACCAGAATGGGAAATTTGGTCGGATCGACCTGATGACGGGTCATGAGTTTGACGATATTCGGAAAACGCTTTGCGACGGTTCCTTCACCTGCTTCCCGGTCGATCGAGGCGAGATCGAGATAGACCCCGGATGCCCCGGATGGGGTCGGCACCCCTCGTCCTTCCGAACACTCCCGGATGATGGCGGAGGCCACCACATCCCGTGTTTCAAGCTCGTTCACAAATCGGCGCCCAAACCGGTTATACATGCGGGCTCCGGCACCGCGGACCGCTTCCGTAATCAGCATTCCGGCCATCTCGGATGGAAAGATGACCCCGGTGGGATGGTACTGGAAGCTGTCGATATGAACGAGTTTCGCCCCCATGCGGTAGGCCATGCACAACCCGTCCCCCGTGGCCCCGAAATGATTGGAAGTCGCAAAGCCCCCCAAGTGGAGCCGTCCGGTTCCGCCGGTGGCCAGGATCACCGTCCGAGCCTTGACATACAGATACTTTCGACTGTCCAGGTCCCAGAGGACAGCGCCGGCGCAGGCTCCGCCTGGCCCCTGAAGAAGTTCGACTGCCGGAGAAAATTCGAGAATCTCCACAGGAGCATTGACGACGTCTTCCTTCAGGACGCGGATCAGCTCGAGGCCCGTGTAATCCTTGGCCGAGATGAGTCGGGGGCGGGATGTCCCTCCTCCTTTCCGAAGAGACAGGTTCCCCTGAGGGTCCCTGTCGAAAAGGATGCCCCTGGAAATCAGCCACTCCACCATCCTCGGACCTTCCTGGACCAGGACGGACAGAAGGGCCGGATCGTTCGCCCCATGCCCACCCCGAAAGGTATCCCTGAAATGATCGACCGGACTGTCACCCTCTCCGAGAGCTGACTGGATTCCTCCTTCCGCCATGACCGTGTTGGAATCTCCCACACGAAGCTTGGTGGCAAGAAGGACGCCCGCACCCTGTTCGGCCGCATGCAGGGCCGCCGTAATCCCTGCCCCTCCCCCTCCGACGATGAGAATGTCCACATCCCGGTCGGGGTGGTCCGGAAGAGGCCGGGGCCCCTCGATCCTGCTTCGGGATTCGAGGAGGGCTGCGATCTCTTCCGGGACCACCGTTCCCGCGCTCGGGCCGACCCGGATCGTTGCCTTTCCTTCAGGCCGGTAGTCCGGATAAAAGGATTCAAGAAGCCTTGCGCGGTCATCGGGAGAAAGCGCCGGAGGGGATGTCTCATCGAACTCCGGCATGTGGGCATAAAACGAATCGACCAGATCGGACATTCTAGGATTTGACCTCGCATTCTTTTTTGAGTTCGCCCGGAGAAAGGCCGAGAAGACGGTCCATCTCCCTCGAAAAAATCCCCTTCTCGATTTCGTTCAGTCGCGACCTGAGATTTGTCGGAAACGGAAGCTCCTTGGCTCCATAGGCCCTGCGTGCATAGAGGGCGATTTCGTGTGGGGCCATCTCCGCAATGCACCGGGAAACGCATAGTCCGCACATGACACAACTCATCGTCAGCTCGGCCACAGCCTTGAAGTCCCCGAAATTGGCGCGCCACACCGAATCGCGGACATCGATTCCCTGGGGACAGACCTCGGTGCAGGCATTGCAGTTCCGGCATGTGGCCGATTCCGGATAGAAGGTGAAGAGCTCCTCTTTCGGATCGGACAAATGTGCCACGTCGTAATGCGCTCTCTGGATCGGGTAGGAATCCAGCATCGAAAAGCTCATTCCGTCCTGGACAAGGGTCTGGCAGGCGAGGGCGTTCCTCAACCTGAAATCCCCCTTTATCCGGTAAACGGTCGCACAGGCGCCGCAGACTCCTCCGAGGCACCCGATTCCATGGATGACCTCATGACCCGTATACCACATCGCCTGCACCATCGTCGATCCGGCGGGAACATCAAAATCCCGTCCATTGATCGACATATGAACCATGGTCTCATGTTCTTTTTGGGAATTATCCATATGTCTGACTCCACAGGCTTGCTGGTTCGCGTTGAGGGACGCCCGGGGGGAATAAAGAGGGGAATTCGAAAGGCTTTCCCTTCCCACCCGAGAGTCGGCGAGGCTTTCAAAATCCAAGACATCACGTTGCGTGTTCGGGAGTTAAAGTCTACCAGAGTGGACCAGACCAATTCAATCAGATTCCTTTAGGGATCTGGTCCTTGCTTGTTTCCTGAGACCCTTTTCGGGAAAGGGCTCAGGATTTTTGACGGGGTGGGGTCTTATCGCGTGGGCCATTTTCAGTTTTTCGCCAGACGCGAGGTAAGCTGGGGTCGAGGAATGGGCGTTTTTCCTTGGCTCCAACCGGGGCAGGGTGATACTGGATCGCATAGACACGGAGAATGGTCATGGCGAGAAGAATCATAACGAGCTCGATGTACCGGGAAAGGGGCTCGTTTGAAAACC
>JAJYPO010000157.1 GCA_021795275.1 Nitrospirota bacterium | reverse complement strand
CGACAGGTCGCGGATCGGAAGGGAATGAGAGGGGTCGGTCGTCTTCATCCCGACCGTTATATCAGATCGATAAGGAAATCACCAGCCCCCATCCGAGGACTGCTGACTTTGAAACGACCTTGGACCTCTCCGGTGAGCCGCTTGTTTTCCTGCAGAAGAGCGGAAATGGTCTTCTGGTCGTCCCTGTGGCGCTCCTCCCACCAGGGAAGGCCAAGGAGGGATCCTCCGGCCTCGGAAGAGAATCCATGAGGACAGGAAAGACAGGGGGAGGGCCCTCCGGGGATGTGATTCGGCGGGTCGACAAGAGCTGACGAGTGGGGGCCTGAAGTCGCGGAAGTTTGCACCCTTCCGTTTTACCACAACGGGAAATAAGGTGTTCAGTCCCCCTCCATCAAGCAGGGGAACGGCTCAAGGCCTTAACGAATGTGTACCAGATCGAAGTTCAGGAATAAGGAAAAGAACTGATGTGCATGAGGAAGAAATCGTATTCGAGAAGAGTTCCGGAACCCTTTCGCGGGATTTAGGACTTCCGGATGCCGAAGAACGGTTGGAGAAGGCAAGCATTGCCCATGAGATCTTCAAGGCGATCGCCGATAGAAAATTGACCCAACAGGAAGCCGCGAAAATCATGGGGATCGACCAGCCAAAGGTGTCTGCCATTGTGCGCGGAAACTTGAAGGGGTTTTCGCTGGAGCGATTGATTGCCTTTCTCAAGAAATGCCGGTGGGGGCAAATTCTCCCATATTCTCGCGGGTTGACGGAGCGAAGGCGGGAATCCTCTACCCGGGCCCGTATTCGTTCCGATGCTTGACCGACAGGTGGTCCGCTCCCTGCCGGCAGCACTTGCACGCCTGGACCTGAAAGTTTTCCGCCGCAGTTCGTTCTTCCGTCTCATGGTCTGCGCAACACATTGGTTTCCCCACCCACAGGTTCGAGAGAAGTCTGCCGGAAATCTGACCTTTCTCCTCCCCCCTGATCGCTCCAATTCTGAAGATAACGTGGAAAGTCATGTTATTCCAGACTTATTGGATTCTTCACGATTTCTTTATGCCCCCCTTCTCCGTTTTAACGCCATTTTTATTCGAAAGGATTGTAGGATCGAAAGGGTTCGCGGCGAACCTTCGTCCCGAACCGGAATCAATCGATCCAAAGCGTTGTCCGGACGCCTCTCCGTCCGGACCCCGGGAGGATGAACGCATGACACTTTTCTACGCCATCGGAGGGATCGTCTCCCTCGGCCTTTTCGTTTACCTTCTCGTGGCTCTTCTGAAGCCGGAGGTTTTTTCATGAACGCCCTGATGACAGGAAACGACGCCTTTCAGATTTTTCTATTCATCGGAACGGTGCTGGGGCTGGCCTGGCCCCTGGGGTACTACATGGCCCGGGTCTTCTCGGGGAAGCCGACCTTCGTGGGCCGGATCGTCGGTCCCGTGGAGCGGGGACTCTACCGCCTCGCGGGGGTGGATCCTTCCCGCGAAATGGACTGGAAGGGGTATACGGCCGCCCTTCTGGTCTTCAACCTGTTCGCCTTTCTGTTCCTGTTCCTTCTCCTGCTCGTCCAGGGACACCTTCCGCTGAACACGGAAAAGCTTCCGGGAACGACGGTCGACCTTGCCTTCAACACCGCGTGGAGCTTCCTGACCACCACCCAGTGGCAGAGCTACGCCGGGGAGTCGACCATGAGCTATCTGACCGACATGGTCGGATTTACGGGGATCGATTTCCTGGGGACGGCGACCGGACTCGTGGTGCTTCTCGCCTTCATCCGGGGCGTCGCCAGAAGGAACGCCCAGACCATCGGGAACTTCTGGTGCGACATGACCCGGAGCATCCTCCATGTGCTGCTTCCCCTGTCGCTGGTCCTCTCCGTTCTCCTGGTCTCCCAGGGCGTGATCCAGAACCTCTCCCCCTACAAGACCGTCCCGCTGATCTCCGCCATCAAGGATTCCTCCGGGAAGCCCGTGACCACCCAGACCCTCCCGATGGGGCCGGCGGCCGCGATGGTGGCGATCAAGCAGCTCGGCACCAACGGAGGCGGCTTCTTCAACGTGAACTCCGCCCATCCCTTCGAGAATCCCACCGGCTTCTCCGGTTTTCTCGAGATGGTGGCGGTGCTTCTGATCCCCGCGGCGCTCTGCATCACCTACGGGGCGATGGTCGGCTCCCGGCGGCAGGGCCGCATGATCCTCGCCGCCATGACGATCCTCTACGTTCTGGCGGTCGGCGTCATGGTTCCCGCCGAGCAGGCGGGGAATCCCCTTCTCGCGAAGCTGGGGGTGGACCAGGCGGCGCATTCCGGCCTCCTCGCCCAGTCCGGAGGAAACATGGAAGGCAAGGAGGTCCGGTTCGGGGCCGTCGATTCCTCCCTCTGGGTGGGGGCGGCCACGGGAACCTCCAACGGGTCGGTCAACGCCATGGTCGACTCCTTCACCCCCATCGGAGGGCTCGTGGCCCTCGTGCTCATGGATCTGGGGGAGGTGGTCTACGGCGGGGTCGGCACGGGGGTGACGGGGATGCTGGTCTTCGTGATCGTCGCCGTCTTCCTGGCCGGCCTCATGGTGGGCCGGACCCCCGAGTACATGGGCAAGAAGATCGAGATCTTCGAGATGAAGATGGCCTCGCTCGCCCTCCTCTACATGCCGATCCTGGCCCTTCTGGGAACGGCCGTCGCGGTCGTCTCCAAGGCGGGGCTCGCGGGAATCGGGAACCCGGGGGCCCACGGCTTCTCGGAGATCCTCTACGCCTTCACCTCCGTGGCCAACAACAACGGCTCGGCCTTCGGGGGGCTGTCCGCCAACACCCCCTTCTACAACTGGCTCCTGGGGGTCGTCCTCCTTCTGGGCCGTTACCTTCCCATCGTCTTCATCCTGGCGATCGCCGGTTCCCTCGCCCGGAAGAAACACGTTCCGGCCAGCCCCGGCACGCTTCCGACCACGACGCCCCTGTTCCTCTCCTGGCTCCTGTTCGTCATCGCCGTCGTCGCCGCGCTCAACTTCTTTCCGGCGCTTTCCCTGGGCCCGATCGTCGAACATGTCCAGATGCTGAAGCTTGCGGCCCTTCCCTGACAACACAAGAATAGCGAGGTCGATCCATGTCCGCTTCTTCCAACAAGACTGCCTTTCTCGACAAAAAAATTCTCCGGGGGGCCCTGATCGATACATTCAGGAAGCTTTCTCCCCGGATCCAGCTCCGAAACCCGGTCATGTTCGTCGTCTACATCGGCTCGATCGTGACGACGGGCCTCCTCCTCCAGGCCCTCGCGGGCCACGGGGAGGCCCCGGTGGGCTTCATCTTCTGGGTGACCGCCTGGCTCTGGCTGACCGTGCTGTTCGCGAACTTCTCCGAGGCGGTGGCCGAAGGCCGCGGGAAGGCCCAGGCCGAGTCGCTTCGGGTCCTGACCCGGGACACGATGGCCCGGAAGCTGTCCTTTCCCCGGAAGGACTCGCCGTCGATGGAGGTCGCGGCCTCCTCCCTCAAGAAAGGGGAAACCTTTCTCGTCGCGGCCGGCGAGGTCGTTCCGGCCGACGGCGAGATCATCGACGGCGTGGCGACGGTGGACGAGAGCGCCATCACCGGAGAGAGCGCCCCCGTGATCCGGGAGTCGGGCGGAGACCGCTCGGCCGTCACGGGAGGAACCCGGGTCCTTTCCGACTGGCTCCTCGTCAAGGTGACGGCCGGTCCCGGAGAGAGCTTCCTCGACCGCATGATCGGTCTCGTGGAGGGAGCCCGGCGCCAGAAGACGCCGAACGAGATCGCCCTGACCGTGTTTCTGGCGGCCCTGACCCTGGTCTTTCTGGTGGTGTGCGCGACGCTTCTGCCGTTCTCGATCTACTCCGTCCATTCGGCCGGCCACGGCAGCCCGGTCACGGTGACCACCCTGGTGGCTCTCCTGGTCTGCCTCATCCCGACGACGATCGGAGCCCTGCTCTCCGCCATCGGAATCGCGGGGATCGACCGGCTGACCCGCTTCAACGTGATCGCCCTCTCCGGGCGGGCGGTCGAGGCGGCGGGAGACGTCGACGTCCTCCTCCTCGACAAGACCGGAACCATCACCCTGGGAAACCGGGAGGCGGTGGCCTTCGTCCCCGCCCCGGGGACCGATGTCCGGACCCTGGCCGACGCCGCCCAGCTGTCCTCGCTTGCGGACGAAACCCCCGAAGGGCGAAGCATCGTCGTTCTGGCCAAGGAGGAGTTCGGGATCCGGGAGCGGCCCTTTCACGGCCATTCCGCGACCTTCGTGAAGTTTGCCGCCAAGACCCGCATGAGCGGCGTGGATATCGAGGGCAGAGTCATCCGGAAGGGGGCGGCCCAGGCGATTGCGGCCCATGTGGAATCCCTCGGGGGCACCGTCCCCGAGGAGGTCCGGAAGGAGGTCGAGCGGATCTCCCAGTCGGGGGGGACGCCCCTGGTCGTCTCCGACGGACCCCGGATCCTGGGGGTCGTCCACCTGAAGGACATCGTCAAGGGCGGGATCAAGAAACGGTTCCAGGAGCTCCGCACCATGGGGATCAAGACGGTGATGATCACGGGGGACAACCCCCTGACAGCCAGCGCGATCGCCGCCGAGGCGGGCGTGGACGACTTTCTGGCGGAGGCCCTGCCCGAGGACAAGCTGGCCCTCATCAAGCGCTACCAGGCGGAGGGACGGCTCGTGGCCATGACGGGCGACGGCACCAACGATGCCCCGGCGCTGGCCCAGGCCGACGTGGCGATGGCCATGAACACCGGGACCCAGCCGGCCCGCGAGGCGGCCAACATGGTCGATCTCGATTCGAACCCGACCAAGCTGATCGAGGTGGTCCACATCGGCAAGCAGCTCCTGATCACCCGGGGGGCGCTGACCACCTTCAGCGTCGCCAACGATGTGGCCAAGTACTTCGCCATCATTCCGGCGGCCTTCGTGGCGGCCTACCCCGAACTCAAGGTCCTGAACGTCATGCATCTTGCGACGCCCCGGAGCGCGATTCTTTCGGCGGTGATCTTCAACGCGGTCATCATTCCGGCCCTGATCCCGCTGGCGCTTCGCGGCGTCCGGGCGGTCCACGACAGCGCGGCCGTCCTCTTGCGGAACAACCTTCTGCTCTACGGCGTGGGGGGACTGATCCTCCCCTTCGTCGGCATCAAGCTGATCGACATGGCCCTGGTTCTTCTGGGGCTTTCCTGACAAATAGGAGGAGTTGCGATGGCAGCGTTCATCAACAGCCTGAAACCGGCGATCATTCTGCTGGTCGCCTTCACATTCCTGGGAGGGGTTCTCTATCCCCTGGCCGTCGAAGGCGTGTCCCAGCTGTTTTTCAGGGACCGGGCCAACGGGAGCCTCGTCAGACAGGGCGGGACAGTGGTCGGCTCGCGGCTGATCGGACAGGAGTTCGACGACCCGTCGTATTTCTGG
>JAJYPO010000156.1 GCA_021795275.1 Nitrospirota bacterium | reverse complement strand
CTTCCGGCCCTTTTCCCCGGCGGTCCGGTTCTCTCCCCCGGCCCTCTTCTCTCCGTCCTTCTCCTGGTCCTCCCCCAGTTCCCGGTGACCCTGGTCAACGGAGCCCTGTCGACCGTCCGGGAGCGATGCGAAAACGGCGCCCTGGCCCCCGATGCCCAGATGCGCCTCACAGGGAGGAAGCTCTCAAGCTGGCTGGGCCTTGCAAACCTGTCAGCAGGGCTCCTGGGCGTTCTTCCCTTCTGTCACGGTTCCGGCAATCTCTGGATCTACCGCCGCCACGGCGTCAGGTCGGTCATGGCCTCCCTCGTCTCCTCTGCCATCCTGATCGGGCTTGGGACGATTCTGCTCTGGAGGGGAGCGATCCTGCCGTCCCCGATGGTCTGCGGGAGCTTCCTGGCAGCCTTCCTGCTTGTCGATTTCTTCCTGAAAAGGAAGGGGAGATCCCAGGTCAGCGAACCCGGACCGGGACGAAGGTTTTCCGGGCCGCTCGAGCTCTGGGCCGTGACCGGCGGGATGGTCTCCGGAAGTCTCCTCCTGGGGGGTCTGCCGCTCCTTCTGGCGTTTCTTCTGGGAATGACCGCAGCGATCTCCGTTTCGCCGGGAGGGGAGGGGAAAAGCCATGGATCCCGCCTGAGCCAGACCAGGGATCGTCAGGATCCCGGCCTTGTCGGGAGGCCGGTGGCCTCCATCCGGTCAGGGGTGAGCCCCCAGGCCTTTGATCCTGGCCATCCGGCCCCCTCCTCCCCCGTCCTCTCGTCTGAAACCAGAAATCTGGAGCCGTCCGGGCCTGATCTTCGAACCGAGACCGACGGGATTCCTCCGGGGCAACCGGAAAGGTTCTTCCGGAGGGCCCGGGAGATTTCGGCCGGACTTTTCCTCCTGCTGCTCCACCTTCTTTTCACTGTTCCTTCCGGGGGACCTCCCCGGGCCCTTCCGGTTCTTCCCCTCCTGCCTCAATCCTTCTTCTCCCGCTCGGTCCTCGTCCGGGCTCCCTGAGACTCCCGTCTTTTCTTCCGGGCACCCAAAGAAGACGACGTCGGAATCCACCATCAATAACAGGGAGTCTCCCATGAAATTCTTGTCCGCAAGACGGAATGTGTTCTCCTCTCTTGTCATTGTCGCCTTGTTGCTCCTTCATCCCGGAAAGGGTCGGGCCGGCGCCCCTCCCTCATCCTCCGGAACGCCGTCGGCCTCTTCGGGGGACGGCCTGTCCTGGAACGGCTCCGACGCCCTCTCGGCCTACCGGAAGATATGGAACCCGCTGTCGGCGGGTCCCGAGCTTATTCCCATGGCCGACACCGCCCCTCCGGGAGAGTTCTACGTCCGTCCCTTTTTCTACGGCCAGTTCGTCCAGGCGCAGTACGGTCCCGGAGGCGGAGTCCATTCCCTGGCCAACGGCTTTCATGAGACCCAGCTCCTGTCGCTGGGTGAGATCGGGGTGGGGCTCACCGACAACGCCCAGTTCACCCTCTTCCCCTCCATGGCCTCGGTCTGGTCCTCTTACGGCGGGGCCTATACCCAGGGATCCGGCTTTTCTGATCTGACCATGGAACTCAAGTACCGCTTCTATGTCCAGCATCCGGACCGGAGGATCCCCTCCATGGCCGTAGCTCTCCACGTGACTCTTCCCACCTCCACCTGGACCGATGCGCCGGTCGTGAAGGGAGGGCTTCCGCCGCTGGCCCGGATTCCCTCGACCCACTATGGCTCCCCGGCGCTGACCCCGGCCCTCCTGACCCGATACATCGCCAGGCCGTTCCGATTTTACGCGGATCTCTTCTATACTTACGACTTTCCCAACAACGGCACCCTCCCGGGAGTCTCCGGCAAGCCCCTCGTCCAGTTCGGGGACATCCTTCAGTATCGGGTCGGCCTCGAGGACATCGTGAATGATCGGACCGGAACGGGGGTCATTCTCGAATTCGTCGGCATGTCCGGCCTTCCCTTTTCCATCGACGGGCTCCCCGTGAACGGCCTGCCTGTCGCGGCCGACGGGCTCCACATCGGAGCCTTCAACCTCTGGGGTCTCCAGCCCACCTTCGAGACCAATATCACCCGGAATCTCATCTTTTCGGTCGGGGTCCTGCTTCCGGTCGCCGGAACGAACCAGTACCAGTCGATCAGCCCCAACCTGTCCCTCTACTGGTATTGGGGACCCGGCGGAGGGGATGTCATCGCCCGCTAGGAGAAGAGGGGGGGCCACCCCCCCCAGGGGCCCCTCCCTTTTTGTCCGTTCTTTGTTCAGATCTTCACAAAAGGGGGTGAGCGGACCAGAGTTCGCGTCACTGTCCTTTCTGGATAAGTTGTTTATGGCATTTGATTGTTTATGTTTGGCATGGGTATTGCAATTACGAAAGAGAAACCCGCTCATCGAAGCCTTCGAGGAAGGACGCTCCGGAGAGAGGGATGAGCTAAGTGACATCGAAAAAGAGATCGGGCCGTGGAGTCGTATACCGGCCAGGCGCTGAAGCCGAATGAAGGAGAGCCTTCGTTCGGCTTTTTTCATTTCCGGAAACCGCCCTGGGGCGGCCCGGACAACCAGGAGGAGAAAGTTATGCGTCAGATTGCTTTTTACGGAAAAGGCGGCATCGGAAAGTCCACGACCTCCCAGAACACGCTGGCGGCCCTTTCCGAGATGGGCAAGAAGATCCTGATCGTGGGATGCGACCCCAAGGCCGACTCCACGCGACTGATCCTCCATGCGAAGGCCCAGAACACCGTGCTTTCCCTGGCCGCCGAGGCCGGAACGGTCGAGGATCTCGAGATCGAGGATGTGATGAAGACCGGATTTGCCGATATCCGCTGCGTGGAGTCCGGAGGACCCGAACCCGGCGTCGGCTGCGCCGGCCGCGGCGTGATCACCTCGATCAATTTCCTCGAGGAGAACGGGGCTTACGACGGAGTGGACTACGTCTCCTACGACGTGCTGGGCGATGTGGTCTGCGGCGGATTTGCCATGCCGATCCGCGAGAACAAGGCCCAGGAAATCTACATCGTCACCTCCGGCGAGATGATGGCCATGTACGCCGCCAACAATATCGCCAAGGGCATTCTCAAGTACGCCAACTCCGGCGGGGTGCGCCTGGGCGGACTTGTCTGCAACGAGCGCCAGACGGACCGCGAGTACGAGCTGATCGAGGCCCTGGCCAAGAGGCTCAATACCCAGCTCATCCATTTCGTTCCGAGAAACAACCTAGTCCAGCATGCCGAACTCAGACGGATGACCGTGATCGAGTTCGCCCCGGATTCCTCGCAGGCCAATGAATACCGTCAGCTGGCGAAGAAGGTCGACGCCAACGCAGGCAAGGGGACGATCCCGACACCGATCACGATGGACGAGCTCGAGGACCTGCTCATGGAGTTCGGCGTCATGAAGACGATCGATGAAACCATGGTCGGCAAGAAGGCGGAAGAGATCGCCGTCGCCTGACCCGCCGCACCTTCATTTGGCACGCGGCGGAGGGGATCTTTTCCTCCGCCGCTCTCTTTCCTCCCGGCCATTCCGGGAAGCAATTCAGAGATCCGTTATCCGATCGGAGGGTTCCATCATGAGCGGAAATATCGAGGAAGCCAAAAAAATCATCGCGGAGGTCCTGGAGGTCTATCCGGAGAAGACCCGGAAGAAACGCGAAAAGCACCTGAACGTCTTCGAAGAAGGAAAGTCCGACTGCGGGGTCAAGTCGAACATCAAGACGGTCCCGGGGGTGATGACCATCCGGGGATGCGCCTATGCCGGATCGAAGGGCGTGGTCTGGGGGCCGATCAAGGACATGATCCATATCAGCCACGGACCGGTGGGGTGCGGTCAGTATTCCTGGGCGGCCCGGCGCAACTACTACATCGGAACGACCGGCGTGGACTCCTTCGTCACGATGCAGTTCACCTCCGACTTCCAGGAGAAGGACATCGTCTTCGGAGGCGACAAGAAGCTTGAGAAAATCATGGACGAGATCCAGCAGCTCTTTCCGCTCAACAAGGGGATCACCGTCCAGTCGGAATGTCCGATCGGCCTGATCGGAGACGACATCGAAGCGGTTTCCAAGAAGAAGAGCAAGGAGTACGACGGCAAGACCATCGTTCCGGTGCGCTGCGAGGGGTTCCGGGGGGTGAGCCAGTCCCTGGGCCACCACATCGCCAACGACACCATCCGGGACTGGGTCTTCGACAAGCAGACGGGGAAAGAGATCGAAACCACCCCCTACGATGTGGCGATCATCGGCGACTACAACATCGGGGGCGACGCCTGGTCCTCCCGGATACTCCTCGAGGAGATGGGCCTCCGGGTCGTGGCCCAATGGTCGGGGGACGGCTCCATCGAGGAGCTGATCAACACTCCGAAGGTCAAGCTCAACGTCCTTCACTGCTACCGGTCGATGAACTACATCTCCCGCCACATGGAGGAAAAATACGGCATTCCCTGGGTGGAGTACAACTTCTTCGGCCCGTCGAAGATCGCCGAATCCCTCCGGAAGATTGCCGCCTTCTTCGACGAGACCATCCGGGAGAACGCGGAGAAGGTCATCGCCAAGTATGAAGCCCTGACCAAGGCCACGATCGAGAAGTTCCGCCCGCGGCTCGAAGGGAAGACCGTCATGCTTTTCGTCGGGGGGCTCCGTCCCCGCCACGTCATCGGCGCCTACGAAGACCTGGGAATGAACGTGATCGGCACCGGGTACGAGTTCGGCCACAACGACGACTACCAGCGGACCACCCACTACGTCAAGGACGGAACGATCATCTACGACGACGTGACGGGGTACGAGTTCGAAAAATTCGTCGAGGCCCTGAAACCCGATCTGGTCGCCTCCGGGATCAAGGAAAAATACGTCTTCCAGAAGATGGGATATCCCTTCCGCCAGATGCATTCCTGGGACTATTCCGGTCCCTACCACGGCTACGACGGGTTTGCGATCTTCGCCCGCGACATGGACATGGCGATCAACAACCCCGTCTGGCAGATGGCGAAGGCGCCCTTCTGAGTCCCGCAGGACGGAAAAGCTTCGGCCGGGACACGGGATGTCCCGGCCCAACATGAGGATCCGACAATGAGCCAGAACCCCAAGCACGTGCTCGACCACTTCAATCTGTTCCGGGAGCCGGAATACGTGGAGATGTTCGAGAACAAGAAGAAGAACTTCGAAAATCCCCATCCCCAGGACAAGGTCACCGAGATCATCGAGTGGACCAAGACCCAGGAGTACCGGGATCTGAACTTCAAGAGGGAGGCCCTGACAGTCAACCCCGCCAAGGCCTGCCAGCCCCTGGGCGCCGTCTTCGTGGCCCTGGGCTTCGAGGAAACGATGCCCTTCGTCCATGGTTCCCAGGGATGCGTGGCCTACTACCGGAGCCACCTCTCCCGGCACTTCAAGGAGCCGACCTCCTGCGTCTCCTCCTCGATGACGGAGGACGCCGCGGT
>JAJYPO010000155.1 GCA_021795275.1 Nitrospirota bacterium | reverse complement strand
TCGGCCATGGGGGGGGCCATGAAATGATTCTTTCGGGATCCCGGCAGAGGAAGGAAGGGCAGTCAAGGATCCCGAAATCCCAATACTATGGGAGAAAAAGGATCAGCAGGAGCGTCGGTCCCATACAGGCCGGCAGCAGAGGCGGAAAAGTTCAAGGGATGGGAAGGCCGTCAACCGGTGTCGACCCGGAGCGGAGCTCCAAGGTCTCCATGCCCCCAGAATGCCTGAAAACACATGCCGTGTTCATCTATTATTGGTATTGGCAATGAGTTACCTCAGTAGAACCAGATTTTAATTGCTGGGGGAGCCTCGCGAAGCGGGAAAATCCCAGTCTAGCTGATTCTGACATCGGACCAACGGCTGATCCCTTCGGGACAGGCCTCCCGGTCGATCCAGAACTCGGAGAGATGCATCCTCATCCCCGATTCTCGCAGGACCCACTGGGTGGGGAGATCGCCTTCGGGGTCGAGAACCCTGGCAAGGATGTCGTGCTTTTCCCTGCCGGTCACAAGAAAGATTCTCGTTCCTGCTTCTGCCAGAGTCCGGTAGGACATGGTGATTCGGGCAACTCGCCCGGGGCTTTCGGGTACAGCAAGGATCAAGCGATGGCGGTCGTCTTCCGGAGAGCTTCCCGGAAAGAGGCTGGCCGTGTGTCCGTCGGGCCCCACCCCGAGGAGTGCGATATCGAGAGCCGGCGGGTGGGGGAGGGGATTGCCGAGGGTCTCAGAGAGAAGCTTTTCGTACCTCAGGGCTTCCCGGTCAATGTGGGGGGCCTCCCCATGAATCCTGTAAACGGTTTTTCCAGGAATGGATCCCGGAGAGAAAAAGTTTTCCTGGGCCATCCTGAAGTTGCTCTGGTCGCTCTCCGGAGGCACGCATCGTTCGTCGGAGAAAAACCAGTGGATCCTGGACTTCTTCGCATCGGGCCAAGAGGCGATTTTCCTGGCCGCTGCCTTCAAAAACGGGATCGGGGTGCTGCCGCCCGAAAGACCGATCGACACGACGCGCTTCTTTTCAAGAAGGGTCGAGATCCTGTGCAGAAAATTGTCCGATCCCTTCTCCGCCCATTCGGAAATGGAAGGGTAAACGCAAACGACAACGGGCGGGGGGCCCTCTTCAAGATCCATGAGGCGGGTCATCTTGCAACTCCTTGGTTTTGGGTTCCCGTAACTCTTCGCATGGCCAGCTGCCAGGCTCCCCTGAGACCTGTTTCAGGATTGTCGACAATGTAGACGGGCAACCCGGATAGAATTTTCCGGTATCTCCCCTTGTTCGTGAAGTGATCCATGAAGGAGGATCGCATGAGGTAAAATTGAATCTTTCCCGGAATGCCGCCGGCCAGATAGACGCCACCGGTGGCGAGCGACTTGAGTGCCAGATTCCCGGCTTCCTGCCCCAGGAATCGGCAAAAATTTTCAAGAATCATGGTGCAGAGAGGGTCATGTCGCGAGAGGGCGGCGTGGGTGAGGGCCGCGGGAATTTCATCCTCCGGGAGGGCGGGGTCCAATGGAAGACCTTCTGCGGACTGACCCTGGGTGTGAAAATGGTAGAGATTGGCGATTCCCTGGCCGGAGACCACCCGTTCGACGCTGGCGTGGCCGAACCGGGACCACAGATAAGTGAGCAGGGGAATATCGGCGGGGGACTCGGGGGCCCAGTCCGAATGTCCTCCTTCCGTCGGAATGACGACGGGCCCTTGTTCTCCCGGGACCAGAACAGACTCTCCGAGACCGGTCCCGGGAGCGACGATAATCCGGGTTCCCAGGGGATCCGGATGTCCTTCGTTGATGACGAGGGTCTCTTTTGGATCGAGGCATGTTGTTCCCCACGCCATGGCGACAAGGTCGTTGACCAGCAAGACATTCCCGACGGACAACCCGAGAAGGACTCCCAGCGTTTCCGTTTCGACGATCCAGGGCAGATTGGTCGTCTGGCAGCGGCCTTTCACGACCGGACCGGCGATACCAAAGGCTGCCCCCGCGATAGAGAAGCTTTCGGAATAGCCGGACCGGGCATCCTCGAGGAAGGACTCAAGGACCTTTTCAAGGGAGTCGAAGTGGCGGGAGGGGTATTCTTTTTTGAAAAAGGTCGGGGGAACCTGATCCCGGCCCCCTTTTTCCGGGGCTGCGGGGAAAAGCCCGAGCAGGGTTTTGGTCCCGCCGATATCACCGGCAAGGATCGACGGGTGAAGAGTGGTGCTGACCTTGGAATCAATGGGGGAAGGGTTTTCCACAACACGTCCTTTCTCCCGACTCCGTTCGAAGTCCGGGGGCTCTTTGATCTTTCGGATGGGGACAGTGTTTCTGGATGCCGATTTTCTTGACAGAAACTGAACCGGATCATTATGATCATAAGATGTTGCGGCAATCTTGTCATCTCTCTCCTCTCTGTCCGCAACCATATGGATTCTTTGCCTTGCTCCCATCTGAATGAAAGGCACCACTCCCATGGCGATCCCTCTTCAGCAGGCCCTGAAAGTCGGGGCATATGTAATGCAGAAAAAATGGAAAAAAGAAGAAAAGTTTCCCCTTGTCCTGATGCTCGAACCCCTTTTCAGGTGCAACCTTGAATGCGCCGGATGCGGAAAGATCCAGTATCCCGAGGAAATTCTCCGAAAAAGACTATCTCCCGAGGAATGTTTTCATGCCGTCGAGGAGTGCGGGGCACCGGTGGTCACGATTGCAGGGGGAGAGCCCCTCATTCATCCAGAGATCTCCGAAATCGTCGAGGGGATGATTGAACGCAAGAAGTTCGTCTATCTCTGTTCCAACGGAATTCTCCTCGAAAAATACATGGACCGCTTTTCTCCCTCTCCTTACCTGACCTTCAGCATTCATCTCGACGGGCTTCGGGAAACCCATGACCGCCTCGTCTGCCGCGAGGGAGTCTTCGACACGGCCGTCCGGGCGATCCGGTCTGCGACAAGTCGGGGTTTCAGGGTGACCACGAACACGACGGTCTTCGAAGGGGAAGATCCAGTCGAGATCCGGAATTTCTTTGATTTTGTGAAGGAGCTGGGGGTGAACGGGATGATGATTTCCCCCGGATACTCCTATGACTGGGCTCCCGACCAAGAACACTTCCTCAAAAAGGAGCGGACCCGGAATCTGTTCAGGATGATTCTTGCCGACCGTGCCGGCAAGGGGTGGAATTTCAACCACAGCCCCTTTTATCTCGACTTCCTCGAGGGACAGAGGGACTACGACTGCACCCCATGGGGCAGTCCCAACTATTCCGTCCTCGGATGGCAGCGTCCCTGCTATTTGTTGAATGAGGGGTATGCCGCTTCTTACAGGGAACTCATGGAAGAGACGGACTGGAGCAAGTACGGCCCGGCCTCCGGACATGAAAAATGCCGGGATTGCATGGTGCATTGTGGTTTCGAGCCTTCTGCCGTCGGAGACGCCACATCCTCACTCAAAAACACCCTTCGCTCCCTTTCGAGCCTCCTTCCCGCCGGCTGAACGCGGAAGGGAAGGATTTCGGATGTCAACGTATGTCGTGGGGGATCTGCACGGACAGATCTCCCTTCTTCTCACGCTCCTCGACCAAGTGTCATTCGATAAGGAACGGGATCGTCTGATTGCTGTGGGAGATGTGCTCGACCGGGGGAGCCGGGTGGGCGATCTCCTTCTTTTTCTGCATGAAGCATCGAATGCAGGGTGGTTTCAATCGGTCAAGGGAAACCACGAAGAGTCCTTCCTCCGTTTTCGTTCCGGAGAATGGATCTCCTGGTATACCACTCCGGCTTTCGGAGGGGGAGCCACACTCTCCTGCTTTGCCGACATCGGGGAAAAGCAGGCCAAGGTGATTGAGGAATGGATTTCCTCCTGGCCTCTCGTCTGGTCGGACGAAAAAACGATTGTCGTTCATGGAAGCCTTCCGCCCGTCCCCGGAACAAGCCTGGGCGATCGCGATCTTTGCGAAACCAGAATATCCGGGGAGGAGGGAGGTCATGAATGTCTGGAGCTTCGCCCCCCGAATCTCTACCCGTCCTGGGACGGCAGACTGGTCGTTTCAGGGCATACTGTTGTCCGCAAGGCCGGATTCTGGAGAGACGGGATCGTGATGGTCGATACGGGGGCTTACCGGACCGGGATTCTATCCGCTTTTTGTCTCGAAACCGGCCAGTTTCACCGGGCCTCCGGCATCCCCGAGTAACAAGCGGAGGAGGTCAGGATTGTGGAGATGTGGCCAGAATTTTTCGTGCGACGTCGATTCCCGATGTGAAGCTTTGGGAGACGGAGACTCCCGACAAATAGGATCCCGCCAGATGAATGCCCTCAGGAAGGGTTTCCTTGAGCCTTTCGATGCGATTCCGATGGCCCAGTGTGTATTGGGGGATGGCTCCCTCCCACCGCTGAATGCGAAGAAAATCCGGCCGTCCCTTCGATCCCAGGATCGTCTCCACTTCTTTTTCGACAATTTCGATCAGGTCTTCATCAAAGGCGAAGGCCAGTTTCGGATTTGGCATCCCCCCCACGAATACCGTCAGAAGAACCTGACCCTCCGGCGCCCTTCCGGGAAAGAGCGAGGAAGAAAAAAGAATACCCAGGATCTTTCTTCTTTCCTTCGTCGGGACAAGCAGTCCGAACCCGTCCAGAGGATGGGAGACGTTTTTCCGGGAGAATCCCATGGAGACCACTGCGATCGGGGCATAGGGGATTTCAGACAATGGTCCGCCGGATTCGGGGCTGATCTCCTGCAGAAGCTCCGAGGCCTGGTTTGCGCTTCCCGCAAGAACGACGTGGCGTGAATGGAGGTAGTATGTTTCTTCGTCAAAGAGAAGAGCTGTCCTGAATCCGTTCGAGTTGCGGGTGCATCCGATGACTTCGGCATTGGTTCCCGCATCGGTGCCGAGAAATTCAGCGAGGGCTTTGGGAAGGCAGCCCATCCCTTCGGTAAAGGAAAAAATGGATCGGGTCAAGGGGGAGGAGGGGGGCTTCGGCCCCCACTGCATTGCCAGGGCTCCACGGATGATCGATCCGTAGCGATCTTCCAGGGCGGTCAGTCGTGGAAAAGTATCTCCCATGGACAGAATCTCTGGGCTGGACGCATAGACCCCCTTCACGAACGGGTCGATGATCCAATCGAGAAACTCAGATCCGAAGCGCCGGGACACAAATTGGGCGACGGTCTCTTCTGTGGGGTCTTCGAGTTCGTCAGGCTCATAGGGCGGGATGAAAGGCTCCTTGAACACCCTGAGTTTTCCGCCCAGTGACAGGGCTGGGGTCGTGACCCCTTCCAGAATCGATGTCGGCAGCGGGATGGGCTTCCCTCTCTTGAGAATGAACCGTCTCTTTCCGGTCAGACCCGCCTGCACGACCTTTTTTTCAAGTCCGAGTTTTTCGATGTAGCCGAGCAGTGGATCCTCGGGGCGCATAAAAAGGCTGTTGGGACCCGTCTCGATGAGATAGCCGCTTTCCGAAAGGGTCCGGATGACCCCA
>JAJYPO010000154.1 GCA_021795275.1 Nitrospirota bacterium | reverse complement strand
CATGGCCAGCGACATCGCCCGGGAGCGGGAGAACCACCCCGACGCCCTGGTCATCGCCCACCCGGAATGCCCCGCCCCGGTGGCGGAGGCCGCCGACGTGGTGGCCAGCACGAGCCGTATGGCCTCCGAGGTCCGGCTCTCCGACAGGAAGACGGTCATCGTGGGAACGGAGCTCGGCATGATCCACCGCCTCTCCCGGGAAAATCCCGACAAGACCTTCATTCCGGCCTGCCAGACCTGCGACTGCGCCAACATGAAGGTGAACTCCCTCGAGCGTCTCCTCTGGGCGCTCGAGGATCTCTCCCCCGAGATCCGGCTCTCCGACGAGGTGATCGCCGGGGCCCGCCGGGCCCTCGACCGGATGCTCGAGGTCTCCTAGCGCCATGGTCCGGACGCTGGCCCTGGCCGGGATCTTTCTTCTGGTATTGGCGGGGATCCTGGCGCTCGTCGAGCGTCTGGGAGGCCGGGGCCTCCTCTCCCGGTTCGGCCACCTTCCCGGGGACATCGTCATCAAAAAGCCCGGCATGATTTTCTCCTTCCCCCTGGTCTCGGGGCTTCTTCTCTCCCTGGTCCTCTCGGTGGTTCTCTCTCTCCTTTTTGCCCTCTTCCGGCGGTAGCCGTGGACCGATCTTCCCCGGAGGCCCGGGACTACGACTACGAGCTGCCGGAGGAGCGGATCCGGCTCGTTCCTCCCCCCCGGCGGGATCTGAGCCGCCTGGCGGTGGTCCCCCGTCGGGGGGACGGCGGCCGTCCTCCCTTCCTCTCCTCTACTGTGGCGGACCTTCCTTCCCTCCTCGCCCCCGGGGATCTTCTGGTGGCCAACGACTCCCGGGTCGTTCCGGCAAGGACCCGGGCCCGGACCTCCCGGGGACGGGCGATCGACCTCCTCGTTCTCGGACCCTTCGACGGCGCCACAGCGGGGACAGTGCGCTTTCTGGGGAAGGGGCTCAAGGGGGAGAGGCGACTCGAGCTTTTCGGGGGGCGGGGGGTTCTCGACGGGATCTGCTACGACGAGGCGCTCGAGTGCTTCTCGGGGGAGTATCGGGGAGAGGAGTCGCTGGTCGTCCTCCTCGAGGACCAGGGGGAGATGCCCCTGCCGCCCTATATCGCCCGGAGACGATCGGCCGACGGGAGCGACCGGGAGCGCTACCAGACGGTCTATGCCCGGGTGCCGGGATCGGTGGCCGCCCCCACCGCGGGGCTCCACCTGGGAGAGGAGCTTCTCGACCGCCTCCGGGAGAAGGGGGTGGAGCGGGCCAGCGTCACCCTCCATGTGGGGGTGGGGACCTTCCGGGGGCTCTCCGAGGGGCCGGTGGAGGACCACCGGATGCACGAGGAATGGTACGTCGTTCCCCGGGAGACGGCCGAGGCCATCGCGCGCACCCGTGGCCGGGGAGGCCGGGTGGTGGCGGTGGGAACCACCTCCCTGCGGGCCCTGGAGTCGGCCTTCGCCCTGGGGGAGATTCCCCCGGAGGGCCGGGCCGGGTGGACCCGGCTCTACGTCCGGCCGGGATACCGGTTCCTGGCGACCGATGGCCTCCTCACGAACTTCCATACCCCCCGGTCGACCCTGCTCGTTCTGGTGGACGCCTTTTTGGGAGGGGACGGGCGGTGGCGGGAGATCTACCGGAGGGCGCTGGAGGAGGGATTCTTCTTCCTGAGCTACGGGGACGCCATGCTCATCTTGTAGGGGGCTCCCACGAAAAAGGCCTGTAGGACCGATCTCCGAAAATCTCCCCTTCGAAATCGCATTTTTAGTACTTGAACAACGTCGTCCAGGTCTGGAGCAAAACGCCCTTCGAAAACTGGCCAAGGGGTGAGTCCTTCTTTCAACTTTTGAGGAGACTATGTCCGGATTTTTTCCTTCCGTTCCTGTTGAATCCATTACCTCCCGGATTTTTCTCGTGCGCGGTCAGAAGATCATGCTCGATTCTGACCTGGCCGAACTGTACGGGGTTTCCACCAGTCGTTTGAATGAGCAGGTTCGCAGAAACATCGACCGTTTCCCGAACGATTTCATGTTTCAACTGACAGACTCGGAATTTTCGAACTTGAAATCGCAAATTGCGACATCAAGTTGGGGCGGTCGCCGGAAACTCCCACTGGTATTCACGGAACAGGGAGTGTCAATGCTCTCCAGTGTGCTGCACAGCGAACGGGCCATCCGAGTCAATATTGCCATCATGCGGGCCTTTGTCCAGCTTCGGGAGATGCTGTCCGCCCACAAGGAGCTGGCCCAGAAGCTTTCGGAACTGGAACGGAAGGTCGGGATTCATGATCAAACCATCGTCCAACTGATCGAGGCGATCCGCAATATTATGGAAACGCCTGTTCGAGAAACAAAACCGATCGGGTTCATCTCCGACAGCAAAGCATGAGGAGTTGGATTCGTCGCTTCCCTTCGACAGGAAATCGAATATGACAGATCATCACTATGTTTTTGACGGGACAAAAGAGCAGGCAGAACTGGATCGTCTGCGCCTCCTCGAATCGGCCTTCGATCCCCAAACCCGACAACGGCTGGAGAATGTCGGGGTCAGCGATGGCTGGCACTGTCTGGAAGTTGGTGCGGGTGCCGGTTCGATCATGAACTTGATGTCGGAAAAGGTCGGGTCCACAGGAACAGTCGTCGCCGTCGATACCGATACCCGATTCCTTCCGTCGTCGGCTTCCTCCAATACCGTGATCGTGAAAGGAGATATCCGCACTGTGGACTTGGGCCGATCGCGCTTCGATCTGGTCCATGGACGTTATATCCTGCTCCATATCCCCGAATTCGCGTCCGTTCTGGAGAAAATACTTCTTCTTTTAAAACCGGGGGGCTGGCTTGTCTTCGAAGAGCCGGATTTCTCTGCCGCACGGTGTCTGGTCGGTTCGGAAGACGCACTTCTGGCCTTTGACCGGGTGTCGAGTGCGATCGAAACCATGTACAAAGCCACAGGCATCGACCACACGGCCGGTCTCAAGATCCCCAAGGCTCTGTCGGC
This sequence comes from Nitrospirota bacterium, assembly GCA_021795275.1. Next base: position 2,461 of record JAJYPO010000154.1, on the reverse strand, counting down.
ATTAAGGATTAAAAATCTTTTCGTCGACAACGTTGCGCCTTCATCACGTGGCGGCTCTCCCATCGCCAGAATGATGGGGATGTCGGCCGGACAGTTGAGGGAAAGGTACATCCAGACCAAAAAATGCACCGGAAAAGATGTGGACATCTATCGGACCTTTGCCGAGGACCCTGGCACATGGGCTATCTACTATTCCACCGTCTGTGTTTCAGGGCAACTGGAGATCGAAACGGATGGGACGCAGTCCTAATTTCTTGAATCTCCTCTCCTATCGTGTCCTCCATGTGGAGGATATCGATGAGGACTATCACATCAAGGCTGAGACCATCTCCCCTCCCGACCGCTGCGTCCATTGCGGTTCTGTCTCCCTGGTCGGGTTCGGCCGCCGGGAGAACTGGATCCGCGACCTCCCCATCCATGGGAAACGGGTCGGACTTTCTGTCGACACCCGGCGCTTCCGGTGCAAAACGTGCGGGAAGACTTTTTACGAGCCGCTTCCGGAGGTGGATTCCAAGCGGTCCATGACCGTGAGACTCAAAACATGGCTCGAGAAGAAATCCCTCCGGCACCCGTTCACGCACTTGGCCGAAGAAACCGGGGTCGGGAATTCGACGATCCGGATGGTGTTCGACGACTATGTGGATCAACTACGGGATAGTCTCCGCTTCGAGACCCCGGAGGTTCTTGGGATCGACGAGGTGCATCTCATCCGACGTCCCCGGGCACTGTTCACAAACATCCCCTCCTGCATTGTGATTGAGATGCTTCCCGACCGGAATAAGACGACCGTCGCCCGGTTTCTTTCCGACCTTCCTTCAAAAGGGCGGATCCGGTGCGTGGCCATCGACATGTGGCGGCCTTATCAGGACGCCGTTCGGGAGGCCCTGCCGGGGATTCCCGTCGTCGTGGACAAGCTCCATGTTCTGAAGATGGCCAACGCCGCCCTGGATGCTCTCCGGAAGACCGTGGGAGGAACGCTTCCTCCCGGGAAGCGGCGGACCCTCATGCGGAATCGCCATGTCCTTCTGAAGCGGTTTTCGAAACTGAACGAGGTCCAAAGAAAGCGCCTGGACGAGTGGGACAAGGACTTCCCTGTCCTGCTCAAAGCTCACCTGGCGAAGGAGAGATTCTACGACGTCTATGAGGCCTCCTCTCGTGCGGAGGCGTCTCGACTGTATAAGGAATGGGACGCGGGTCTCGATCCGGAGATCCGATCCACCTTTGGACCTCTTTTGACGGCTTTTAAAAACTGGGAGGGACCGATTCTGGCCTATTTCGACCACCGGGTCACGAATGCCTGCACAGAATCAGCGAATAACCTGATCCGTGCTGTCCAGCGGATGGGACGGGGATACAGCTTTGACGTTCTTCGGGCCAGGATCCTTTTTGTCCGGCATGGAGCCCACCGGATGAAGCCGTTTAAGAGACCGGGACTATTGGGGAAACTACGGCTCGAGGACAGCAAAGGACTTGGTTATGGTTTGCCATCAACAGAAATCGAACTGGAGGAAATGAGCTTCGGAGTGGATACATCGATACTCCTGGATCTGATCGAGAAAGGGGAGATCTGATTCAAAATCAATCATGAAACCCACATTCCCTTAATCCAGAAGACGACCCATTAAATCTCCATATTGTGACGATGTTCGGCAAGAAGTTTGGGGTTACACAATCGAAGGAAAATTGGTGGATGGAGGAGAAAGTGCTTCTTGTGTTGTCAAGATAGATCGATCACTTATCATCATCACTGTGATAGTCTAAGACATTCAAGGAGAGTGAAATGAAATGCCCAGTTTGCAATACTGAAATGATTAAAACAAATGTTACGAATAAATCCCCATATCATTACAAAGAATGTGGTCTTCCTGAGGTTTACCTTGTGGGGATTGAAACATTTTCTTGTGAAAAATGTGGAGAATATTCTGTTGCCATTCCAAAAATTGAACAATTACACAAGTTAATCGTAAAGGATCTACTGGAAAAGCCGTCCGTTTTGACTTTCAAAGAAGTTCGCTTCTTGAGGAAAGAAGTAGGATTTTCTGCAAAGAAATGGGCTTCTAATATGGGAATTTCTCCGGAACATCTTTCGAGAAGTGAGAAGGCTGATTCGGCTCTATCCGTACCAATGGATAAGTTTGTAAGAGCTATCGTTACTATTCTTTCCAATGATTCTCATGGAAAGATAAAAGATATTCTTCTTGGGGAAGCAGAAGATCTGAAGGTTCCTCACAAAAAGAAGGAGCGATTCAAAGCAAAATTCAAACTTGATAGACTTGATAGAAATGGATGGAAATTTGTTGCATAACCAACCCGTATGAACGGATTATTTAAAAAAACGTATCTATTCAGGGGTTTTCTCCCTGACCCATATCTCTGGGGACTGGACACTTTCTGTTCGATCTGATAAAGTCAGGGCATGGACAACAACGTGCCCTCCTCCCCCTCTCAAGATCCCAAGGTA
>JAJYPO010000153.1 GCA_021795275.1 Nitrospirota bacterium | reverse complement strand
GCTCCAGCATTTCTTTCCCCTTCCGACCCCTTCCCGGGGGATCTCAGCCCAGGCGGCCGTCGATCCTTCCGCCCGTATCGCCCAAAATGTGGAAATACGGCCGGGATGCGTAGTTGAGGCCGGAGCCGAGATCGGAAAAGGAACGATCCTCTTTGCGGGGTGCGTGGTCGGGGCAGGAGCCAAGATCGGGGAACACTGTATTCTCCATCCGCGGGTCTCGGTCCTTGACCGGGTTCGGATCGGGAATCGGGTCATCGTCCAGAGCGGAACCGTCATAGGCTCCGATGGCTTCGGCTATGCCGAGGGGCCGGAGGGACAGCGCCTTAGAATCCCGCAGACGGGAACCGTCGTTCTTGAGGACGACGTGGAGATCGGAGCCAATGTGACCATCGACCGAGCCACCTTCGGCGAAACGGTCATCGGACGCGGGACCAAGATCGATAATCTTGTCCAGATCGCCCACAATGTCCGGACGGGACGGGACTGCGTCATCGTGGCCCAGGCCGGTATCTCCGGGTCGACTCGGCTTGGTGACCGGGTCATTCTGGCCGGGCAGGTGGGGGTCGTCGGCCACATCGAGATCGGTTCGGGATCAATGGTCGGAGCCCAGTCGGGCGTCGCCCAGACCTTGTCGGCGGGATCCCGGGTTTCGGGGAGCCCGGCCCTCTCCCACCCGCTCTGGCTCAGGATCCAGGCGACCCTCAAGAATCTTCCGGGTCTTGCCCGGCGTCTTTCCGCCCTCGAAAAAGCCGTCTTTGGACGGGTCACCTCGCGCGAAACCTCAACCGACTCCGAAGGGGAGGCTCATGGGACCCATTGAGATTGGAGAAATTCTGACCATTCTTCCGCACCGCTACCCGTTCCTCCTCGTGGACAGGGTTCTCTCCGTCGAGCCGGGCCACAGGATCGTCGCGCTCAAGAATGTCACCATCAATGAACCCTTTTTCCAGGGACATTTTCCCGGAACACCCATGATGCCTGGAGTCCTTCTGGTGGAGGCGATGGCCCAAGTCGGAGGCATCCTGGCCATCTATTCCGGACAGGAGAAGGAGGACCGGATCCCCTTTTTCCTGGGGATCGACGATGCCCGGTTCCGGCGGCCGGTCCTTCCCGGCGATACCCTGACCATCACCGTGACCACCCTCAAGGTTCGGGGAAGCTCCTGGAGGATGGCGGGGACGGTCCATGTCGGCGACCAGCCGGTGTGCGAGGCGACTCTTCTTGCGATGATCCGGAAAAAAGGGGAAGGAGGCGCGAATGGCAGTTAGAAAAGCACCCAAAGACACCTCCGGAGACTATACGGAAGGGGCCATTGTCGTCCATCCGTCGGCGATCGTCCACCCGGAGGCGATCCTCGAGCCAGGGGTCGTGATCGGTCCCTTCTGTACGGTCGGCGAACACGTCCGGATCGGGGTCGGAACCCGGCTCATCTCCCATGTCGTCATCGACGGCCATACGACCCTAGGGTCCGGCAATACGATCTACCCTTTCACGACTATCGGGATGGCCCCCCAGGATCTCAAGTACCAGGGAGAGCCCGCCCGAACAGTGATCGGATCGGGAAACACGATCCGGGAGTCGGTCACCATCCACCGGGGGACCCAGGGGGGCGGCATGGAGACCGTTCTGGGGGACAACAACCTCCTCATGGCCTACTGCCACGTGGCCCATGACTGCCGTATCGGCTCCCGGGTCATCATGGCGAATTCGGCCAACCTTGCCGGCCATATCACAATCGAGGACGGCGCGATCATCGGCGGGCTTTCGGGGATCCACCAGTTCGTCAGGATCGGACGGCTGGCCCTGGTGGGGGGAATGAGCGGGGTTCCCAAGGATGTTCCTCCCTTTGTCTGGGCTTCCGGCAACCGGGCCTTCCTTTACGGGTTAAACCATGAGGGCCTCCGACGAAACCATGTCTCTCCGGATGCGGTCTCCCTACTCAAGAAGGCCTACCAGATCCTTTTCCGTTCGGGACTTCCCATGGGCGAGGCCGTCGGCCGCGTTCATTCGAGCCTTCCCATGACACCTGAAATCGAGCATCTTCTCTCCTTCGTGGAGAGCTCTGAGCGGGGCGTCCTGACAGCCCCCCGCGAGAGCGGGGGGAGTTCCTCCCCGATGGAGGAGTCTTGACTTTGGACAGTCCCGCCTCCGGGTCGCCCGTCGGAATGATCGCCGGAAACGGGACCTTTCCCTTCCTGTTTCTCGAGGCGTCGGCCAGAGCCGGCCTCCGGGTTGTCGTCGTGGCCCACGAGGGCGAGACCGATCCGGCGATCAACACCCTGGGATTCCCCGTGCGCTGGATCAGACTGGGTCAGGTCGGGGCGATCTTCGAGACCTTTCACCAAAATGGGGTCCGCCAGGCCGCCTTTGTCGGAGGAATCAAGAAGCCCCGGCTTTTCGAGCTTCGTCCCGACTGGAAGGGGATGATGATTCTGGGACGTCTGGCGCGCTACCATGATGACGAGGCCCTCCGGGCCCTGGCCTCCGAATTCGAAAAGGAAGGGATCACCATCGAGCCCTCGACCTTTCTGCTTCCCTCTCTTGCTGTCACGGAAGGAGTCCTTTCGAAACGGGCCCCGACCCAGACGGAAGAAGAGGATATACGGATCGGAAGGGAGGTTGCCCGGATCATCGGGCCGGCCGATGTCGGCCAGTGCGTGGTGGTTCGGGAAAAGGTCGTGGTCGCGATCGAGGCGATCGAGGGAACCGACGAGACCATCCGCCGCGCCGGCCGCCTGGTCGGAAAGGGAACGGTGGTGGTCAAGATGGCCAAACCGGGACAGGATCTCCGGTTCGACCTTCCTGCGGTGGGGCCGGAGACGATCCGGGTGATGGAGGAGGCCGGTTCGGTCGTCCTGGCGGTTGAGGCCGGGAAAACCCTTTTGTTCGACCGGGACCGGACAGTCGCCCGGGCCGATGCTTCCGGCATCGCCATTGTAGGGATTCTCTGATGGGTTCTGTGGAAACCCTGTCGGTCGGGGTGGTCGGGGTAGGCTACCTGGGACAGCATCACGCCCGTGTCTTTTCCGAACTTCCCCATGTCCAACTTTCGGGCATTTTCGACACCGATCTCCGGAGGGCCCAGGAGATCGGCTCCCGTCTCAAGATCCCTGTCATTCCGGATCTCGAGGAGCTTGTGGACCGGGTGGATGCCCTCTCCATCGTCACCCCGACAGTGACACACGCCGATCTGGTCATGGCGGTTCTTTCCCGGAAGAGGATCCCCATTTTCCTCGAAAAGCCGATCGCCGACTCCGTTTCCTCCGCCACCCGGATTCTTTCAGCCGTCCGTGAGGCCGGGACCCTTCTCCAGGTGGGCCACATCGAACGCTTCAATCCCGGTGTCGTCGCCATGCTCGAATCCGGAGTCCGGCCGGCCTATATTGAAGCCCAGAGACTCTCCCCCTTCGGCCTTCGGGCCAACGATGTCCCGGTCATCGTGGATCTCATGATCCACGACATCGACATCATCCTGGCTCTGGTCCGATCGAAGATCACCTCGATGCGGGTGGTGGGTACCCCCGCGATCACACCCCACATCGACCTTGCCAACGCCTGGATCGAGTTTGAAAACGGCTGCCTTGCGCAGGTCACGGCCTCCCGGGTTTCGCTCGAGAAGCTCAGGAAGATCCGGGTCTTCGACAGACGGGGGCTTTACTTCTCCCTCAACTACGACACCCGGGAGCTCTCCCAGGCCCAGGTCCGCCTGGATCCGGGCCATATTCCGGAAATCACCCGCTCGAAACGGACCTTCGAGGCCCAGGAGCCCCTCAAGAGCGAGCTGGGGACCTTTGTGGCCTCAATCAGGGAAGGACGGCCGCCCCGTGTGAGCGGAGAGGAGGCCTTCCAGGCCCTCGAGGTGGCCCTTGAAGTAAACCGCCTGGCCGAGGAAAGTCTCCTGCGTTTCCGGGACCTCAAAGAGAGCGATCTCCTGTCGTGACCCCCAAGCTTCTCATCGTGGCGGGCGAGGCGTCGGGGGACCAGCACAGCGCTCACCTCCTGGCCGAGATGAAAAAGCTCTGTCCCGACCTTTCCTGTTTTGCAGCCGGAGGGCCGGCGCTCGAAGGGGCCGGGGCCCGAATCGTCGTTCCCATGGAGCGCCTCTCCGTCATCGGCCTCTTCGAGGTGGCGTCCCACCTCCCGAGGATCTATGCGGCTTACCGCAAAATCCTGGAAACTGTCAGCGCGCAGGGGATCGGGACCGCGGTGCTGGTCGACTTTCCCGACTTCAATCTGATCCTGGCCCGGGCCCTCCGGCGCCGGGGGGTCAGGATCTTTTACTATGTCAGCCCCCAGATCTGGGCCTGGCGCAAGGGGCGGGTCCGGACCATCCGGCGGCTGGTCGATCACATGTTCGTGATCTTTCCCTTCGAAGCCGACTTCTACCGCACCCACGGAGTTCCGGTGACTTATGCGGGACATCCCCTCATGGATTCACACTTTATTGAGGAATCGGACAAGTGGGCGCTGAAAAGGGAGCTTGCGGGGGAGGGAGACTTTCCGATCCTCGTTCTGGCCCCGGGAAGCCGGCAGGGCGAGGTGGGACGCCTCTATCCCCGGATGCTGGCAGCCTATCTCCGTTTGCGCGAGAGAATCCCGACTCTCCGGGCCCTGGTCCCCGAATCGCCCTCGCTCCCCGAGGCCTTTTACCGGGAGATCGAGTCCCGGTCAGGCTTCGGGGCGGATCGGGAGTCTGTAAGACCCCTCAGGATCCGGGGCCGGTTCCGGGAGGTGATGGGAGCGGGAGATTGCGCCCTTGTGGCTTCGGGAACGGCAACCCTTGAAACTGGCCTGGTTGGGACTCCGATGGTGGTGGTCTACGCCTTAAACCGCGGAACCTACCGGATCGCCCGCCATCTCGTGAAGGTTCCGGCGATCGGGATGGTGAATCTCGTCTCAGGACGGACAATTGTCCCCGAGCTGATCCAGGACGAGGCCAGTCCGGATCGGATGGCAGAAGAGGCCTTCCGGATCCTGACAGATCCTGAACGGAAAGCCTCGATCCTGAAGGATCTTTCTGCCCTTCGGGGGATTCTGGGATCTCCCGGCGCCTCCGGACGGATTGCCCGGCAGATCATCGACATGGCGGAATGGGACTGCCCGCCACCTTCCAGGGCCCCGGAATCCCGGCCCTGATGAAGATCCTGAATCTTCTTCTCTGGCCCTTTCTCCTTCCCGTTCTTCTTCTCGTCTATCTTCTCTGGCCGAAGGCCCGGCCCCATTTTTCCGAACGGCTGGGGCTAGGAAGGCTTCGTCTGACGGAGAAGGGGTATCTCCTCTTTCACACAGCCTCCCTGGGAGAGGCACGAGGGTCCATTCGCCTGATCGAAGCCCTCTCCCGCCGGGTTCCCCTCCTTCTCACCACGATGACGCTTACGGGGCGGGAGGCTCTTTCAAAAGCCCATCCGGACCTGCCCGTCACGCTGTCCCCCCTGGATCTTCCCGGGATATGGAGTCCCTTCCTTAAAAGCCGGAGGTCCCGGAGAATCGTT
>JAJYPO010000152.1 GCA_021795275.1 Nitrospirota bacterium | reverse complement strand
GGGGAGGTTCCGGAGGCCGGGGAGATCGCACGGCTTGATCCGGGAGACGGGAACGACGCTCTCCTGGCAGATGGATTTTTCGTGGCCGAGACCGGCCGGGGACTTCTTCGGGAAATCCTCTCCCCGGACTCCAGTCGGTCGGGGCTTGAACGGGTCAGGACGGAGATCCTCGAAAAAAGGGGGCTGACCTTCGATCCCTCCCTGGTCCCGACCGTCTTCGGGGGGGAGCAGAGCAATACCTCTCTTCTCTTCGGGCGCCGGCTCATGCTGAAGGGTTTCCGTAGGCTCTCCCCCGGGATGAATCCTGATCTCGAAGTCGGGGAATTCCTCGCCCGGCAGGGGGAGGATGTCCCCATTCCGGCCACCTTCGGAGCCCTCCTCGCAAAAACGAAGGAGGGAGATCCCCTGGTTCTGGCCCTTCTCCAGGAGTTCGTGGAGAATCAGGGGGATGGGTGGTCCTGGTTCCTCGCCCGCCTTCCGGCCGTCCTGGCAGGAATAAGCGACGGACAGTCGCTTGACCGGATGGTCAAGCGGCTGGGGACGGAGACGGCCCGCCTTCATCGGGCGCTGGGGAGGGATCCTGCCGACCCGGATTTTTCCCCCCGTCCCTTCGGGGAGGAGGACCTGACAAGACTTTCAGATGAGATCGAAGAGCGTCTCGGGCGCCTCATGGGCACTCTGGAAGAGGTCTTGCCGCGACTTCCCCTGTCCGCCCGGACAAGGGCCGGAGTCCTCCTTTCCCGAAGGGAAGATCTGGGGAGATTCCTCTCGGACTGCCGGGCCCGGGGAGCGGGGGGGATGCGCCTTCGATGCCACGGGGACTTACATCTCGGACAGGTTCTGGTGACCTCTCCGGAGGGGGTGGTTTTCCTTGACTTCGAAGGGGAGCCGGCCCTTCCGCTGGCCCGCAGGCGGCTCCGGATGACCCCCCTTCAGGATGTGGCCGGCATGCTTCGCTCCTTCCACTACCTGTCCATGTCGGCCCTGCCTCCGGGTCCTGAAGGGAGGGGGAGGGCCGAAGAGTGGCTTCGGGGCCAGGTCAGGCGCTATCTCCGGGCCTACGGGGCAGAGATGTCAACCACTCCCGGCCTTCTCCCGGATTCCGTCCGGGCCGGGGGAATCCTGGGCCTCTGCCTTCTCAGAAAAGCCCTCTACGAGCTTTTGTACGAGATCGACAACCGTCCCGGATGGCTTGAGATTCCCTTGTCGGGGATCCTCTCCCTTCTTGAAGGCCCCCTCCCCGAATTCGGAGGAGAGGAGTGACCGGGGAATCCTCCGGAAAAACCCCTCTCCCTTCCTGGCTCTCCGGGAGCCTCCTGGGGTTGAATCTTGTCAATCTCTGGCTTGGCGTCATCATCGGCGTCAGCATCCCTTTTCTGACCGACTATCTGAAGGAGTCCCGCTGGAGCTTTTCCGAGATCGGGGTCGCAACGGCCCTTTTTGGTTCGGGAACGCTCATTTTTCAGCCATTGTCCGGCCTTTTTGCGGAAATGACCCCCCATCACCGCTCCCTTTTGGCCCTGGTCGTCTTTCTCTACGGTCTCGGACTCACCCTCCTTCCCCTGGTCGGGGATTTTCACCTCGCCGCCGATTCTCTCCTGTTCCTGTCCGGAGGGGCCAGCGCCTTCTTCTTCACCCTCTCCTCGACCCTGGCCTTCTCTCTCTCCGGCCACCCAAACTTCGCCCGGACGATGGGACAGACCCAGATGTGGAACCATGCGGGATTTCTCCTCTCGGCGGCGGGGACCGCCGCCCTGATCCACCATCTGGGACTCGTCTCAGGCTTTCTCCCGATCACCCTGGGCTCGGTCCTGGCCATCCTGTCGATCGGACTGATCCGGCAAAAGGACATGGTCGACCCTCAGGCGAAGAACGCACCGGGTCTCGAGGAGAGGGACGAGGTCCGGGACGTCCGCCCCCTGGGACAGGTCTTTGCCGACTTCTTCCGGAACCCGGCCATCCGCACGCTGCTTCTGGCGACCGCCCTCTTCCAGGTGGCCAATGCCCCGGTCATGCCCCTTCTCATGCTCTATCTCCGTTTCCTCGACGGAGGAAACGGCAAGCTGGCCTGGGTGGTCATCCTGGCCCAGGCCACCATGGTTCCCGTCGCCTGGTGGGCCGCCAGGGTCAGCGCCCGGTGGGGGCACAAGCTGGTCTTTTCCCTGGCCTTCTTCCTGATGCCGGTCCGTTCGATGATCTGCGCCACAACGATGAATACGGAGATCCTTCTTGCGACCCAGATCCTCGACGGAATCGCCGCCGGAATCTACGGGGTCTCGGTGGCCCTGATCGTGAGCGATGTGACCCGGGGGAAGAAGGGCTTCAATCTTCTGATGGGGCTCTCCCAGATCGCCATGGCCCTGGGGTCGGTGGTGGGGCCGGCGCTCCAGGGGCTCTCCGTGGGGAACGTGGGGTTCCGGTTTGCCTTTCTCGTCTTTTCTGGGGTGGCCGCCCTGGCCGCCGGAATCTTCTTCCATTTCATGCCCGACCACCTGGAGTCGTCCCGGTGAGTCCAGGCAGACGGAGAAGACCCGGGATCAATGTTCCGGGGACCCTTTCTTGCCGGGGGAGAGAAAATCCGTTTTCTTCGGAGTCGCCGGAGCTTTTTCTGGCAGGAGAAAGATTTTTTCGATCAGTCCTCCCTTCGGATCCTCCCGATAGTCGATCTTGAGGAGCTGTCCCTTCTTCAGGGATTTCACTCCCACGGCCTTTCCCCCCGAGACCACCACCGTGTCCGGCACCAGGAGTCCCTCGAACCGGAAGACCAGCGGACGGCCCATACCCATGATGGCCGACAGGGTCATGGGATGGCGGGAGAGGTCAAGGCCCTCGATCCGTCCATAAAAATGGCGGAAGACGGAAGGGCCGGCGACCGGACCGCGGTTCTTCCGGGAGTGATCCGGGAGTTTCGCGGCCGGGGCCGGTCCGGGAAAGACGAGAAGGAACAAAAGGGGAGAAAGGATCAAGGCTGTCCTTCCGGCCGGATCAAGCCCCCGGAGAGGAGAGGCTCCGGACGTCATGGCGGGGAGCCGGCCGGAGAAGTCCCTTCCGGAGCGGGACGGAGCGGGGTTTTCCCCTCGTCGGACCGGGTCTGGGTCTCCTGCAGGACAAAGAGAGCCAGGGAGCGTCCCTGGACGTTGTAGGTCCGTCCTCCCCGAAAGAAGGCCTTCCGGGGAGGACGGAGGCCGGCAGAGGGGTGGGTGGTATCGAAAAGAAGGGACCAGTGGGCCCCCTTCCGGTGGGCGGGAAGCACGAAGGGAACCGACTCGTAGTGGGCGTTGAAGAGGATCAGGAGGGTCTCTCCCGTGACGGCCCGTCCCAGGCTGTCCCTCTCGTCGATCAGCTCTCCGGAGAGGCGGACCCCCAGGGTCCGGACGAAGTCGGCGTTCCATTCCTCGTCGGTCATCTCGTGTCCGGTGGGCGAGAACCAGGAGATGTCCTTGATCTCTGTGCCGCGGATCTTTCTGCCATGGAAGAATTTCCGTCGCCTGAGGGTCGGCTGGGACCGGCGCAGCGCGATGAGGAAGCGGGTGAATCCGAGGAGATTCTTCTGGTCGGAGGAGAGGGCCCAGTCGTACCAGGTGGTTTCGTTGTCCTGGCAGTAGGCATTGTTGTTTCCCCGCTGGGTCCGGGCGATCTCGTCGCCCCCGCAGATCATGGGAACCCCCTGGGAGAGCATGAGGGTCGCCAGGAAGTTTCTCATCTGGCGCAACCTGAGCTGCCGGATCTCCGGCTTGTCCGTCGGTCCTTCCTCCCCGCAGTTCCAGCTGATGTTGTCGCTGTTCCCGTCCCGGTTGTCTTCCAGGTTGGCCTCGTTGTGCTTTTCGTTGTAGCTCACCAGGTCGTTCAGCGAGAATCCGTCATGGGCCGTGATGAAGTTGATGCTGGCGTGGGGCCGCCGTCCCTCCTGCTCGTAGAGGTCGCTGCTCCCGGAGAGCCGGGTGGCAAGGTCTGCCACCTGGCGGCCGTCCCCCTTCCAGAAGCGGCGGATGGAGTCCCGGTAGAGCCCGTTCCACTCGGTCCAGAGGGAGGGAAAGTTTCCGACCTGGTAGCCCCCCTCTCCGATGTCCCAGGGTTCGGCGATCAGTTTCACCTGGGAGACGACGGGATCCTGCTGGATCACATCGAAGAAGGCGGAGAGCTTGTCGACCTCATGGAGTTCGCGGGCCAGGGCGCTGGCCAGGTCGAAGCGGAAGCCGTCCACATGCATCTCGAGGACCCAGTACCGGAGGCTGTCCATGATGAGCTGGAGCACCTGGGGGTGACGCATGTTCAGGGTATTGCCGCATCCGGTGTAGTCCATGTAGAAGCGGGGTTCCTTCTCCATCAGCCGGTAGTAGGTCGAATTGTCGATTCCCCGAAGCGACAGGGTCGGACCCAGGTGGTTTCCCTCGCAGGTGTGGTTGTAGACCACGTCGAGAATGACTTCGATGCCCGCGTCGTGGAGCGAGCGGACCATCATCTTGAATTCGTTGGAAGGGGTCATGGTCCCCGACCCGTACCTGTTGTCCGGAGCGAAATAGGAGAGTGTGTTGTATCCCCAGTAGTTGGTGAGACCCCGGGTGACGAGCGTGTGCTCGCTGGCGTGGTGGTGAACCGGAAGAAGCTCGACGGCGGTGACTCCCAGGGAGCGGAGGTAGTCGATGACCGGTTCGCTGGCAAGTCCCGCATAGGTCCCCCGAAGCTCCGGGGGGAGGTCCGGATGCCGGGCCGTGAGTCCCTTCACATGGGTTTCGTAGATGACCGTCTCGGACCAGGGAGTCCGGGGAGGACGGTCGGTTCCCCAGATGTAGGCGGGATCCACGACCACCCCGAGGGGGGCTCCCGGGGCATTGTCTCGGCTGTCCGGGACCAGGTCCCCGTCGGGGTTCCCGAGCGGGTAGGCAAAGAGCGTCTCGTCCCAGCGGACGCGCCGGGCGACCTCCTTGGCATAGGGGTCGAGCAGGACCTTGGCGGGGTTGAAGCGGAGGCCCCGGGCCGGGTCGTAAGGTCCATGGACGCGGTAGCCGTAGAGCCATCCCGGCCGGGCTTCGGGAAGGGAGATGTGCCAGATGTGGTTGGTCCGTTCGGTGAGGGGAAGGCGCACCGATTCGGTCGTGGCCTCCCGCCCGGGAAAGAGGCAGAGCTCGACCCCTTCGGCGTTTTCGGAGAAGAGGGAAAAGTTGACCCCCTTGCCGTCCCAGGTGGCTCCCAGGGGATGGGGTTTTCCGGGCAGGACTCTCATGGTGGAGTCCCTAAGCCTTCGGAGGAGGGACCCGGGGAGGGAGTGGCCCGGAGAGGCGCTTTGTTTCGGCGGGTGGGTCTTGCCGGGACGCTTCCCATGCCGGAGGGGTCCCCGAGACGACGGGAAGGATGGAGGCCCGGGGCAGAGGCCGGGTGGGTGGGAGACAGAAGCTTGAGCCAAAAAAATCCGAACGGGCTCACGGTGAAGTGGAAACGGGAACTCCGGATCGGAGGAAAGGGGTTCTTGTCGAAAAGCTCCACGGGGACATGGTTTTTAAAA
>JAJYPO010000015.1 GCA_021795275.1 Nitrospirota bacterium | reverse complement strand
CGCGTCGACGGAGATCCTGAAGACGGAGTAGACCCCTCCCGCGGCCAGGAGGAAGAAAAACATCAGAAAGACGAGGCGGCGATGGAGAAGCCAGCGGAAGAACGTCTTGGCCACGGTCCGCTACTTCCGGCGTTCGAACTGGGCCTTGACCCAGAAGCCGTTCCGGACCACAAGCCGGTCGCCTGGGCGAAGGCCTTCCTGCACCGGAACGAGCCCCCCCTCCGAAGTGCCGACTTTGACCCGGCGTACGAGAAAGAGATCGCCCTTCACCTGGAGAAAGACCACCTGGTGGCCCCCAGCCAGAAAGACGGCCTTCTTCGGGATCCAGATGCCCGATCCTCCGGACGGGACGAAAATCCGGACCGGGAGGAACATTCCGGGGCGGAGCCGGAGGGGCTTGTTGAAGAAGACTCCCCGGACGGTCACTGTCCGGGTTTTCCGGTCGGTCACCGGGCTGATGTAGACCACTCGGCCGGTGACAGGCTCACCGGAGCCTGAAAGGCGGACTTTCATCCTCTGGCCGAGGGCCAGGAAAGGTACATCCTGCTGATAGACCTGGGCGTTGATCCGGACCCAGTCGAGATTGGCAACCACGAAAAGACGGTCCCCCGAATTGACCGCCTGGCCGGAGACGACATTCTTGTTGAGGACGTAGCCCGCAATGGGGGAGCGGATCTTGAGGTTCTGGTGAACGATCCCCGTCCGATCCAGAAGGGCGATCTCACGGTCCACCACGCCCAGGTTCCTGAGGCGGGAAAGAGCCGCCTCCCGGATCCTCGGCGAAAATGGACGGGTCGCCCGGCTCCGGTCGCTGATTTTTTCGAGCCGGATGGCCTGAAGATATTCCTGCTGGGCCTCGATGTAGTCCGGGGAAAAAACCGTGACCAGGACCTGGCCCTTGGCCACCAGATCCCCCGTATCGGTATAGACCTGCCGGACATAGCCGAAGATCGACAGCCGGTGGATCGAGCGGGCGGTCACATAGCGCATCCGGTCGTCGATCAGGGCGACCGCGCCGTTGGTCCGGATGACCCGGACCCCTCCGCCGGCAGCGACCACAGTACTCCCGATACCCAGGGTCCGGACCACGTCGGGGGGAATGCGCACCTGATCGGGAAGGGACCGGGCCGTGGCGGGAGCCCCCGAGAGGAAAACGGGGAGGAACAGGAGAAAGGACCACAAAAGGCGTCGGAGATCCATCCTAGGCCAGTCCTGGCAGGGAGGGAGGGGCCGATTCCTTCCGGCACCGCAAGACCTTCCAGATCGAGTAGGAGAGGACCGGAAGGGCCACGCCGGCCATGATGATCCCGATCATCCAGTTTTCGAGATCGATCTCGGTCCCATAGAGATGCAGGACTTCCTGGAGAAATCCGCCGGCTACGAAAACCACACCTCCGCCCAGAAGCGTGAGGCTTCCCGTCCGAAGCCCGATGGCTGCGATTTCATGGTCGTCGAACTTCCGGGTGGTCCGGAGGGAGGCGCCGAAAAGCCCTCCGAGGACCATCAGCATGGCGGTGGTTCCCAGACCGAACAGGAGTCCCGGAAGGAATCCCAGCCAGGGAGAGCCCATCTGGGGGGCGGCCACGGTATAGACGAACATGGCGAAGGGGCCCACCCCGAAGCCGGCCACAAAGCCGTGGATCATCGCCCAGCGGGTCGGAAAGGGCTCGACACCCTTTTCCGGAGCGGCCGCCTTCCCGACGGCCCCGTCGGCCATATCTGGACGGTGCTGGGCCCCGAAAACCGACGGAGAGCGTTCCACTCCTTCGCTGGGTTCATGATGATGGCCCAGAAGATGAAAATGCAGATAACGTCCTTTCTTCTGAATCTGCCAGCCAGCCCAGAGCATGACTGCTCCGACCACCATGTTCACGAAGGAGTCGATCGACTCCTTCGTGAACCAGGAGAAGAGGAGGAGATAAGAGACTTCCGATCCGATCGCGCGCTGAAGGGTGAATGCAAGCGAAAAGAAGAGCCCCGATTTCAGGCCTTTCCTGCCGGAGGCATTTCCGATGGCGTAGCTGAAGGTGATCGGCCAGGTATGTTCGTCGGGAAGAATGCCGTGTAGAAGTCCGTAACCGAAGGATTGAAGGAGCAGGGATATCATGAGACCGCCGTTGTGAAGGTTAACCGGGAGAAGCCTAAAGGCTCCCGGTTGATGATACCTCATCTCAACGGGCGCGATCAAGGGGAAACACTAAAAACATGAACCGACACTACTTTCCCGAAGATTCACCCTTGCAAAGGGGGTCAGGAGAGAAGACGATACCGGACCATCCCGTGAAACTTCTCGTAGCGACGTGAGAGAAGCTCATCCCGATCCAGCGCCTCCACCTCGGAGAGTCTCGTCAGAAGGGCGGCCTTGAGGGTCTGGCTCATCTTCGCCACATCTTTCTGCGCCCCGCCTTCCGGCTCGGAGATGATCTCGTCCACGATTCCGAGCCCGTGGAGATGCCGGGCGGTCATGCGGAGCTGGGCGGCGGCTTCGGCCGACTTGGCGGGATCGTTCCAGAGAATGGCCGCACAGGCCTCGGGAGAGATGACCGAATAGATGGAGTTCTCCAGCATGAGGATCCGGTCCGCCACACCGAGCGCCAGGGCCCCGCCGCTTCCTCCCTCCCCGATCACCGTCGCGACGATCGGGACGGTGACCTCGAACATATCCTGGATATTCCGGGCGATCGCCTCGACCTGTCCGCGCTCTTCGGCCTCGATTCCGGGATAGGCCCCCGGAGTGTCGATCAGGGATATGATCGGGAGCCGGAACTGCTCCGCCAGACGCATGACCCGAAGCGCCTTCCGGTACCCTTCAGGGTGGGCCATGCCAAAATTCCTCTGGACCCTGTCCTTGAAGGACTTTCCCTTGTAGTGGGCCACGATGGCGACGCTCCGGCCCTCGATGGAGGCAAGTCCTGCCAGGATCGAGGGATCATCCCGGAAGGAACGGTCTCCATGGAGTTCGACGAAGTTTGTAAAAATCCGCTGAACATAGTCCCATGCCGTCGGCCGGTCATTGGCTCTGGCGAGAAGGACCCTATCCCATGTCTCGGAGACGGGTTCGGTCCTCTCAAGGACAACCAAGGCTTCTTTTCGCGACATCAAAGGCTCCCGCAAGCTTCTGCTTCGGTTCGAAATCTGTGAACCTGTAATCCCCCCAATCGGAGGATCGACCCAATCTCGATGTAGGATAGTCCCACGAAGGAAGGTTGTCAAAAATTGATTCTCACACAAACCATGTCCGAGCGAGTAAGGATACGCCGGGTCCGGGCCCCTCCTACAGGGAGAGAAGAAGCAGAAAGGTCGTCTCCCCCCCCTCGATCAGGAATCCTGCCAGATCTCCTGAAAGTCCGTCGCTCCGCCTCAGGACTCCCCCTCCGACCAGGAAAAGCCCCAAAAAAAGAACCAGGGCCGCCATCCCCCCCCGGATCCCTCCCGTCCCGAAGGCAGCGAGGATTCCGAGGAGTGTGGCGGAGAGGGGGGAAGCCCAGCCGGACCCGGCAAGAAGCGCTCCGAGCCCCCCCTGAGGGAGGGGTCTGCCTCGGGAGAGGAACCTGAAGAGGAGGGAGAGGAATCCCCGGGAGAGGAGGGGAGCCAGAAAAACGGCCGCCGGTCCGGGCGTGGCGAGAAGGAGGCCGATCCACTTTCCGAGAAGCAGCAGATTCAAGGCGACAATAGCGTAGACGCCCTTGCGGGGATCCTTACGGATGCGCCTCTTCTCCTCGGGTGAAACGGGAGACAGCGCCGACTCCAGCGTATCGGCCAGCCCGTCGAGATGGAGCCCCCCCGTCAGGGAGATCCACAGGCCGAGCATGAGAAAGGCCATCAGAAAGGGGGAAATCGGTCGGGGCAAAAGGACCGGAAGCCAATCCGCCGCGGCCAGGACCCCTCCCAGAAGGAGCCCGGTGAGCAAAAGGGGAAAGGCCCCGAGGGAGGAGGGCATCCCCGCCGCGTGGACCCGGGCAGGAACGGGGAAGCGTGTCAGAAAGGACAGGGCGAAGAGAATACGGTCCCGGAAGCGGTCCCGACCCTCAGGATCGCTCACCCCTCTTCGGCCTGGGAGACCTGGGCCTCCTCGAAGGTGGCCATCTGGTTGTAGAGGACGACGGCCGACTCCACCAGCGGATAGGCCAGGGCCGCCCCCGATCCCTCCCCCAGCCGGAGGTCGAGGGAAAGAAGTGGCGCGAGTCCCAGATGCTCGAGAATCCGGCGGTGGCCCGGCTCCTGGCTCATGTGGCTCGCCAAAAGCCAGGGACGGAGCTCCGGGATCAGCGTTGCCGCCGCCAGTGCGGCCGTCCCGGTGATGAAGCCGTCTAGGATCACCGGGATCCGCCGGACGGCCCCTCCGATGATGAAGCCGGCCAGAGCGGCGATCTCGAAACCGCCGACGGCGAACAGCCAGTCCATGGGGGAGGCCAGAAGAGGACGGTAGCGGGCCAGGGCCTCGTCGATAACCCGGATCTTCCGGAGCCGGCCCTCGGAGGTCAGGCCTGTCCCCGATCCAGTCAGGTCCTCCGGCGGGTGGCGGAGCAGGGCCGCCGCCAGAGCCGAGGAAGCGGTCGTGTTGCCGATCCCCATCTCGCCGGTCAGGAGGAGCGTGGCCCCGGACTCCGCAGCCGAAACGGCCATCTCCATTCCGGCCTCCATCGCCCGGATCCCTTCCTCCGGCGTCATGGCGGGCTCCCGGGCAAAGTTCCGGGTTCCGGCCCTCACCTTCCGGTTGACCAGGCCGGGGACGGCGCCCAGCTCCCCGTTGACCCCGACATCCACGATCCGGAGATCGAAGCCATGGAGCCGGGAGAGAACGGTGATGGCCGCACCGCCCCCGAGATAGTTCATCACCATCTGCCGTGTGACCGACTGGGGATAGGCGGAAACACCCTCCTCCGTCACCCCGTGGTCCGCGGCGAAGACCGCGCAGAACCCCTTCGGAGCGGGAGGACGGTCCGAGCCGTGAAGCCGGGCGTACCACAAGGCCACATCCTCGAGCCGGCCCAAGCTCCCAAGAGGCTTTGTCAGATGGTCGAGGCGGTAACGGATGGCGGCGTCGAACCCCGAGTCCAGCGGGCGGATTTCACGGGCCCACCAGGCAACGGGTGGATGGAGAGAGGAAGCAGGCGAGCCGGAGACGGGCTCCGGAGAATGCGGATTCTTTTTCTGGGTCACCGTTCAATCCTCCCCAAAAGTCGGTGGTCGGTGCCCCCCGGCCTACCTGAGCCGGAGCGGACACCCCATCATGACGGCGTAGACCTGGGATGCCTCAAGGGACAGGCGCTGGTTCCAGAGCCCGATCCGGTCCGCGAAGCGGCGTCCGAGGGGAGAGCCGGCCACCCCGCCCAGACCGACCTCCTCGGTTACGATCACCGTGGTCGCCCGCCTTCCCGAAAGCAGGCGGGAAAAGCGTTCGATCCAGGGGCCGATCTCCTCCTCGAGAAGCTCCAGGACGCAAAATCCCAGGCTGTCCAGAAGCAGGGGCCTGTCCCGAAGATCTCCCCCCTCCTCCAGACGCCCCGAGGCCATAAGGGCTCGGAATCCCTCTTCCACAGTGTGGACACCCGGTGGGCGGGAAGCCCTGTGGAGGGCGATCCGGGACTCCATCTCGGAATCTTCGGCCCGCCCGGTGGCCCAATAGAGCCAGGATTGCTGATGGCGATGGAGAAGAAGCGATTCGGCGAAGGCGGTCTTTCCCGAGCGGACACCCCCCGAAACGAGGATCAGATCACGCATGCCGTCAGGGCCTCCGCCTCAGGCGGGCGAGAATCTCCTCCCCCTTGCGCGACTCGACGGAGTGTTCGGCGATGGCGAACTCGACGAAGTCGAAGTCCCCCCGAAAGAGCTCCCGGACCTCCGCCGCGGTCGTCGTCCAGGGGGGGCCCCCCTCCCGTCCGTGGACATAGAAGAGCCCCACCAGCTCCCCCCCCGGGCGGATCATCCGGACGGCCATGCGGACATAATCCGGCCGCCGGTCGGGATCGATGGCGCAGAAACAGGTCTGTTCGAGCAGGTAGTCGAAGACCCCGTGCTTTTCCGGATCCAGCCGGAAGAGGTCCTCCAGAAGGAAGGTCACCGTCGCCCCCTCCTTCAAGGCCAGCTCGCGGGCCGAGGCAATGGCTTCGGGAGCGAAGTCCACGCAGGTCACATGGTAGCCCAGCCGGGCCAGATGGATCGCCTCCCACCCGCGCCCGGCTCCGGGAATCAGGACCGTCGAGTAAGGCGCGATCTTTCCGGACTCCACGAGATGAACAAACGGGGGTGAGACCCGTCCCAGGTCCCATCCTGTATTTTTTTCAAGATAGCGGCTGTTCCAAAAATCCATTTCGGGCATCGTGCGCTCCGGAGGAATGTGGGTCGTTCGGCGCCCTGATCTTACCAGAAACCCCCCCTTCAACTCGAGTCCCCCTCCGGCTGGCGGATCGGAGAAAGCTTCCGGTAGAGGGACCGGAGGCTGATCCCCAGAGCCCTGGCAAGCCCCGGAAGTCTTTTCCCGCCATCGACAGGGCCCCGGCCAGGTAGCGCTATCCCATCACGTCGAGCGGAAGGATCTCGCCAAAGGGCGGCGCACCGAAGCCCGTCGCCTGACCTGGCCTGAATGCTGTCCATGCGGTTGATCCGCCCGGTGGTTCAGGCCACACTGGCCATCTTGCGGACTATGTTGGGGTTGGGTTGCCGTCGGGCGGCCCCTGACCAGGGGACAGTGGAACCTTTCCCCCTGCCGTCATCTCTTTTATTTTCCGGCCAAGGAGCCCTGTCAGGATCCCTCCGAATCCGACAAGACTCTTTTTCATGCCTCCGTCCCTGATCGGACCTCCCCGACCGGGACTGCTGGTGCCGAGGAGGAAAAGGCGTGCTAAGATCGATAGAGACCTGATTATACGCCACGCTCTGCCAGTTCATTTCGATGGAGGACCGGAGATGGGATTTTTTTCGACTTGGTCCCCCGACCACGCAGGAATCCGGCCCCTGGCACCCCGGGAGCGGATCTATGGTTTCTTCGATCTGTTCTGGAACTGGTTCGGAGACAGCGCCAACGCCTCGAGCTGGTACTTCGGGGGCCTTCTGGCCCTGGCCGGTATTCCGGTCTTTTTCTGGAACACCTTTCTCTGGTCCCCTCTGATCATCCTCCCCTGGGCTGTCCTGGCCCTCGTCGCGTTCCGGACCGGCGCCACGACCGTCCTTCTCGCCGTTCCGTCACTCGGCGTCAGGGGAGGCGTCCTCTTTTTGGGCCTCGCCGAAACCCTGGTCCAGATCGGATGGACCACGGTGACCACCTATATCGGAGCCGTCTCCCTGGTCCGGATCTGGAACGGCTCCGGGACATCCTCCGGACATCACAGCCTCTCCCTGACGATGGCCATCCTGGCCATAGCCCTGGTCCAGGGAGGGGCCGCATCCCTTGGGGCGGGGGCGATCCGGGGCCTCAAGTGGATCGCCTCCATCCTTCTCATTATTTTTGGAGGAATCGAGAGCTGGCAGGTGCTATCCCACTGGAGGCTCCGGGACATCCTTTCATTCCATCCCAGCGCCCCTCCCCCATTCTCCCCCGTCCGCCTCTTCGACATCTCCTTCATCAATATCTGGACATGGCTTCAGGTCGGAGACTTCGCGCGTTTTTCGAAGAGCGGACGGGGGGCCCTCCTCGGATCCTGGCTGGGTCTCTGGATCGGACAGGCCTGGTTCGTCCTGGTTGGTGCCACGGCGGTCTTGGGGCTTGGCCTCCTGACCGGACACCTCGATCCCGGCGATAGCGACCCTTCGCAGCTCATGGCCCGGCTCGGACTTTCCGGCGTCGCTCTTTCCGTCATTTTCCTCTCCTGCGTAAGCGTCAGTTCGAGCAATCTCTATGGCGCCGGATTGGCCCTTCTTTCGCTGACCGGAGAGAAGGGCCGAACCCGGGGACCGGGTCCGGCCCTTCTCGTCGTCTCCCTCCTCTCGATGGGCGCGGCATTCATCCCGTTTTTATTCAACAGCTTCATCGACTATTTCACCGGTTTTCTGACAACCATCGGCGGGCTCTTCGTCCCGCTCTGGAGCCTGGTCCTGACCGACTTTCTCATCCGGCGCAAGGGAAATCTCATGGCTGCCCCTCTCTTTGAATCCCACCCCGGATCCCTCTATTGGGGAACGGGAGGCGTCAACCCGGCCGGAGTTATCTCCCTTCTCTCCGGCATCGCCCTCTACTACGCAATGCCGGGAGCTCTTCCGAAAGTTGTGGAGACCACCGGGATCAGCCTTCCGGTGATCCTGGCCACGGGCCTCCTCTATCTTCTGCTCTCTCGCCTTCCCCCTGGCCGCGACCGGAAAAAGGCATAAAAAAAGGGAGAGGAACTCCACGCCGGCGTCCCTCTCCCGATATTCAGAATGGAAGTACGACTTACTTTTTCTTGGCGACCTTGGTGTTGACGGACTCGCGCAGGGCTTTGCCCGGAGAGAACTTGGGAGCGGTCTTCGCTGCGATCTTGATCTCCTTGCCGGTCTTCGGATTTCGGCCTGTCCGGGCCTTTCTCTGAACCGTCCCGAAGGTGCCGAATCCCACGATGGTCACCTTTTCACCCTTCTTCATGGACCCTTCGATCGCCTTGAGAAATCCATCGACCACTGAGTGAACATCCTTTTTGGACAGCTTTGATGATTTCGAGACCTTTTCGATGAGCTCCGTCTTGTTCATGAAGCATCTCCTTGAAGAAGGTGGGATTAAGCCTGCAACGACCATTCTATAAGAAATATAAAACCCTAAAACAGGCTTCAGGCAAAGGATAGAACAAGAATTTAAAAAAAGATAGTCCGCCCCTAATAGAAATTTCAGATTTATGAAAAGCGGAAGACCGGCCTCATTGTCGATGCAGGCTAAAAAAACTGTTAAGTGCTTGTTCTCGCGATTCTTTAAGATCGACCACCGGAGGGGGATAGTGCGAGACATCCCTTGTGTCCCCCCATCCGGAAGGCCCCCGGGAAAACCAGGGACGGTGAATGAAACGCTCCGGCACACGGGAGAGCTCGGGAATGAAGCGCCGGACATAATCCCCCCGGGGATCGTACCTCTCCCCTTGGAGGACGGGATTCATGACCCGAAAGAAAGAGGCCGCGTCGGCGCCGCATCCGGCGACCCATTGCCAGGAGGCGGCGTTGCTGGCAGTGTCGTAGTCCACCAGGTTGTCGGCGAACCAGGACAGCCCCGCGGACCAGGAAATCCCAAGGTTTTTGACCAAGAGGCTCGCGGCGACCATCCGGACCCGGTTCGGCATCCATCCTGTGAGCCTGAGCTCCCGCATGCCGGCATCGACAAGGGGGAATCCGGTCATCCCTTTTTTCCAGGCAGACAGCCCCGGCCCGCTCTCTGACCAGGGATAGTCCCGGAACTCCGGGCGAAGCGGGACTTCCGGAAGACCGGGATGATGATGCAGAAGATGGGCGGAAAACTCGCGCCACCCAAGTTCGGACAGGAATTTTTCCTGGTCCTGGGAAGCGGCGCCCGACTCCTCGACCGCCCACCAGATCTGGCGGGGGGTGATCTCGCCCGCTGAAAGATGGGGCGAGAGGCGGGAACTTCCCTCCTCCCCGGGAAGATCCCTGCGGACAGCATATCCGGCCAGCCCCACGCCGACGAATGCCGCAAGCCGGCCCTGCGCCGACTGCTCCCCGGGAGTCCAGGTCGTCCGCATTGTCCTGGCCCAGTCGGGCTCCGCAGGGTCCCACCCCCAGTCATCGAGGCATTCTCCCGTCACTTTCGGCACGCCGTCAATCCGGGAAGGAGGCGGGAGGGGGCGCTCTGGAGCAAGGGTCGCGCGCACCCGCCGCCAGAAAGGGGTGAAGACCTTCTAGGGACCTTGCCGGCCTTCCGCAATGCAGTCGGGAGGGAGCAGATAGTCGTCGGGATACAGGACAAGACGGACCCCTGCCTCCGAAAGTGCCCGACCCACGCGTTCATCCGTCCGGCGCTCGGCGACGGTCCTCCCCGGAGAGACCCGGACGACGTCGATGGAGTACCGGCTGGCCAGCCGGGGAAGGATCTCCCCCGGCTCTCCGCGAAAATAGGCCATCGTCGCGCCCAGCCGGGCCAAGCCCGCCCCCAGCTTGCGAAGACTCTCCTGTCGCCACCATTTACGGGCCCCGTCTGGGAGAGTGTCTGCGGAGGGATCCCAAAGGGTGACCGGGAGAACCGCTCCCTCGCATGCGGCGTCGATCAGGGACGGGTTGTCGGAGAGCCGCAGGTTGTGCCGAAACCAGACGATCGATTTCATGGGAGGTCTCCTGGGATAATCCCTGGTACTCCGCTCGCATGCATCGAGGGGGAAGAGAAGTCAGTCAATCTCGTCCTCGCCCTCCCGGACCCGGTCGAGAAGGGGGTCCGGGGAGGGCGAGGCGGGAACGGGAGGGCCTGAGGCCATCCGGTCCGCCAGGAAACGGGAAATGACCGGACCCGCGATCAGAACCACCAGAAAGCGCATCGTCTGGAGGGCCATGACGAAGGGAATGTCCACCGGCGTTCCCGAGGAGGCGATGATGGCCACCGAATCCATCCCTCCGGGACTGGTGGCGAGGAAAGCGGTCAGAGGGTCCTTCCCGAGAAACAGGACCAGAAAAAGGGCAAGCCCTCCGGAAAAGGAGACCAACGCGAGGATGGCTAAAAAGGTTCGGGGAAGTGCCCTCAGCGCATGGCGGAGAATGGGTCGTGTGAACCCCAGCCCGATGCCCCATCCCAGGAAGGTGTAGGAGACCGCAAGAAGCTCCGGAGGCAGGGTGATCGTGAGCAAGCCTCCGCCGTGCAGCAGGGCGACCAGGAGCATCGGCCCAAGCATCGCCCCCGCCGGAATCTTCAGGAGCCGTCCCGCCACCGCTCCCGCTCCGGCGACCAGAAGGGTCTCCCCGAAGGACCAGGGAGAGAAGGAGGCGAACCAGACCCCTCCCCCGGGAGAGAGGCGGGGAAGCGTGACCCAGAAGCGGACGACCAGGGAGGCGACGGCCACGACCACCGCCACGCGGAGATACTGCATGAAGGCCACGAGACGCGCGTCGGCCCCATAGGCCTCGGCCATCACCATCATCACGGAGGCCGCCCCTGGCGAGAGCCCCCAGATGGCGGTCGACCCCGGGAATACCCGGAGGCGGCCCAGCACCCATCCAAGGAGGCTCGACGCCGTGACGGTGGCAAGAACCACCCCCAGGAGAACCCCCCCTTCCGTCCGGAGGGACTCCAGGAGCGAAGGGGGGAGCATGCGGGCGATCATGGTCCCGATGACGGCCTGCGAGGCGACGTGAAGGAGAGACGGCACCCGGAGGGAGATGCCGGAGGTCCCCAGAAGAATGGCAGCCGCCATGGGACCCATGAGAAGGGCGGCCGGAAGGCGCACCAGGGTAAAGACCCCGGAAAAAAGGGCGGACAGGACGACAAGAAGGATCCACCGGAACGCCGGGGGATCCCGGCGGATGAAGGCTCTCGTCAGGGCCATGGTCCTTTCACCTTGATGGGTCCGGAAAATGGAGGTGCCGGGACGCTTTCTTCAGGCCTTTTTTCTTTCGAGAACGAAGAGATGGTAGCGGTTCGAGAGTTCCACCCGGCCGGAGGCCGGATCACGGTGGGGGAGAAAGGCCGCCTCGGCCCGACCGATGAGCTCCTCCCGAAGATCGGGCCGCCCCGCGAGGAGGAGGGCCAGTCGGCCGGTTCCTGCGATGGCCTCCGCCGCCGACCGGGTGCCGGGGAAACGGAAGCGGTGCCAATGGGACACGACCTCTCGGACCGAAAATCCCGTCTGGCCCGCCACCCTGTCGAGCCAGTCCGAACGACCGGGAGAATAAGGAGACTCGAGCGGAGGAAGAGTTCCATCGAAGGGATGGGGCCAGTCCGCGACGATCCGCCGTGAGACCGCTCCCAGCTCCGTCTCCTCCGGACGGCCCCAGGCGGAGAATCCGAAAATTCCCCCGGGAACCAGGATTCGGGAGATTGTCCGAATTTGCCCTTCCGGATCCCGGGAGAAGATCGTCCCCATGGAGGAGACGACGGTCCCGAAGCTTTGGGGGGCAAAGGGCAGAAGATCCTGGTCGGCCACAACCCCGTGGCTTCCGGCGACCCGCTCGCGCGAGAATCCCAGCATGCGGTGCGAGAAGTCGCAGCCGACCGAACGATCGGGCCTGTGACGTCCCGCGAGGGCCGAAAGAGCGGTTCCGGGGCCGCAGGCCAGGTCGAGGACGGGAACCGGCAGGGACTCCGGAAGAAGCGCCGCCAGACGATGCGCGATCTCTTCGATGTGGAGGCCGAATCCATTCCGGTAGTCGGAGGCCGCACGTTCCCATCCTCCCCGGATGTCCTGGCCTCCAGAGATCTCCCGGCTTCCGGGGGTGTTCCGGGACGCGGTCGAATGCGATGACAAAATGTCTCCTTCTCGGAATGTTGTTTCGCCCACTGGCCCCCTCGGGGGCCTCCCGCCAGAGAAAGGGTCTTCCATGGATAAACGCCTCCTGTCCCGCCGGCTCCGGGAAATCCTTGTCGAAGCCGACGGACTGATCCTTTCGGCCGGGGCCGGCATGGGCGTCGAATCAGGACTCCCCGATTTCCGGGGAACGCGTGGATTCTGGGAGGCCTATCCGGCCCTCGGCAAGACGGGAACTCGGTTCGAGGAGATTGCCAACCCTCGGGCCTTTCGGCAGGATCCCCGCCTCGCCTGGGGATTCTACGCCCACCGTCTGAATCTCTACCGCCGGACATGCCCCCACCGGGGGTTCGGCCTCCTGCGTGTACTCGCCGCGCGATACCCCCTGGGATCCTTCGTCTATACGAGCAATGTCGACGGACAGTTCCAGGCGGCCGGCTTTCCCGGGGACCGGATCGTCGAATGCCACGGGTCGATCCATTTCCTTCAATGTCTCGAAGATTGCCGGGGGGTCCTCTGGAGCGCGGAGGAGTTCCATCCCGAGGTCGACTCCGCCTCCGGAAGGCTCCTCTCCCCCCTGCCCCTCTGCCCCCATTGTGGAGCCCTCGTCCGGCCCGGAATACTGATGTTCGGGGATGGCGGGTGGAACGACGGACGGACCCGGGAGCAGGAGGAGCGGTTTCTCCTGTGGAGGCGCCGGGTCATCCGGCCCGCCGTCGTCGAGATCGGGGCGGGCACGGCCGTTCCCACTGTCCGGTTCTTCGGCGAGTCGCAGGGACGCCCTCTCATCCGGATCAATCCACGGGAAGCGGAGGTTTCCGGACCGGACGACCTCTCCCTGGCCTGCGGGGCCGTGGAGGGCATCGACCTCCTTCTCCGCTCCCTCGGAGAGGGAGCCGGATCATCCGGAACGACCGGAACCCATTGACCGGAGGAGTCGTCCCATCTCCGTTTTCATCCTCTCCGGAGGGAACCGTCCCCTCTCGCCATGGCCCGGGAGGACCCACTCGAAGGTCGCCTCCGCGAGACGCTCCATGGACCGGGTCTGCTCCGTCCAGCTGTGCCAGCAGGTGCGTCTCGAGGCCCGAAGCTCCCGTCCCCCGGAAGCCACGGAGAGATGGTCCCCCGAAAACAGGTACCGCTCCCGGAAGAGCAGGCAGGCCGACCCAGGAGTGTGGCCGGAAACCGGGATAAGCCGGATCTCGTCGTCCAGTGCCACGGCCTTTGTTCCGGTGAGACGGCACTCGACAAGACAGGAGCTGGCATCATCCTCGTGCAGGATCCGCTCGCACCCGAAGTGTCGATGAAACTTGTCGTGGTCGGCCACGTCGTCCCGGTGGGTCAGGAAAAGAAGGGAGACCCCGCCCAACTCTTCCAGGCGCTCGACGAGGGACCGCGCGTACCTGGGGAGTCGACGGGTATGTTCCCGCCGGGACGCACGATCAGGTAGCTCGTGGCCCCGAAGCTTTTGGGGGAGGCATACCCGCAATCGAAGACGGGTCCGTCGATCCGTTCGGGAAACCGGCACGCGGCCGGACGAAGGTCGTGGCGGCCGATGGTTCCGATCGCGGAGACAGGGCAAGTGATCAGCGCCATCAGGGCCTTGTCGAGAACCGCGGGATCCTCCGGCTGGCGAAAGACGCGAACCTTCCCCTCCCGCTCGTCGAAGGTAGCCGGGGCGAGACGCTGGCAGGCTCCGCAGTCGATGCACCCGGAGTCGACAAAAAATCTCCCGGAGCATTTGCGGAAAACCGGTGAGCGAGTCGGGCCATGAAGGACCTCCAGCCACAAAAGGGATCCCTTTCCCTTCAAGGGCGAGCCGGTGCGAGGGTCCGGGAACGGGAAGCCTCCTCGCGGGAAGGATCGCTCCCCCTTTTTTCATTTTAACAGGGGCGGGAGTCCTGGAAAACACCCACTCACGAAAGAAGCTCCCGGAGGACCCGAGGGAACCAGCTCACGGTCGGGGGAGACGGGCCGACGGGCCCGTTCCCCTTGACAGCCTCCGGGGCACGAGGCGTAGGATCAAGAGAGCCCTTGTCTACCCGACCGGCGCCTTCCTTAGCCCCTGAACCCTCTTTCCAGGTGAGGACACGATGGATCAGGTCAATCCCCCCGCCCCTCTGGATGTTCCCCAAGGCCAACGAAAAACATGGGAGGAGAACTACAGGCGGATGACCCAGAGCCGGAGGCGTCTTTTCCTGATGGCCGGCGACCAGAAGGTCGAGCACTTGAACGACGACTTCCAGGGGGAGGGCATCAGCCCGGAGGACGCCTCCCCGGAGCATCTCTTCCGGATTGCCGCCGCCTCTCCGGTCGGCTGCTTTGCGACCCAGATGGGGTTGATCGCCCGTTACGGGTCGAGCTACCCCGAAATCCCCTTTCTGATCAAGCTCAATTCGAAGAGCCATCTGGTCAGGACCGCCCAGAGGGACCCCGTCTCCCGACAGTGGCAGACGATGGAACAGGTGGCCGGCTTCATCGCCTCATCGGGACTCCGGATCGTGGGGGTGGGGTACACCCTCTATCCCGGAAGCGAATCCGAGGCCGTGATGCTGACCGAAGCCTCCCGCCTCATCGTGGAGGCCCACCGGATGGGACTTGTCGTCGTACTCTGGGCCTATCCCCGGGGAAAGGCCGTCACCCGTGAACAGGATCCCCATCTCGTGGCCGGAGCGGCCGGGGTGGCCGCCTGCCTGGGGGCGGACTTCGTCAAGGTCAACCCTCCCCTTTCCCCGGAGGGACGACCGGAGGGACGGCTCCTGGACGAAGCCGTCAGGGCGGCCGGAAGAACGGGAGTGGTCTGCGCCGGAGGCCACGAAACGGCCCCGGAAGACTTCCTCGCCCGGCTCTGCGACCAGATCCACGAAGGAGGAACCGTCGGATGCGCGACCGGCCGCAATGTCCACCAGCGCTCTCTGGAGGAGGCCGTCGCCCTCTGCCGCGCGATCCACGCCGTGGCGGTCCTGGACGAATCTCCTCGTGAGGCCCTGCGGTTCTTCCGGAAAGAATGACACATCCCGACGGCCTTTTGGAGAAAACCCAAAAGGGAGAGAATTTCGAGGGATCCTTGTATCGGAGGGAAAACCGGATGAGACAAAAAAGGACCAAGACGTCCGCCTTCTTCCGCCTGTCCATCGCAGGGACTCTGGCCTTGGGATTCCTGGCCATGTCTCCGGGGGCGGGAGTCGCGGAGGATCTCGAAAAGGAGGTCCAGACCGCCGGGAAGGATCTGTCCCAATCGATCCAGAACGGAATCCGGCACACGGGAGACTATCTCAAAAGCGAAGACTTTCACCAGACGGTGCAGAGAATGACCCGGGGAGCTGCGGACGCCCTTAAAAAAAGCGGAAACTGGGCCGGGCAAAAGCTCGACTCCATCGGGGCGACCGGATCTCCAAAGAAGTAGGATCCATGCTCCCGGGCCTCCTTCCCGGAGGGGCTACCCGGTGGAGCAAGCTCCGTGGGGCTCTCTTTGGCAAGAGACACGAAGTCCTTCAAAAAAACCTCCTACCCTCCTTCCGATGCGGGCTCCTTCTCCGTCCCACCGAAGGATCGCCCCTTTTCGTCGAGGATCCGGTGTTCCACCAGAAAGCCCCTCATCCTGAGGAGGCATGAAAAAAAAGTTTCCTTTTCCTCGGGAGTGAAGGAGTCGAAGATCGCAGAAACCCGACTCATGAAAGGGGCGCAGAGATCCTTGAGGGAATGCTCTGCCTTGGCAGTCAGGGCCACGATCGTCACCCGGCGGTCGCCGGGAGAAGGCATCCGCTCGACCAACCCCTCCCGTTCGAGCGCGTCGACGAGGGCAGTGATGTTCGTCGCCGTGACCCCCAGGCGGTCCTTCAGCGCGCTCATCATCAGCGGCCCGTACTCGTAAAGCGTCCCCAGGAGATACATGCGCTGGGGGGTGATCCCGTCCTTCTCCATCTGGGACTCGGCCCACCGCACAAAGGCAGGCCCCATCATCCAAAAGAGCTTCAAGAGCTTGATCTGGAGCGGAATGTCCTCCGACAGCTCCGCCGAGCATAGTCCCTTCCGCACTTTCTCCAAGTTCCGGCCCCTCCTTTCTTGTTCCCATAATACCACATTATTTCTTGTTTAGATATTTCATAAGTTGACTATCAAGAATTGGGTTGTTTAAAATTGATCCAACAAGACCCTGAGGTTTCCCAAGGATAAAGGATGCTTCCCCCCACTGCATTTCCTGCTTTTGAGAAGTGAGGCCTTTCGTGACCGATCCGCCCCGTAGAGGGCGCCTGTTCTTACTGACCGTTCCCTGTGCCGCTCTCCTTGCCCTCCTCCTTGCAGGGTGCGCGGTGGGACCCGACTTCAAGCGCCCCCCCGCCCCCTCCGGGAAGCTGTACAACCGCCATCCTGTCTCCTCCGTCATCGGAGACAGTGACGAACGGGGGGAGGGCCGGCAGATCCTTGAGGTCGGACAGGACATCCCCGGACAATGGTGGAGTCTGTTTCATTCCCCGGCCCTGAACCGTCTGATCGAGAAAGCCCTCGTCGCGAACCCGGACCTTCGCGCCGCCGAGGCCTCCCTGCTCGAGGCGATGAACAACACCTCGGCCGGACGGGGCTCCTTCGCACCTTCGGCCACCGGAAGCCTCCAGACCGTCCAGCAGTATTTCAACGGGGCGGCCTTCGGCCTGCCCCAGCTGTCGAACCTTTTCACCCTCAACACCGGCAATGTGAGCGTCTCCTACCCCCTGGACCTCTTCGGGGGGATCCGTCGGCAGGTCGAATCCCTGAAAGCACGGGAAGACTACCAGCGCTTCGAACTCGAGGCCTCCTATCTGACCCTGACAACCAACATCGTCCTCTCCGTCGTCTCGGAGGCTTCCCTGACCGCCCAGATCGACGCGACTCAGGCCATCATCCGGGCCCTCCGGAAGGAACGCGACAGCGTCCGGCGACAATTTGCCTTCGGCCTGGCCTCCCGCTCGGCGGTCCTCGTCCAGGAAACGACTCTCGCCCAGGAGAAAAGCACGCTTCCCGGCCTCATGAAGCAACGCTCCCTGGTCCGACATCAGCTTTCGACCTACCTCGGACGCTTCCCCGGCGAAAGGATCGGCACCCGGTTCCGCCTGGAAGACCTGCACCTTCCGGCCACACTCCCGCTCAGCCTTCCCTCCCGGCTGGTGGAGCATCGCCCTGACATCCAGGCGGTCACCGCCCAGCTTCATGCCGCCAGCGCCCAGGTGGGGGTCGCGACGGCCAACATGCTCCCCCAGATCACCCTGACCGGGCAATACGGAAGCGAGAGCATCGCGGGATACTTCGCTCCGGGAAGCCAGTTCTGGAGCTACGGCCCCGGCATAAATGTGCCGCTCTTCCAGGGGGGAACCCTCTACTTCCGGCGGAAGGCGGCCATCGCCGCCCTCAAGGCGGCACGGGCCAAATATGAAAGCACGGTCCTCGCGGCCTTCCAGAACGTGGCGGACACCCTCAGGACCCTGAGCGCCGATGCGGAGACCCTCACTGCGGAGAGGGTCGTCTTCCAGGCAGCCTCGGAAAGCTTCGACATCGCACGCCACCAGTTCGCCGCCGGGGCAATCGGCTACCCCTCCCTCTACAATGCCGAACAGAACTACGAACAGGCCCGCATCGGAGTCGTCCAGGCCGAGGCCTCCCGATTTGCGGACACGGCCGCCCTCTTCCAGGCCCTGGGAGGCGGGTGGTGGAACATGGCCCCCGCCACCCCAAAGGGCGTCGGACTTCCAGTCTCCTCGAAAACAAAAGGCCCCCGCCCGTGATCTCCTCGTCCGCCCTTCATCTCCAAGAATCCACCCCGTCGCGGAGGCGGCCATGATTTTCTTCTTCATCCGGCGGCCCATCTTCGCCACCTCGATCGCCATCATCATGATGCTGACGGGCCTTATTTCCTTCTGGTTCCTGCCCGTCTCCCAGTTTCCCGACATCACGCCGCCGGAGGTGACGGTCACCGCCAACTATCCCGGGGCCAGCGCCCAGGTTGTCGCCGATACCGTGACCACCCCCCTCGAGCAGCAGATCAGCGGCGTTCCGGGAATGGCCTACATGTCCTCGGTGAGCGCCAACGACGGCAGCTCGACCATCACCATCACCTTCAAGGTGGGCTACCCCATCGACATCGCGGCCGTCGATGTCCAGAACCGGATCTCCCAGGCCACCGCCCAGCTTCCGGCGATCGTGAACCAGGGGGGCATCGTCGTCCAGAAGCGGAACCCGAACTTCGTCCTGATCGTGAACCTTCTCTCCCCGAACGGACAAGTCGACCCGGTGACCCTCAGCAACTACGCCTACATCCAGCTCGTGGATCCCCTGAAACGGGTTCCGGGGGTGAGCGACGTGCAGATTTTTGGAGAGCGGCGCTATTCGATGCGGGTCTGGCTCGATCCGGACCGGATGGCGCGGCTGGGGATCACTGCCGTCGACGTTCAGAACGCCATCGCCGAGCAGAATATCCAGGTGGCGGGCGGAAAGATCGGAGAGTCCCCCGCTCCCAGGGGGACGATGTTCGAATACCAGATCAACGCCCTCGGTCGTCTTCACACCCCGGAGGAGTTCGGGGAGATCATCCTGAAGGCCGGCACAGGCGGGAACGCCGTCGTGCGCCTGAGGGACGTCGCCCGCATCGAGCTCGGAGCCCTGCAGTACACTTCCTCGGCCATGCTCGACAAATCACCGACCGTGGCTCTCGGCGTCTTCCAGATGCCCGGCTCGAACGCGCTGGATCTCGACCGCCATATCCGGGAGAAGATGGCCGCGCTCGCCCGCCACTTTCCCGAAGGGATGACCTACACCATCAAGTACGACACGACCAAATTCGTTTCGGCCTCGATGCGCGAGGTGGTTCTGACCCTCTCCGCCGCCCTCCTGCTCGTTTTCGGGGTCGTCTATCTCTTCCTCCAGAACTGGCGCACCATGCTGATCGCGGGCATCGCCGTCCCGGTCTCGATGATCGGAACCCTCACCGTGATGAAGATGGTCGGCTTCTCGCTCAACACCGTGAGCCTTCTGGGCATGGTGCTGGCCATCGGGCTCGTGGTGGACGATGCGATCGTGGTGGTCGAGAACGTCGAGCGCCAGCTCGAGCACGGGGCCCATTCCCTGGAGGCGGTCCAGACCGCCATGGGGGAGGTCACCGGCCCCATCATCGCCACATCGGCCGTCCTGGGAGCGGTCTTCGTCCCGGTGGCCTTCCTTCCGGGCATCACGGGTCAGCTCTACAGGCAGTTCGCCCTGACGATCGCCATTTCGGTCGGCATCTCGGCCTTCAACTCCCTCACCCTCACCCCGGCCCTGTCCGCCTGGCTCCTGAAGCCCGGACAGGCTTCCGGCTTCAGGTTCTTCCAAACTTTCAACCGCCTGTTCGAGGCCGCCCGGGAACGCTACCGGGGGTTCATCCGGACGATGATCCGGCACCGGGGAACGGCCCTGGGGGTCTTCCTGGCGGGAGCGCTCCTCACCTTCGGCCTCTTCGGACGGGTTCCAAAGACCTTTCTTCCGGTCGAGGACCAGGGCTACTTCTTCGTCATCGTCCAGCTTCCGGACGGCGCCTCCCTCCAGCGCACCGACGCGGTCACCCGGACGGTCCGCAAGATCCTCATGTCCCAGCCGGGGGTCCAGGATGTGGTCTCCATCAGCGGCCTCAACTTCCTTACCTTTGCGACCCAGTCCAGCAGCGCCGCGGCCTTCGCCATCTTGAAGCCCTGGGAGGAGCGGGGACGGGCACTCACGGCTACCTCCATCGTCAACGCCGTCCGGCCGAAGCTCCTGGCGATCCCCGAAGCGATCGCCCTGAGCTTCGACCCTCCCTCCATTCCGGGACTTGGCTCGACCGGCGGCTTCGAGTTCGAGGTGGAGGACCTGACGGGCCAAGGAAGCCTTGCGCTCGACCGGGCCACCCAGTCGATGATCGCAGAAGCGCGGAAGCAACCGGAGATCGACGGGCGCCAGATCTTCACGACCTTCAGCACCGCGACCCCCCAGTTCAACTACGACCTCGACCGGACCCGCGCCAAGCTTCTGGGCCTGACCCTCCCCGATGTCTTCAACACCCTGCAGATCTATCTGGGGTCGCTGTACGTGAACGACTTCAACCTCTTCGGCCGGACATTCCGGGTGACGATCCAGGCCGACAAGCATCATCGGGGCGAAGCGGAGGACCTCTCCCGCTTCTATGTGCGAAACGCCTCCGGAGCTATGGTTCCGCTTTCCGAACTGGGACGCCTGAGGCCGGTCGTGGGTCCGGAAACGATCTCCCACTACAACATCTACGGGTCGGCCAAGATCAGCGGCGGAGCCGCCCCCGGCTACAGCTCCGCCGAGGCCATCGCCGCCATGGAACGGGCGGCCGGCCACGCCCTGCCCCCCAACTTTGGCTATGAATGGACCGGGATCACCTATCAGGAACTCAAGGTCGGCGCCGTCCAGAAAATCACCTTCGCGGTCTCCCTGGCCTTCGTTTTCCTGTTCCTGGCCGCACTCTACGAAAGCTGGTCCATGCCCTTCATGGTGATCCTCGCCGTCCCCCTCGCCATCTTCGGCGCGATGCTGGCCCTGTGGCTCCGGGGCATGCAGCTCGACGTTTACTCGGAGATCGGCTTCGTCATGCTGATCGGGCTGTCGGCGAAGAATGCGATCCTGATCGTGGAGTTCGCCCGCCATCTCCGGGAGAAGGGGATGGGCATCGTGGAGGCGGCCATGGAGGCCGGACAGCTCCGCCTGCGTCCCATCCTCATGACCGCCTTCGCCTTTATCTTCGGGGTCATCCCCCTGATGGTGGCAAGCGGAGCCGGGGCGGCGAGCCGGCAGTCGATCGGGACCACCGTTTTCGGCGGAATGCTGGCCGCTACGATCCTGAGCCTGGGTTTTGTCCCGGTCTTCTATGCGGTGATCGAGCGGCTCCGGAGCCGGAACGAAAAGGAGTCACCCCTCCCGGAATCGAGCGCCCCGTGACAAGGGGCAACGAACCCTATTCTCATGAAAGGGCTGTCCCATGACCCGTTTTCCGATTTCCCGAAGAGCCCTCGTCCTCCTCGGCCTGATGGCTGGAGCCCTTCTTTTTGCCCTGGGGGGCGCCCGGGGGCTCCTCACCCTCCGGAAGGCCCCCCCGATGCCCAAGGCCGCCGCATTCCGATTGCCCGTTCCTGTCTATAAGGTGGTCCGGGTCTCGCTCCCCGTCACCCGTTCCTACATCGGCACGACGGAGGCGATCCGGAACGTCACGCTCGAGGCCCAGGCGACCGGCTACCTGAAGCGCCAGATGATCCCGGATGGCTCCGACGTCCGCAGGGGGACCCTGGTCTACCAGATCGATCCGCGATACTACAAGGCGGCCCTGGACCAGAGCCTGGCCCAGAAGGAGAGGGACAAGGCGGCCCTGGAATATTCCCGCGTCAACCAGAAGCGCAACGCCCTTCTCGTCGTCCACGGGGATGTCTCGAAGGATGCCTACCAGCTGGCCACGAGCTCCATGCACCAGGCATCCGCCACCTATCTCTCGGACAAGGCCGCCCTGGAAGCGGCCCGCATCAACCTCGACTACACCCACATCCAGGCCCCCTTCGCCGGAAGGCTTGGCAGAAGCCAGGTCTTCACGGGAACCCTGATCACATCCGGAACCGCGATCAACACCCTCGTCCAGCTGGACCCCCTCTACGTCACATTCAACCCCGCCGAGCAGGATCTGCCGGCGCTCCAGGAGAGCCGGCAGAAGGGGGCTCTCCCGGTGACGGTCCATCCCCAGGGAAATCCGGGCCAGACTTATCGGGGGAAACTGACCTTTCTCGACAACGCGGTGGACCGGACTACCGGAACCATCCTTGCCCGGGGGACGATTCCCAATCCCGGATTTCGTCTCATTCCGGGAGAGTTCGTCGAGGTCCGGGTGCAGCTGGGGGTCCATCCCCGGGCCCTCGCCATTCCGCAGGTGGCAGTCGGATCGAGCCAGACCGGAAAATATGTCTATGTGGTGGGAAAGAACGACACGGTGGCCATTCGGCAAGTCCATCTGGGAATGACGCGCGGGACTCGGGTAGAGGTTCTGGACGGACTCCGGGAGGGAGAGCTGGTCATCACCGGAAATCTCCAGAAGATCGGCCCGGGAATGGCGGTCTCACCGCATCCCGTATCCTAGAATCAGTCTGGCCAAGGCTCCTTGGGAGGAGTTCTTTCGACGGGGGGCAGGCGTCGGGACCTCCTCCAATACCGGAATCCCCCCTCCTCCTCCAAGGATGTCGACGGAAAAGGCGCGGGCAGATCCCGGACAAGAGACTCCCACACAGGTCGTGGCCCCTGAACTGAAAGGGCCCAGTCGATCTGGAATCCCGCCCGGACCACGGAGGACGCCCCCCTCTCCTGCCTGTGGCATTTCCGGGATGACCCGAGCCGTTTTCCAGATTTTCTCGATCATTCGGTCATGAGAGCTTGATGAGACAATGCTCCTTAAACCTCAAAGAAAAAACGGAAAATTGAGCAGATAGTCCGTTTTTTGGGGGGCTGTCTATGAGAGGGCGATTCTTTCACCGTCTTTATTCCTGGAAAAAATGGACAGCCTTGGTCTTACACTTTGGCCGAACAAACCACGGCCACTCCCTGAGATTGTCTGGTGTGAGAGAAGTCGACCCCACTATTAGGACAATTGGAAGAGGATTGTCCCGCCCTATCCCTTGAGGAATCCTGACCCGGAGTTTTCGTCCTCCCAAATCCCGGCATCCCGATGATCTGCCTCCTTTTTCAGATGCTTTGGAAAGAAGAACGCCGAACGAAGCCGTCCACTCTTCTTGAAAATGAAGGCGACCTTCGAAAAACTATCCACGACATCGGGATTGTCCTTGGAAAACGGGAGGTCGGACGCATTCCAGATATAGGCCGTCCCTTTTCCCTTCACTTGCTGGACCTTCGCATTGGACGCCC
>JAJYPO010000014.1 GCA_021795275.1 Nitrospirota bacterium | reverse complement strand
CACCCGCCCACGCTGCAGCACCGGAAGAATCTCGTATTCCACGAGATCCGCCAGCAGGATCCAGTCGAGAGCCTCTTGCGCCTTGAGCATGCCTGTGAGAAGGGCGTCGATCCGGTCCGATTCTTCAATGAAGGAGACACGGAAGGTGTCGTGTCCCGACTGCTGTTCGATTCGTCCGATCTCCTCAACGAGAACCTGGGCGGCGACCATTCCTTCAAGGGCCTGCATGTAGACCCCTCCCCCGGATTCCTGGTTCGAGTCGCGCGCCCCGAAAACCGCCTGGAGGTTTCCTCTGCGAAGATTGTTTCCGATCTCCTGAAAAACCACCATGAGGCTGTCTATATGGGCGACCAGGTCGGTCAGGACATCCTTGAGAAGCGATTCCAGCGATTCCGTCCGAACCTCCAGAAGAAAGGGATTGGCGTTGTCCAGGGCTTCGATCTCCGGCCGGGACGAAGGAGCCCCGTTCAGGAATACACCGGAGATCGTCCTCCCGGAAGGAACATCCAGGAGAAGACGGTCCAGCGCCTGAGCCCAGGACTCTCCTTCCGCCCTTTTCAACTCCGTCTTCTCTCCGTCAAGGAGAATGTCCTGACCATCAAAATGTTTCTGTGCATCCATCTTTCCCTCCTCGATAGGGGCCATGAGGCCCCGGTCTCCCGAAGTCACAGGAGATGAAGCGAGGCCGCGGCCCGCTTCGACACTCCCTGATCCCCGGATGAAATAAACGTTGATTCCATGGATGAAAACCATCTGTCGGCAAGTCGGATCAACCGCTCGTTCCGCAAATGCCCTGTCCGATAAACATGCTCCACCCCCTGTATCATTTCCAGAAGACGCATGGGATCCTCGATCGCCACTCCCTCCTTTTCGATCTCGAAGAGGGTGGCAAGAGGGGCTGCCGTGGCCGCAACCCAACCCAGTTCCTGAATGCGCACATCGAGGGACTCCAGCTCGCGGGTGAGATCTTCGAGAAACTGTCGGGCCCCATCGTCGGGAATCCCCTCTTCCACCCTTTCGCGGATCGTTCGGCAAAGGCTCTCTCCCTCCCTGAAAAGTCCCCCGATCTCGAGATGGACATTCCGGAGATCTTCCCATGACTGGCGGGTGAGCCCAGCCACCGCATAATCCTCAAGCAGAAGGTCGCATTCCTCCCCCCAGTCGAGCGGCAGCCGGTCAAACTCCATCGCCCAGATCTGGCGATAGAGACTCCTGAAAAGCTCCGGGAGCCCCATGGGAGGCCGGGACACGGGACGATACCGGAGTCTCCCCCGACCATCCCATCCTGAAACGGCGACCAGCAACTGGGATCCCGGAGGATCCCTTTCAAGGAATCCGGACACCCGGGCCCGGAGATCCATCGGTGCCGCCTCCGTCTTCTCGAGATGGACGACGAACTGGGCAAGCCATTCGGGGGCGATGTCCTCCCGGCAGACCGGGTCCAGACAATGGGCGTCGATCCCGCAGGGGGCACATGGCTTCCGGCTCTGTAGAACGACATGATTCTTTCCATAGGGAGCCGTCTCAGGGTAGAAAAGATTGGCGAAGGAGAGCGCCACGACGGGAGTCCCCATCGCCGCCGCGACATGCATGGCCCCCGTATCGTTCGAGACAAGCCGCGACACCGAGCGGAGAACCCCGGCTAGCTCCCGCACCGAGGTCCGGCCGGTCAGGTTCAGAATTCGCCCCGAACTCCACCGGTCCTCGAGCGTCGCAACGATCCTCCTGTTCCGGGCCACATCCTCCTCCCCCGAGCCCACAAGGACGATTCCCGACCCGGGGGACCTGGAAAGAAAGTGCGCGATCATCCGGACGAATGACTCCTCAGGCCACCGCTTGATCGCCACAGAGGCGCCGGTCTGAACCGCCACCCACCGTTTATCCGCAGGCAGTCCCGGAGCGGGGATGTCCATCCTTTCAGGGAGCACGAGTCCCCGGGGGGGTGGAACCTGGGCAATCCGGAGAAAGAGATCCACCAGGTTCGTGTCGTTATAGAGGCGGTTCCGGACCATCATGCCAAAATAGGCAATGGCCGGATCGTAAAAAGCCCGAAATCCGTCCCGGGTCATGATCACTCCCCTGACCTCCCGGGCCTTGACGAGATATCCCAGAACCGTTCCGATCCGGTTTGGCGTCAGGTTGATCAGGAGGTCGTATTCCCCCTGGTTCCAGTCGGCGCTCATCGCCCGGATCCGGGAGATTTTTTCGCTCCAGGAAATCCTGTCGTCGAACACCATCCGACGGATGGCCTGTCCGTCCACCAGATAGAGGTCATCGAACAGGGCAAGTCCCGCCGCCGTTTCCCCGAACTCCCGATAGGCCACGAGACCGATGCGGCACCCCGGATTTCTTTCCCGAAGAGCGGCCGCCATCGGAGCCATCTGGAAAAGGTCGCCCATCCGGGTCATCGCGATGACGAGAATGGAGCCGACAGTCTCCTCCTGGGAGGAGACTGCAAACCTGGGACTGGATCGTCGTCCGTCTCTCATGCCCCCGCCTCCCTCACGAATTCTCTCATCAGAAGCACGGCGGCTTCGGTATCGCTGACTGGAGCCTCTCCGAGGCGGATTCCCCGCTCGAGATCGTCGAGATCAACTGTTCCCAGGCTTCGGAAGCGGTCGAGAAAACGCGAGAGCTCGGGATCCCCAGAGGCCTCGTTCATAAGGGTCTCCACCGTCTGCCGTCCCGGGAAGGAGGTGTTCTTCGGGCGGAATCCCTGCTCGAAGAGAACTGAGAGCCAGTGGTCCATCCGGCAGTCGATGGTATGCTCCCGAAGGGTCCGGGAAAGTGCCAGGGCCGCCATCTCACGCCTCTCCTTTTCCCGGGTTCGATAATGTTTCACCAGAGTCCGGCAGGAGGATTCATCGTCGAATACGGCGATCTCCTCCCCCGGTTGATAGAGATCGGGAAGAAGGGAACGCCGGTCCACGATCTGGAATCCCCCGCAGGCCGCGATCTCGAAGGTCCTGGGGTTCACAAAATCTCCGTCCGGGTTCACACCCCTGTGATAGACCGATGAGTGAAGATTTAGGTTGACGGGGGAATTCCGGTAGATCTGGGCGGCCTCCTCGGGGGAAATCCGTCGTCCCTCCTCGCGAACATGACGGGAAAGAGGATCTCCGGGATCCCAGTCCGCTCCCCAGATGGCCAGCCCCAGGTCGACCAGGCTCCGGAGAAAGTGCTGCCGATTGTAGTATCCGGCCCCCATGAAGGCCAATGGAGCCGAATAGCGCGCCGGGTCTTCTCCAGCCACGGAGTCAGGCCTGAAGATTTCCGGATCGGCTCCGGTTGGAAGATAGAGGACATTCGTGAGGCCCCGGGCCTCGAGAGCCGGAATCCAGGCCTCTTTCTGGATCACCGCGAAGCTCGTGACGAGGGGAGCGACCCTCTCCCAGTAGGTCGCGATGCGAAAGTCCTCGACAAACCAGTAGGCAACCGGAATTCCCAACTCCCGGATCTTTTCAAGCAGCTCCGGCGAGAGCGGCGACTGGGCCAGACCAATGATCAGGTCCGGCTTTTCGGAGACGATCCTGGCCATGATCATCTCCGAGAGAAACCCCTGGAAGAGCCCCCGAAGCTGGGCCCGATGCAGGTCGATCCGGGTCTGTCCCCCGATGGCCCGGATCGACCCCTCGAACACCGAGGCGTCGAAGAGGCTTGCACGGTGGCCCATGCGGAGAAGGGA
The DNA here is from genome assembly GCA_021795275.1 of Nitrospirota bacterium. Next base: position 20,121 of record JAJYPO010000014.1, on the reverse strand, counting down.
GCGGTGAACGGAGCGGGCGATCGGATAGGATCCTCCGGAGACCGGAGAAACCACCAGAACCCGGAGGGAATAAGTCTCCGGGGACTCCCCCCCTTCGTAGAGCTTTCTGACGGAACGGTAGAGATCGGGCCTGATTTTTTCGGACGGCACATGGGAGAGAACCGCCGCCCCGCCAGGAACCTTCCGGATGTCCGACGGCTCGGAGAAGAATCGCAGCCGATCCTTGAAGCGATACCAGGGAAACAGGCGGAAGGAGGCCCGAAGGATGTCGGGAACCGGCTCGAAGACGCTGACCGGCAAGGAGGACCGCTCCAAAAGGGAGAAGAGGTGATACCCCAGGCCCAACCCCAGAAGAAGAATTCCCGGAGCGGACTCGGGAATGGACGAGATAACGCCCTCCACCCATCGTTCACCTTCCTTCACGGGGTCGTACCGGCTGTGGAGACTTGTATTGTCCCACAGAAGACTGGGTGACCCCTCTTTACTGGAGAGGATCTCCCATCGCTCCCGATTTCTGTCGGGACGGAAAAGAATCTCCCTCAGACTTCCCTCGGCGAAGGACTCCATATTTTGCCGGAAGACGGACTCGTCAAACTGCCACATAGACCCACTCCTTGTTCGTCGGGATTTTCCCTGCGGATCGGCCGGCGAGATTCGAGACCTCCGAAGCTTCCCGGACAAGGGCCCGGGAGGCGCTGACAAGGGGAGGAAGAAGGCCCGCCCCCCCCTCGACCCACTCGAGGTGGTGGAGCAGAGGCCACATCATCGGGAAGTCGGTGGCCAGCCTGTCGATCATCTTTTCCCGATGAGGCCCCTCGATCCCCTGCTCCCGAAGACGGACATAGAGATCCGCCCCTTCTCCCAGCCGACGAAACCAGAGGGAGAGCGGGACATTCCCGGGATCCTCAAACAGGGGAGTGGAGGAATCCCCCGACTCCATCTCTAGTTCGGAAACAAGAGATGGAAGCTCCTCCGTCTTCGAGAGGTACCGCCATTCGAAACGCCTCATGAGGCGGGCGAGAATCCGTTCCCGGGTGAGGGCTCTCGGAGTTCGGATCCTTTGAAGAAGGCCGCCTGAAGAGAGGTCTGCCTCCCAGAGCTCGACTCCCGGGAGGCGCCCGGAGTAGGCTTTGCCCAAAACGCGACCGTCCTCTCCGCGCCTGACCCCTGCGATGATGCGCGCCAGGACCTCGGGATCCGGGGCATTCCGGCAGGAGCGATGCGGGCAGTCGGCCCCTTCCCCTGCGCAGGGGTAGCATTCCATCGATGTGACCAACGAAAGCGCCCCGTCCCGATAGGCCCCGGTTTCGAAAAAGAGGGCGCTCGCGAAAAAGAGCCCCACCGTCGGGACCCCCAGAAGGGCTGCAAGGTGGAGAGGCGCGGTGTCGGGAGAAACCACGACCCCGGCCCCGGAAAGCAACCGGGAGAGCCCCTCGACATCTGTCTTCCCTGCCATATTCCGGACCCCATCCCCGGCCTCGCGCTCGATTAATTCCCCGAGAGGAGCATCCTCCGGACTTCCGGACAGGATCACCTCGCCTCCGTCGACCCTCCTCAGGTTTCGGACGAGGGACAGAATGGCCTCGGGCTCCCATCGCCGATAGGGACTCCGTCCTCCCAGAACCACCACCACAGGACCCGACGATTTTTTTGAAGGAGGCGCGAAAGGGGCCGAATCGGGAACGCCTCCGAACCCCGCCCACATGTCCGAGAGGTGGATCCGGTTCAACCCACGGATTCCGCGGGAGGAGGCCACGAGGTAGCCTGGCCACCCTGAAAGATGCGTCGGAGTTCCTCCCTCGCCCCCACGGTCGAACACTCGCTCAAATCCCGATACCGGAATTCCGAGAAGACGGGCCAGCATGATTCCTGTTCCATGGTGGTTCAGGACCACCGCACGGTCGAATCCCTCCCGACGAAGGGCCCCCACGAACTCCCGGGCCTCCGAGAGGCGTCCGGCCAGGGGTCGATCCTCACCGGGATCCCCGAAGGCGGGCCACGCCCTGACATCGTGGGCGAGGGACAGGGAGCGGGCGGCAGAGGCGATTCCGGGGCGGACAAGAAGTACCGTCCGGCTTCCCCGCTTAGTCAGGGCATCGATCAGCGGAACCGACTGGATGAGATCCCCCAGACGGGCCTCCTGGATGACAAGACATTTTCCCGACACATCAGACCCCTTTCGGGTTGAGTGAAGCCGTCAGCACGTCATGGCGCTCCAGGATCTCCCTCGCAATCGGATTTCTGGGATCCCTCGAGAGGATTTCCCGAACCACGACCAGCGCCTCTTCCCCGAGACCCGCCTCCTCGAGCATTTGCGCGTAGAGGCTTTTCAGTCCAGGCTTGAACGGATGGAGGGAGAGGTATTCCGCGGTTCGGGCCAGGGCCAGATCGGCCCTCCCGACCATTCGTGCGGAGTCGATCATGAGACGCAGGATATCCTCCTGCTCGATCTCGATCCCCAGCGACTGGTCATAGTAATAAACGGCATCCTCGTACTGTCCCGTCTCCTGGCAAACCATCCCGAATCCCGACAGGGCCCCATAAGCCCTGGGGTTCAGCTCGTGGGCTTTTTTGAAGTCGATGAGGGATTCGGCGAAGGCGCCTTTCAGGAGGCGAATGACCGCCCGCCCCTGAAAAGGCCTTTCATCGTCCACCAGCGGAATCGCCCTTGAAAAGGCAGCGAAAGCCCCGTCGAGATCCCCCTTTCTGGAGAGGATCTCCCCAAGCTTGATCTCGACCTCCCCCCGCTCCCCGATCGTCAGTGCCGGGTCGGCGAGTCCAGCCTCGAGGATCCCCTCGACTCCCTCGACAAGCCCCGAACCCATGAGGTCGTCGACCTTTTCGATGAGACCGAACACTTTCCTCCGGGCTGTCACAAGAAACTGCATGACGAAGAGATCCCGGATCTCTTCCGGAGACTGCTGCCTGAGCACAAGGGGACCAAGGTCGATATCCGTTTTCCCGGGGGGCTGCTTCGCCAGCTCCTGTGCCATCCGGTTGTACTCGGCCGACACGTTGGCGGCGATCGTCTCCACCTGGAGACCGGAGGACTCCAGAAGCTCGACCAGAGTCTTGCGGGTGAAAAAACGAAGATGGGATCGGTCGAGGATTCCCTGTTCCTGATAGTCGAACCGGCCCTGGGCCAATGCCGTTAGCACTTCGTGGTACCGGATATTGGGAACTGAAAGGACGAGGACGCCGTGAGAGGAGAGGAAGGGAACATAGCGCTTCAGAAGCATCGCCGGATTTTCGACATGCTCCAGAACGTCGGCCAGGATGATGGCATCAAAACTCTCCGCAGCGAAGTCGGGCTTCCAGGTGGCGGCATCGCCTTCAATGATGCGGTCGTAATAGGCCCGCGCCTCGAAGGCCCGGGACGGATCCTTCTCGATACCCACCAGATGGACCTCCCCCCACCGGGTCCGGATCCCGCGACCCATGGCTCCGGTCCCGCATCCGATGTCCAGAATCCGGTTGGATCCGGCCGGAATCCGGTCGATAACCTCCCCCCGCTCCCTGCGGTAGGCCTTCTTCGGCTTCCATAGCGCCACTTTCCGGTTGATCAGGCGTTCCCATTCTTCAAGAAACCGCTCGGCAGGAAAGTCCCTGAGAACGCTCTCCCGGCCCTTCATTCCCATCCCGATGGCCATCTCCCGATCGGAGAGAAGGCGCTCCACCGATCCTCTGAGCACCTCCTCCCGGTCGGAGAGATATCCGCTCACTCCGTCGACGACCGGGGAGCCCGAATGGCCCAGGGCGACAACGGGCATGCCGGTGGACATCGCCTCCAGGAGGGAGAGGTTGTATCCGTCCTCCCAGGGCTCGACCGTAGTGTGAACGAGAAGGCGATGATGGCGCATGATTTCTTTCAGATCATCCACGTTCCGGCTGGGTCTTGCCCCCGGAATCCCGGGATTGATCCCCAGGGTCGTGTGGGGAAGTCCTGCGAGAATTCGCCCCGAAAGTCTCCCTCCCAGCATCAGGTCACGCTCTTCGAGAAAGTTCCCGATTCTGAGCGCGGTCGCCTCCGACCCGTCGTATCCGCTCCAGTCCCGGCCGTCGATTCCCGGAAGGATGACGGGACCCGGAAGCCCCCACGACTCTTTCTTCGCAGGAGAAATGAAGACCGTCGTCAGGTCGGAGACCGACCCGATGAGCGTTTTGAGGCTTTCCCTGTACTCCCGAGCCTCCACACGGTTTTTTCCGAGGGCGATCATTGTGTCGAGACGATTGTGGAAAACAAGAAACTGCGGAACGGGAGACCGCTGCGTCAGGACGAGATCGCTGACATCGTGGCAGATGACGGCATCGTATTCTTCGCGAGCAAGAAGGGTCATCGCCTCCTCGGCATCGATGATGCGGGAGCCCCGCGGACAGGGTCTGAACTCATGCATCCACCGCTCGTAGCCCCCTTTCTTGCGTTCGACGATATCGAAGGAAAACGGAAGCTTTCCCAACAGGGATATATACCCTTCGTGCCAGTTAAACGTGAGAATGCGCAACATGTTCTTCTCCTTTTCTGAGGACGCCGGGGTTGTCGGACAGAATGCGGACGAGAGAGCGGGCCCGATGGCGATAGGTGTGGCTGCCGAGAATCTTTTTTCTTCCGGAGGCGGCGATCCGTTCCCGGATCCCGGGGTGGCCGAGAAGAAAGCGGAGCTTGTCCACGAGATCGACGTCGTCATAGAGAACGAGGTCGACATCGGGAACGAAGAGGTCCAGAAGCCCCGGTACGGGGTCTGTCAAAAGGCACCTGCCGATGGACATGCTTTCGAAGACCCTCATATTCAGGTCGTCCTTGACAGCAGAGTTGAAAAGGATCCTGGCCGAGGAAAGAAAACGCGACATCTCCTCGAGAAAGGCCCTCTTCTGTCCGAGGGAGCAGTGAATTCCGAGGCGTGCGAGCCGGCGGGAGCGACGGTCCGGAACCGGAGAAGAGGAGGAGCAGATCGCCACGTCGAAATCCTCCGCCACATCCCAGGGACGATGGATCTGAGGATCGGCGGCCAGCGGAAGCCAGTAAACCGGCCGGTCGAGGCGTTCCCTGAAAATTTCCACATAGGCTTTCTGAGCGAGGAAGACGACATCGAAGCGGCTGGCGAGGGCGAGGTGATCGGCGAGAAAAAGATGGGTGTCGATCAGATAGCAGGCTTTCGGCAAGGCCCATTCGTCGAGAAGCGGCATCTCGAACCAGACCCCGCTCTCCACGAAGAGGATCCAGTCGGGCCGGAATCCCGGGAATCCCACACCGACCTCCTTCGCCGACACACGTTCGCAGGGAAGGTCGTGAGGCCTGACGCGATCGGAAATCGCCCCCAGATCCCACGCCCGAAGAAGCTCCTCCGAGGCGGTCGGACCACAGGATCGGAGCGTGGCGACCTCTCTCAGGGCCTTTTCGAGATACCTTCCTGTCGTATGGGGAATGGCGGTATAGAGCATCAGGATATTCATGACTCCCTCCCTGATCCCTTTTACGCATTTTTTATGCCAGGGTCAGAACGGGAAGGGCGTACGATATTAAATAGTTAATATATAAAGTTAAAAAAGGAAGGGAAAATTGGCGGAAGGGAATTTTATTCCCGAACGGGAGGACTCCCGGGAATTTTTTCCCTGTCAGAAAACTGTCAACCGGAAGAGTCCGGGAAACAGCCTCGAAGAGGGAGGTCCAATCATCGGTGGCAGAGGAGAAAAGTTAAACCTGCCCCAGGGTTTTCTGGCCAAAAAGAGCGGTCGATACCCGCGATGCCTTCGCGTAGGCTCCCTGAGGTCCCTGGCCTGAAAGGGCGCGAAGACGGGAGGCGAGAGGTCCGTCCTCCCGTCCGAATGGCCCGAGACAGCGGGTCAGGATGTCGATGCGATGGAGAAGCATCACCAATTCCGGAGGCGACAGGAGATCGGCCAGGGCCACGTTCGCCCGGTCAAGGGCTTCCTGGGCCGCCAGGAGAGGTTCCAGATCCAGCCGTTCGAGCTCGGCCAGGGAAAGAACCCGGACTCCTTGGCCGAGAGACACCTTTTCAAAAAGAGTCTCGAGCTGAGCCATGAATTCTCCCGCCAGCTCCTGCCCCGGATCGCGGATCATCCGCGCACCGACAGGGAGCGGCGAGGTGTCTCGCCAGCGTCCGTCTTCGGGGAAAAGGGCAGAGCTGACTTCCTCGAGGAGAGGACCGCAGACCTCCAGGTTCCGAGGAGATCGGCTATAATCTCACGCACCGGATCGAGACGGCAGAGCTCGCCGGCTACATTGGCCAACGTCACCTCCTGGATCAGGAAAAGGTAGAGGGAGACGAGGGAATCGGAAAGGTCTTTCGGCTCCTGGCCGTCTACGGCAGAGGCCAGCTCTGAAAGAATGCCCGTCAGTCTGTTGACAGCATCCGCCCTTCGGGAAATGTCCCCCGACCGGGCCGACTCCTTGATGATGTCCACGCACCGGATCGCTCCCTCATAAAGACGGATCAGGAGATCGGCCGGAGAGAGCGTGCTTTCCAACGTCTGACGGTAGGTTGCGGCGGCGTACTGGTTCATGCACGGATCCTCTCATCGCTCTGTGGGTGATGAATTGCGGTGATGGAGAACGGAAAGGACCTCCTCACCCCTAGATCACTCCTCGGGCGATTTGCTGGCTGACATAAGCCTGCTTGGCATTGAGCCCCCCAAGAAGGCTCTGAAGCCCCGAATACTTTTCCTCGAGCTGATCCTTCAGGGTGGCAAGCTCGTCCTGCTTCCGGGTCATCTGACGGACATTCGTCCGCTCCTGGGCATTGACATCCGCGAGTTCGCCTGCGAGCGGGCCGCTGGCGGGATTGGCGAACTCCGTCAAAATCTCGTGGAGGGAAGAGGTCACTCCCGGCGCTCCTCCGGACCCGGTCATGAGGTGGACCACATCGTCGTAATTGGAGGCCAGCGCCTTGTCGAGCTTTCCCTGATCGAAGGAAAGATGGCCGTTTCTCTGGAACGTGATTCCCACATCGGCCAGTGTGCGGTATTTTCCCTGAATCTTGTCGGGGAGGGCCCGGGTCAGAGCCGTTCCCAGCCGATTCCTGAGATCGATGACAGAGTAGGCCCCGAGGAGCGGACCTCCCTGTCCCGTTGCCGGATTGACGCGGGATTCCTTGTCGAGAAAATCCAGAAGATCGTTGTAGGACTTGACCATTCCCCCGATGTTGGTCTTGATGGTCTTGGTATTGTGCACAATGGAGGCTGTCGTCGGCGTCGGGCCCGTGGTCTGCCGAAGATGTATTACCGATCCGGGAATGGCGTCCGCAACATCATTGGACTCCGACTGGACCGGAACCCCGTTGACCTTGAGGTGGGCCATGCTGCCCTTCTGGACCGTCCGGAAGGAGAAATCCAGCCCCTCCTGCTCCATGACCCGGAAGTTCACCCCGTTCTTCGTCGAAGAGAGCGAGAGGGAATAAGGAGCCCCCGGAGTTCCCGTGCGCATGACCATGGCATGGATCCCGATATTGGCGTTGTTGATGGCCTGGGCCAGATCCTCCATCGTGAAGCCCGTATCCTGGTTGAGCCGGACCGTCCTGAGATGGCCCCCGACCAGGTGGTTACCGATCAGAAAGGTCATGGTCGCATGGGAAAAGGCGCCGTCGGGGGGAATATTGAGCACGGAGGTCTTGTCCTTGTCGGGGAATCCCGAGGAGACGAGAACGCCCGGCTTGGCGAGGGAGTCCACGGAGACGCTGTAGGAGCCGAGGGAGGCCCCGGGTCCGGGGGTGACGGTAAATGCGGAATGAGGGGGAACAATGCTTTTGAAGGCGTTGAAGTCCTCCTTCAGATTCAGGTGCCCGGAGACCTTGAGGAACCCGTCCAGCTTCTGCTGGATCTGGCGCCAGATGCCGGCCTGTCCTTCGAGATCGGACTGATGCTGCTCCATCTGCTCGAGGGGGACCGCAGCCGCCTGAAGGTTGGCTTCGACAAGCTTCTCGGTGTCGAGCCCCTGCGAAAGGGCCGCCATGTTCGTGATCCGCATGCGGTGCGGAGATGTATCCTGCGGGGGGCCCCCGGCTCCCGGGATCCCTCCGGAAATTCCGCTCACATTGACCTCCTGCCTCCGCTCCGGAAATCCCTCCCTGAAACGCGAAAAACCCGCTTCAAGCAGGTCGCATCAGAACAAATAGGGCTGGCCGGCAGAAAGCCGGCCAGTCCCTAGGCCCGGCGGGCGGGCCTGGCTAAGGGAGCAGCTTGATGGCTGCCTGTGGAATGAGGTTTGCCTGCGCCAGTACGGCCGCGCCCGACTGGGACAGGATCTGTCTCTTTGTGAATTTGGCGGTTTCTCCGGCGAAATCCACGTCCCGGATTCCGGCCCGGCTCGCCTGGACATTGGTGGTTGCGGTGTTCAGGTTCCGGATCGTCCATTCCATCCGGTCCTGGATGGCACCGATGTTGCCCTGCAGTTCGTTGATCCGGTCGAGGGCCTTGTCAAGCTGGTCCACCGAATGTTTGGCATCGTTTCTGTTCAGAATGTCCGTACCGCTGATCCCAAGCTCGCCGGCGTCCACCTTTCCGACCTTCACATGCAACCGGTCGCTGAAGGTGGTGTAGATGCCGACATGGAACTTGAAATCCGGATGGCTTCCGTCGAGAAGCTTCATCCCGTTGAAGTCCGTCACCTTCGCGATACGGGTGATTTCCGACTTGAGGTGCTGGTACTCCTGGTTCAGAACCTTGAGATCCTTCGGCGAATAGGTGCTGTTGGCCGCCTCGATGGCCAGCTGGCGCATCTTCAGAATGATGGTGTTGTCGGTCTGAAGGGCCCCGTTTGCCGTCTGCAGCAGGCTCGATCCGTCATTGGCGTTACGGATGGCCGCCGCATAGGACTTGATCTGACCGCCCATGCGCTGGGAGATCGAGTACCCGGCAGGATCGTCCGCGGGAGTGTTCACGCGATAGCCTGAGGAGAGCCGGTTAATGTGCTTGTTCAGGGATCGCTGGGTTTCGTTCAGGTTGTACTGCGCATTCAGCGATGCCATGTTGTCGTTGATGATCAAACCGCTCATGATACCCTCCTTGGGTTATTCCGGCCTCATCCCTGGCCTTGTCCTTGATCACCCGGCGACTTGACCGGGACAACGGTCCTCACCGTTCCAAGGATCTCATCGGCAGGATGCCGGAAAACTTTAGGAGGGCCCTCCGCCTTTCTCTTCCGGGAGGAAAACGGGCATGCGCAGCCAGGTGTCCGACTCGGCCAGAACGACCTGCCGGCCCAGCCGGTCGCTCTCCCGGATGAGGAGGGGACCCTGCAGATTCGCCGAGGCCCCCGTCTCCGAAAAGGTGACGATCGCCATGGCGTGGAGAGTGGCCGGTCCTTCCGGGTCGAAAAACTCCCGGTCCCAATCCGAAAGGAGGAGCCGATCCCTGTAGTCCGGGACCAGATGGACCGGATCGATGACCACAAAGGCCAGAGCGGGATCATCGAGGGACTGGAGCCAATAAAAAACACCGTTTTCGGCCGTCTCGAGAAGGACGAACCGCCGGGAAGAGGGAAATCCCAGAAGACCGTCGGGAAAGATGATGATCCGCTCGTCCTCCACCGGAATCCTCCCGAAGCGCTTCGTATCAAAAATCTTCATCGCCCCTCCCGCGCCTGGAGCCGGCAACAGGGCCGCCCCTTCGAGCTTGTCGCGGGAGGTTCCGGTCGCCTTCCTGTTTTCCTCTGTAATACGGGCCAGGACTTCGTCCCTGTGGATGAGGACCCCCTCGGGAGCTTCGATCCCGATCCGGACGGCTCCGCCCTTCACCTCAAGGACGACGAGGTGGACCGAAGGACCTATCCGGATGCCTTCTCCGATTTTTCGCGTCAGGATCAGCATGGGAAGCCCCCTCTCGTCACGAACTCCCGGTCAATGGAAGAGAACATTCTGCACATTCTGGAGGATGTTCCGGCTCGCCTTGGCCGACACCTCGAGCAGGTTCTGGGACAGGGCCATGCGCGAAGCGGCCTTTGGAATGTCCACATCTTCCGTTTCACTCCTCAGGACCTTGAGATCGGTCCGGTATTTCTCGAGCCGTGCGATGGTGCTTCTGAGGGAGCGCTCATAGGTCCCGAGAACGGCCGAACGTTCGGAGATGGAACGAACCGCCAGATCGAGCTCCCCGATGGCGGTGTGAATGGCCGCATCGTCATTGTTTTTGAGACCCAGGACAAATCGGCGGAGGGCGGGAAAGGCGAGGGGACCATCGGGATTCTTTTGGGAGTCCCCCAGGACCTCGTCCCCGGAGACGGTTGTCCGCATAAGGCCGGCCTGGCGGAAACTGGGCGTGAACCCCTGCTGAATCGTGGAGCTTTTGTGGTTGCCCTGGTAGGAAACGAGGTAGGGATCCTTCCGGGAATCTCCGAGCAAGAAGGGGGGAAGGCTGATGTTGGTCCCTCCGAAGAGATACTGTTCCCCGCCGCGGGTGTTGGCCAGGGCAACAGTCTGTTCGAGGAGACGGGCCGCCTCTTCCGCGGCGATCCTCCTGTCCTCGGCGTCCATCGTTCCGTTGGCCTGGCGGATGGCCAGACCCTTGGCCCGGATCATCACGTTGTCGATCTGGGTCAGGATGCTTTCCATCAGGGAGATCCGGCTCGCCCCTTCCCGGGCGTTCTGGATGATCTGTCCGGTGACCGCAAGCGACCGGTTGATGCGAAGGACCTCGCTCATGGCTTCGGGGGCATCCCCCGGCGTGTCGGCCTTCTTTCCTGAAGAGACCTGGCGTTCCGACTCGTAGAGATTTTCCGTCGCCCGATCATGGTTGGCCATGAGGGAGCGGTCGGTCATGAGTCCCGTGACCCGGATCATCGCGCCCCCTTTCAGCCGCTATTGGGAAGGCGAACGAGGGTGTCGAGAAGCCTGTTCACCATCTGGATCAGGTTGGCCGAGGCCTGATAGGCCTTTTCGAAACGAATGATCTTTGCGGACTCGTTGGCGATCGAGACCCCCGAGACGGAGAGCCTCTGATTTTCAAGACTCTGGGAGATCGCGACCTGAGCCTTGTCGTTCAGCCGGGCCTGTCGGGCCCAGGCTCCGACCCGGGCCACCCCAGAGGCGTAGTACTCGTAGATCGAAGAGGGCTCGTCCTCGCCCGGAAAACGAAGATGCTTCTGGGAAAGATAAAAGATCTGGTGGGCGTTCGCGTTGTCCCCCTCGTTCTTTCCGGGGGTTGCGACAGACTGGGCGGCGGCGATATCGTCCGCCGTCAAGTGCGTCACATCCAAATGGAGCGCTGCCCCATCCACGTGCCCCCCACCCGAAACCAGAAAACTCTCCGCTCCCTTTTTGGGGGCCAGTACGCGGATGGCGTACCCTCCCGCAGAGACCTGCCCGACTCCGTCCGTGACCTGGGCGCTTCCCAGAAGAACGTGATCGGCGTGAGAAAAAACCTTCACTCCGGCCGCATCGACCTCGACATCCACCGCCGGAAGAACGTCGGCAGCATCCTCCACGTTGGCAACCAGAGCCCCCGTCCCCTCTCCCTTCGTCCGCGCCACGTCGACGGTCGGACGGAAGAAATTGACCCCGGTCTGGCCCGACAGGCCAAAACCCCGTGCATGGATCGCGTTGACGCTGTTCACCACCTGGTAGGCCAGAAGATCGAGATGATGTTGCAACGCCTTTATCTTGTGGTCCCGGACATCGAGATAGCCGCCGAGGGTTCCGCCCCGGACACGGTCGGTGATGTCGATGGGCGGTCCGGAATGGGAAGGGGGGGAGAATTCCATCCGGTAGCGGTCGTGGACGGGATCGAACACGGCCGTCATGTGACCGACCTCCTCCGCAGAAAAGGCCGACTGGCCACCCAGATGAAGGTTCAGGGAGCCGTCCTTGTCATGAAAAAAATGCGCGTTCGTGAGACGTGAAACCTCCGTCGCCAGGCGGGTGCGCTCGTCGAGAAAGGTGTTCGGATCCTCCCCCCGGCCTCGGGCCGCCAGAATGTTGTGGTTCAATTCGGCGATCCTGGCAATCCGCGTATTGATTTTCGCGACCTGGTCCTCGATCTGATGGCCAAGACGGTTCCGGGCTTCGGCATAAAGAGCGGTCATCTGATGAAAATCCTGGCCAAGATTGCGACCGTAGGTCACCAGCGTGGACCGGGCGGCACGGTCGACCGGATGGTTGGCCACCGTTTCCCAATGGTTGAAAAAACGGGAGAGGTCCCGGGAAAGTCCCTCCGACTGGGCATGAAAATAGTAGGAATCGATCTCTCCCAAAGAGGTTCGGGAGGACTCCCAGAAGCCGAGGGTCGTCTTTTGGCGGGTCGACTGGTTTTCCAGAAAATGATTGACCACACGCCGAATCCTGCGCGCATCGACCCCGGACCCCATCATGCCCGGATGGCCCATGTCCGGAACATGCTGCTCGAGGATGACGCGCTCCCGGGAATAACCGGGCGTGTTGACATTGGAAAGATTGTGTCCGGCCGTCTTGAGGGCCGCCTCGTTGGCCTCGATCCCGGTCTGGCCGATGTTCATGACCCCGATAATACCCGACATTGCCACCCTCCAGGATTGACAGGACCGAGCCTAGCCCCGGGTCGAAACCATGGCGGGCTGAGGACGGGCGCTCCCGACTTCCCCGCTGGAGCCGTAGGTTCCCCCCCCTTCCGCCTCGAGCGATATCTCACGAAGGACCTGCTCGACCATCAGGGACGACTCCCGGGCCAGGACAAGGTTGACGGACACCAGCTCGGAAAGATGGGTCAGGAGACTTCGAAGGGTCGGCTCCTCTCCGGACGACCCTTCGAGCTCCTCCGGGGACAGACCTGACAAAAGTTCGCCCAGGCGACGGGATCTCCGATCCTTCTCCTCAAGAACGGCATCGAGTCCCTCCCAGTCGCCGGCGACAAGAAGATCCCGCTCCCGCTCGAGAACGGTCACGAGAAGAGCGATCTCGGAAAAGGTCTCCGATAATTCTCCCCCATTTTTCTTCTGTTCGGCCGAACCTGTGTCATCTCTGTCCATGATTCCGATCCTTTCCGGTCTCTTCAGGAACCGGAGGGGGCGCCTCCGTGATCCTTGCCCCAGGCGATCATCTTTTTTGCCACATCCCTGGAGGGAACCGAATAGCTTCCGTTCCTGATCTGTTCGCGCAATTCGGCGATCCGCTCCTCACGCACCTCAGGCACCTTGGATATCTCCTCGCGCAATCGGGCCACCTGTCGGGCGGGCCCAGAGATCTCCAGCACGTCCGACTCAACGATCCGTGTCACAGGAACCGGAGTCTTCCTGCTTTCATTGTCGGGCTCGCCGACGGCCGCCTTCTTCGATAGCTTTTCTGGGCGGTCCGGTATCCGGGCCGATCCCGGCGGTGTCACCTTGGGGTCGCTCATCAATGATCCTCCATGAATTCGGGAAACAGAGTCCCTCAAGTCACCTATCGGCATTTCACACTTCAGACTTTAGCAGGGTCAACTCCCCAAATCCATTTTTTCCCTTCTACGGAATCAGCTTGATCGCCGCCTGGGGAATCTGGTTCGCCTGGGCCAGAACGGCGGTTCCGGACTGCTGGAGAATTCGGTCCCGGACAAACCGTGAGGTTTCCTTGGCGAAATTCGCATCCTTGATCTGGGACTTTGTGGCAGCGATATTCACCAGGGCGGTGTTCAGGTTCCGAATGGTCCAGGTCATGCGCTGCTGGAAGGCTCCGAGGGTTCCCTGGATCCGGTTCAGTTCGTCGAGGGCCCCGTCGATGGCGGAGATGGCCGAAAGCGCCATGTTGCCGTTGATCACCGATGTCATCCCCAATGGCATGACCAACGTGCTTCCGTTGTACAGCCCGAGAACATCGCTGCTGATGGAGGGAACGGCGATGACAAGCCGGTTCTCCCCTTCCGTTCCGACGTCGACCTGAAAGGTCAACCCGCTTTCGAGACTGCCGTCGAGCACCTTCCGCCCGTTGAAGTTGGCAACCTTCGCGATCCGGTTGATTTCGCTCATGAGGTTCTGGTACTCGTTCTGGAGGGTCGACAGGTCCGTGGGGCTATAGGTCCCGTTCGCCGCCTGAATGGCGAGTGAGCGCATCTTGATCAGAATTTCGTTGTCCGTCAGGAGCGCTCCTCCGATCGTCTGGATCAGATTGGCTCCGTCGTTGGCGTTCCTGACGGCCTGCTGGACGGATTTCATGTAGGCGGTCATGACCTGCCCGATGGCGTACCCCGCCGGATCGTCCGCCGGAGCGTTGACCCGGTATCCGGACGACAGCCGGTTGATGGTCTGATTGATCCGGTTCTGGGTTTCATTCAGGTTGTATTGAGCGCCCAGGGAGGCCGCGTTGGTGTTGATGACCAATCCACTCATGATTTTCCTCCTATACGGTGACGGACAAGACGGCCGGACGGGGCGGAGCCTCGGATGGCAGCTCCGGCAACCCCTCGCCTTTCCGGGTGTCTTCGACAATCTGCCGGGCGAGCCCGAAACCTCCCGCGCCCACCAGGTCTTTCGACAACTCCTTCTGATACAGTTGCTGTGCAAGGGAAAGCCCGGGGGAACCGCTTTCCTCTTGCGATGCCGGGATGGTCTTCCACATCTCACGGACCATCCCTTCCACAACCATCGCCTCAAACTTTCGGGCCGCCTTCATGAGAGGATCGACCCTGACCTCTTCCCGGACCGGGCCTCCGTGCGGAGATCCCCATCCGCTCCCAATGCGGATCCCGGATACGTTTCCTCCCTGCATCGACTCCTCCTACCCCACAATCCTGATCTCGGCCTCGAGGGCTCCCGAGGCCTTGAGCGCCTCCAGAATCGCGATCATGTCCTCCGTCCGGGTTCCCAGAGAGGATAACGCCGCCACCAGCGAGCGAAGCGTCACCGTTCCCGGAACGTAGGTCAGAGGAATGCTCCGGTCTTTCTTGGGGAGGACCACCCGCTTTCCCGTCACGACCACCGAAAGATCCCGGTGGCTGACCGCGCATTCCGAAACCTCCACACCCCTTCCGATCACGATCGTCCCGCTTTGCTGGTTGATGACCACGAGCGGGGCCTGATCCGGAGTGACCGGGAGATTCAGGATGCGTGCCATGTATCCCACGACCTCCCCGCGCGACTCCTCGGGAATCGTGACCTGGACGCTCCGTCCGTCCTGCGCCACTGCCGGCCTGCCACCCATCGCGGCATTGATGGCCCGGGCGATCCTTGCGGCGGTCGTGAAGTTTTCCTTGTCCAGGCTGACCCACAGATGATGTCGACCATTGAAGGGGACAGGAACGCCCCGAACCACCAGCCCTCCCTGGAGCACCATCCCGCTTGTCCTTTTCCCTTCGGGAGGATCCGAACTCCGGACCCTCTCCCCGATGCGGCCCGGGGTATCTGCGTTGACCGGACCCTGGGCTGTGGCATAGATTTGCCCGTTGGGCGCCTTGAGGGTCGACAGGAGCAGGGTCCCCCCCTCAAGGGAGGTCGCATCTCCCACCGAAGCCACCCGAACGGAAAATCGGGCTCCTTTTCTCAGAAATGGGGAGAGGCGGGCGGTCAGCATGACCGCGGCCACATTGCGACCCTTGATGGCCGATGCCAGATCCCGGGCATTCACCCCCAGTCTGGCGAGGGCCGACACGAGCGACTGCCGGGTGAAAGGAGTCCGGCTCGTGTCTCCTGTCCCGGGAAGTCCGACCACCAGCCCGTACCCGACCAGCGGGTTGTCGGTCATCCCCTGGACACGCGCCAGATCACCGATTCTCTCGGCGGAGGCCTCCCGGCTGCTCCCCATGGCCCCAAGAAGAGACAGGATCAAGAGCAGGGTCGCTCCCGTCCCGCCATGCAGCCACCTGTTCATGGCGTCCTCCCCGTTCCTTTTTTCCTTTGGCCTCCCGCTCGAACGGCGGTTTTTCCGGGAAGGGCGGAAGGGGTGAAATTTGGACGCTTCTTTCCGTCCGAAGGGCCTTCCGAGCGGAACCGGAGCATGGAGATCCGGGAGACCGGAACCTCGTTTCCCGTTTCGATCAATCCATGGTCCACACGGCCCACCAGAACCACCCGGCGGATCCCCGAACTGTCCCTGACCGTCCGCTGCGCCGAAACAAGAAGGCTCCCGGACGGCTCAACCCGAATCACCTGCCCCGACAGACGGGTCACCCGACCCTGGGGGATCCCGGGATACCCGTTCTTGAGGCCGAACCGGATAATCACCGGATCGCCGGGCGAGAGGGCAATTTTGTCGGAGGCCAGGTCCCCCAGTTCCCCGGGAGCGAAGAGCGAACCGTCAAAGGCTCGCTCCCTCTGGACGGGCGGCAAAGGATGGGGGGCCCCGTCCGAATAGGTCACCGGCGGGGGTGAAGCCGTTTTCACGCATCCCGCCAGATCCAGTATCCCCAGAATTCCGGCAGCAAGAAGTCTCAAGGAGATTCGCGTATTCACTAGGAGTCCCCCGAAAGACCGATCATCACCCGGTCACGGCCTGTGATCAGTCCGGTCAGACTGCGTCCGGACACGGGATTGACCACGGGGATCCGATCACCCGCGAATCCTCCGCCCTGTGCGATCCCCGAAAACCGTATCAGGAACCCCCTGCCCGTCACCGTCACGCGAACCATGTCTCCCGAATGGACAAGGGCCCCCTCCTCATGGCCGCCGGAGCGCTCAGCCTCTTGGCTCCGGGGCAGCACAACAGGGCCAGAAGGCGATTCCCCGGAAACCTTCACATGAAGATAGAAGGATTCACGGGCCACCCCGTTTTCAAGGACGTCGAGAAGAAAAAGATATCTTCCTCCCGCCTGCAGACCCTCGTTGGTGAGCTCCGTGGAGAGCCGGTTTCCGGGGGGGCCCTGAAAATGACGGGGCAGGTTCCCGACCTCGATCCGGGAGTCCGCGCGAAGATGCAAATCTTGCCGGATCCGGTCCGCGAGAGCCGCGCGATCGATCGACCACCCCTTCGCTCCCCTGCCGAGGACCGGAATATCCGGGGCGACATCCGCGGCCCACCCAAACCACGGACTTCCCGCAACAAGCAGGGCTCCCACGATCCCAGCCCCAAGGCGCTTGATCAAACCGTTGACCGCCATCGTGTCTCCTATAGCGTCGCGGTATATCCGAGCATCCGGTTGACGGTCCGGATGCTCGACGAATCCATCTGATAGGCGCGCTGTCCGATCACCATGTTGACAAGCTCCTCCGCCACGTTCACGTTCGAGGCCTCGAGGAAACCCGACTGGAGATGGCCCGCCCCATTGACCCCCGGGCTCGACAGGGACGGCTTGCCGGAGGCGGGAGTTTCCATGAAGAGATTGTTTCCCCGGGCCTCAAGACCCGCCGGATTGATGAACTGCGCCAGAACGAGCTGTCCGAGCCGGACAGGGGCGGTTTGACCGGAGATCGTGGCCGTGACTTCACCGTCGGGGGAGATGTGGATCGACTTCGCGTTTTTCGGAACGACGATCTGGGGATCGGTCACCAGACCGCCCGGAGTCACCATCCGCCCCTTGCCGTCGATGTTGAAGGTTCCGTCCCGAGTATAGGCCTGCCGACCATCCGGCAACTTCACGACAAGAAGGCCATTTCCCTGGATCGCCACATCGAGTGGATTGTTCGTCGTCCGGAGGGATCCCTGGAGAAAGACCTTCTGGACCGAAGCCAGACGGCTTCCCATTCCCACCTGTAGACCGGTTGGGACTTGATTCCCCTCGAGAGAAGAAGCCTCCCCCGCCGGGATCTGCGTCTGGTACATCAGATCCTGGAAGTTCGCACGCTGGCGCTTGTATCCCGTGGTGTTCACGTTGGCCAGGTTGTTGGTGATGACGTCGAGATTGGACTGCTGCGACTCCATTCCGGCGGCCGCGTTCCAGAGGGCTCGAAACATGGATCCTCCCCGTTTGATCGCTCAGGCGATCACTGTCATGTCGTTGACGGTGCGATTGGTCAGGTCGTTCAGGGTGTGAAGCGCCTGGATGTCGGTCTGATAGGTACGCATCCCCTGGATCATCCGGACCATTTCGGAGGTCCCCTTCACATTCGACCCCTCCACTCCCCCGGCCATTACCCGGGCCTCACCCTGGCGAAAGCCTGACGGAGAGTGAAAGAGTCCTTCTCCCACCTTGATCAGACCGTCGTTTCCTCCGACGGGCTCGACGATTCCGAGCCTTCCCGCGAGCTTCTCTCCGGCAAAGATCTTTCCGGCGCTGTCGATGCGTATTTTTTCACGGCCCTCGACCGGCAACCTGATGATTTTGCCCTGGTCGTCAAGTACGGGATGGCCTTCGTGGGTCATGATCCGACCCTCCTGATCGAGGGTCAGATGCCCGTCCCGGGTCAGGAAGGTGCCCCCGGCGGTCTGGACCGCGAGAAAGCCCTTTCCCGACAATGCGACATCGAGAGGATTCCCCGTTTTCTGGAACTCTCCCTCCTCGTAGCGGACATAAATGCGGTCGACTCCCGCATGGGGAACATCCGAACCCGCCATTCCCCACGGCGTGGGAAAGGTGCCGAAGGGCGTCATCCGGAATCCCGGCCGGTCGGGAGGCGTTTTATGGAGATACTCCCTGTGGGGAAGATAGGTCCGGAAGGTGACCCGGTCCTTCCGGAATCCCGGAGTGTTCACATTGGCCAGATTGTTCGACAGGACATCAATCATCTGTTCCTGTCCCTGGGCTCCCGACACCAGAGCGAATTCGGCGCGTCTCATCGCAAATCCTCCTTGCCACAGAATCAAGCAAGGCTCATGCCAAATACAGAATATCTTTATTGGACGACGTTATAATTAGACAGTAATCCAATTTCCGGCAATTCTTTCCCTCACCGGCAGGAAAAAAATTCCCGAATTACGACCTCCCGTAGAAATCAGGATTTTCTTGAAATTGAAAGAGGATGCTGGAGAAATGCGACAATTGGGCGCCATAAAAATGACAGATGGAAAGGGGACGGGGAAACCTCAGACGAAGCCGAGGCGACGGGCCGCTTCGGCAGGGTCGATGCCATCGGCCCAGAGGCGCTCGAACAGACGTTCGTAGGTCCATGCGGAGATTTCGGAGCTGGAGAGAGCGAAGATCCGGTCAAGCGCTTCAGAGCCGAGATCCGGATCCGCCAGCCGGGACAGGTCGTCCGCAGAAAGCGCGACGGCCCGCCTCGGTTCTTTCACCTCAAGCGGCCCAGATCGCCTCTCGAGAAGGGCGGAGAGGCTCTCCTTTCCTGACTCGGGGGCATCGGAGAGATCCACCAGAACGCGTGAGGAGTTCCGGGCGAGAAGCAGCCAGAAGGCCTGACAGAGGGGGGAGGAGGCGCCGGTGCGTCCCCAGACATGGAGAAGGGGTTCGGGAAACAGAAGCGGAAGAATCCCCGCAAGAAGCGGCATCGTTTCCTTCCCGACACTCCACCGGTGGAGACCGGGAAACAGCTCTCGGGTGTAGCGGTCGAGGCCCACGGACTCAAGAACCCTTCCGGCACGCTCAACGCTCAGACGGGACGGAAGGCCCAGGACCCATTCCCTCAGGTTGGAGGGGGAGGAGATTCCCGAGGCAAGGGCAAGATCCCGGTAGGAAAGGCTCCGGAGCCTTCGGAGAGCGTCCACCAGGGACGGGATCGGATCGGTATCCATGGAGTTAGTCTATCAGAGCGGAAGGGTGGGACAAACGGCCGGTCACACTCTCTCTCCGGGAAGCTTCTCCACAAAGAGGGCCGCAAGGATGACGGCAACGGCTTCATACAGCTCTTTGGGAATCGGATGGCCCGGAGGAACCCGCAGAAGCTTTTCCGAAAGCCCCGCCTCCCGGACCACCGGTATCCTGAGAGACCGGGCAAGGACCACGATCGCCCGGGCGATCTCTCCCTGTCCGCTGACCAGAACAAGAGGGGCTTCATCGATTCCGGGAAGATAGCGAAGGGCAATCGAAAGCTCCACCTTCTCCCCGCCCCCCTCCTTCCCGTCATCCCCTCCTGAATCCGGACCGGCCATCGTCCCTCTCCTCGCTCCTGCCGCCAGCTCCGACCAGCCGGGCCGAGAAATCCACCCCCGGGAAAACCCGCAGACTCTCGAGCAGGATCTCCCGTCGGCTCTCGAAGTGCTTCAGAAAATCCTCCGGGAGATTGCGTCCCTGGAGTGTGATTCCGTCCTTTCCCCACAATCCAGTCAGAAGAATTTTCTCGGGGGAACGGTCTTCGCGTCCCTTCACCCAGGGGATTTCGAGAGTGAAAGCCGCTTTCACTCT